>JADIMD010000082.1 GCA_017695015.1 Candidatus Cryptobacteroides faecigallinarum | reverse complement strand
TCGGATTTGCCCTCCTTTTCATGGGACTTGCGGCCCTCAAGGATTCGGTTCCGGACCTGAGCAGCCATCCTGAAACTCTTGCATTCATCCAGAAATGGACGGATTTCGGCTTCGGCTCGGTTCTGCTTTTCGTGCTCCTCGGGTCTCTTCTTACCATCGTCCTGCAGTCTTCCAGTGCAACAATGGCCCTGACCCTTGTGATGGTCAATTTCGGATGGATTCCGTTTGAAATAGCTGCGGCCATGGTGCTTGGAGAAAATATAGGAACCACCATCACGGCCAACATAGCGGCCGCGGTCGGAAATGTCTCTGCAAAGAGGGCGGCAATGGCACACACCGTGTTCAATGTGTTCGGAGTGTTCTGGCTGCTGATACTTTTCCATCCTTTCCTGAAGCTTGTGGGAATCATCGTGGCTTCTTTCGGGCTTCCTAATCCAATGACTGCCGACCTTTCAGCAGGCAGCGGCAATACTGAGGTCCAGACATCATTCCTGTATGGAGTATCGATGCTGCATACTCTGTTCAACCTTTGCAATACATTGATTCTGATATGGTTCGTCCCTGTCATAGAGAAAGTCGTGAAGTTCATTATCAAGAATCCTGAAGGCGAGGAAGAGATTTTCAGACTGAAATATATCCAGGGCGGTCCTCTCAACACCGCAGAGCTGTCTCTCGATGAGGCACAGCAGGAGATAATACATTTCGGCGAGTTGTGCTACAAGGATTTCGCCTATATCAGACTGGCTATCAACGAGCAGGACAACGACAAGTTCTCGGAGCTGAACCAGAAGCTCGTGAAATACGAGGAGATTACCGACAGGATAGAGTACGAGATTGCATCCTATCTCAACGAGGTGTCCAAAGGCGAGCTCAGCGAGAATTCCGACAACAGGATGAAGGCGATGTACAAGATTATCGGCGAGATGGAGAGCCTTGGAGATTCGGGAGAGGCTATCGGAAGGATTCTCCAGAGGAAGAATGCCCACAGCAAGATTTTCGACGCCGAGATGCTGAAGAGGCTAAACAGGATGCTCGACACAGTGGAGGAAGCATATGTTGCAATGCTCGACAATCTCAAGAATCCGTCATTGAAGGACATTTCCAATGCCCAGGATGCGGAAGACCAGATAAATTCATGCAGGAACAATCTGCGCGAGGAGCATATCGCCAATATCGAGAACGACAGCTACAACTATCAGACTGGAGTCTATTATATGGATGTTGTGGCCGAGCTCGAAAGGATAGGAGACTTTATCATCAACATTTCCCAGGCGGAGCAGGAAGGAGTGAACAGGAAATGACTTTCAAGGGTATGAGGTCTGTCCCTGTCAGATTCAGGATTCCGGTCATGCTGTTGGCTGTCATGTCTGTCGTGGCGTATCAGGGCTGCGTCAGACAGCAGGAATTCGTTCCGTTGAAATTCCCTGCGGTGGAAGTTCCGGTGATGTATGCGGATGATCAGGCGGAGGCGTTCGTCTACCTGTCCGAGCATTTCTGGGATGACTTCACGGACACTTCGCGGCATTATCCATGCGATTCTTCCTTGGTAAGCGGAGTGAAGAAAGGCGATGTGGAGCAGGAATTCGCCAATTTCACCGCTGTGCTTCAGGCTGTGGATTACCGCCAGGCCCGGAAGGCAATGGCAAGGCTTTTCGACAGGGCCTCAGCATGTGAAAGGGCCGACACATCCTCCAACATATTCGAGACAGTCACTGAATTTGCGGAAAGGTATCTCTATGACCCCAATTCTCCATTGAGGGATGAAGACCTTTACGGGGTCTATGCGGCCAGGATGGCAGGGTATGATGGCATTTCAGAGACGGAACGGGAGGCTTATGCATATGATGCCCAAATGTGTTCCCTCAATGAGGTCGGTTCACGGGCCGCCAATTTTGTTTTCAGCGATGCTTCAGGCAGGATGCATTCTCTCTATGGCATAGATGCCGAGTACACCCTTCTGTTTTTCAGCAATCCGGGATGCAATGCATGTGAAGAGATAATAAGGGTGCTGACGGATGCACTGGCGGTGGACTCCTTGATAGAATCAGGCCGGCTGGCGGTGGTGAATGTCTATATAGACGAAGATATTGCGGCATGGTATGACTATATGTCCCTCTATCCGTCTGCATGGTACAATGGTTACGACCCCAACGGCATTATCCGCAACGATATTCTCTACAATGTCCGCGCAATCCCGTCGCTCTATGTTCTCGACAGGGACAAGACAGTCCTGATGAAGGATGCTCCCGACCAGCGCGTCTTCACTTTCCTCGCTTCCATTGCAGGCTGATTCCGGAACTATGATTATCTTTGTATGTTTGTGCATTACTAATGTGATAATCGTATCATGAAACAGTATCTTGACCTTTTACGCCATATAAGGGAGCACGGAGTGATGAAGTCTGACCGGACCGGGGTGGGCACCCAGAGCGTGTTCGGCTATCAGATGCGCTTCGACCTCCAGCAGGGATTCCCCCTTCTCACTACCAAGAAAGTGCATCTCAAGTCCATAATTTATGAGTTGCTGTGGTTTATCTCAGGAGATACCAACATTAAATATCTTAAAGACCACGGAGTGTCCATATGGGATGAATGGGCGGATGAAAACGGGGATCTCGGTCCTGTTTACGGGCATCAGTGGCGCAGCTGGCCGACTCCTGACGGCAAGACGATAGACCAGCTGTCCAATGTGATAGAGATGATCCGCAGGAATCCGGATTCAAGAAGGATGATAGTGTCGGCATGGAATGTTGCCGAAGTTGACAGGATGGCTCTGCCTCCGTGCCACACCATGTTCCAGTTTTATGTGGCGGACGGAAAACTCTCATGCCAGCTGTACCAGAGAAGCGCCGATGTGTTCCTCGGGGTGCCTTTCAACATCGCTTCCTATGCTCTTCTGACCATGATGATAGCCCAGGTATGCGGCTTGAAGCCGGGAGAATTCATCCATACAACCGGTGACACCCACATCTACCAGAATCATTTCGAACAGGTCGCCCTCCAGCTTTCGCGCGAGCCTCGCCCCCTGCCGGTAATGAAGATCAATCCTGAAGTAAAGGACATCTTCAGTTTCCGTTACGAGGACTTCTCCCTTGAAGGCTATGACCCGTGGCCGGCAATCAAAGCTCCCGTCGCTGTCTGACACATTGTATTATTGTAAAGAACACAGAAGATGGTGAATATTATAGTGGCGGTGGCCGATAATGGGGCAATAGGGAAAGACAATTCCCTGTTGTGGCACATCAGGGAGGACCTGAAATATTTCAAGAAAGTAACCATGGGATGTCCTGTCATCATGGGGCGCAGGACATTCGAATCAATAGGACGCCCTCTTCCCGGCAGGCAGAACATAGTCGTCTCCAAATCGGGAATCCATGCATTGCCTGAAGGAGTCCTTCCTGCAGGGTCGCTTGAAGAAGCAGTCAGCAAGGCGGAAGGGGACGAAATGTTCGTGATAGGTGGCGGTCAGATATACAGGCAGGCATTGCCTTTGGCCGACAGGCTTTATGTCACAGAAGTCCATGTCACAGTGGAAGATGCCGACACATTTTTCCTGGAGATTGATGCCGGGCAATGGGAGGAGGAATCAAGGACTGCCCCACAGACTGACGCGGAATCCGGAATAGAATACGAATTTGTGGTCTACAGGAGAAAACCTTATAACAAATAATGAAATGAGCAGTCTGCTTATATTCAATCTCGGGGCAGGGGAAATAATTCTGATAGCCCTTGTGGTGCTCCTCCTGTTCGGAGGGAAAAAGATTCCCGAGCTGATGCGCGGTCTCGGCAAAGGCGTAAGGAGCTTCAAGAACGGGATGAACGAAATAGAAAAGGATATCGAAGAGGCAGGAGATGAAAAGCCAGGAAGAAAATGAGATGTCCTTCTGGGGACATCTTGAGGTGTTGAGGTGGGCTCTAATAAGGGTGGCAGTAGCCCTTGTGGTGCTTGTTGTCGCCACATTCGTTGCCATGCCCTACATCTTCGACAAGTTCATCCTCGGCCCGACCTCTTCCGATTTCTTCCTTTACAGGATGTTCGCCTCTGTCGGAGGCAGACTTCCTTTTCTTCCAGATTTCGGGGACAGCACATTCTCCGTGGATATCATCAACATCAATGTCGCGTCCCAGTTCATGACCCATGTCAGCACATCCTTCTGGCTTGCCCTTGTGCTGGTGTTCCCGTACCTGATTTATCAGATCTGGAAATTTGTCCGTCCAGCCCTGTTCCCACAGGAAGTCAGAAACATGAGGACAGCATTTCTGCTTGGGACAGGGATGTTTTATGTCGGATGCGCAGTGGGGTACTGCATTGTGTTTCCGTTCACATTCCGTTTCCTTGTGGAATATCAGTTGAGTGCTTCAGTAGTCAACCAGATCAGCCTCAACTCATATATCAACACATTCCTTATCATGGTCTTTATCATGGGAGCCGTGTTCGAGCTGCCGCTTCTTGCCTGGATTCTGTCCAAGCTCGGTCTTGTGGACAAGGACATGCTGAAGAAATACAGAAAATATGCAGTGGTGGTACTGCTTGTACTGGCGGCCGTCATCACCCCTACGGGAGACCCGTTCACCCTGTCTCTCGTATTTATCCCTCTCTATCTCCTCTACGAACTCTCTATCGCCCTTGTAGGTCGCAGACCGGATCAAGGCCAAGAACAGGAGAATGAGTGATAAATAATTAACATTCAATTAAATATAACATTGTATCATGCCTCGTCCTTTCTGCTGGAGATGAAGGCCATTCCTCCTGCGGAAAGGATGAGAAGTAGCAGAAGCGTGATGGACGACGCTCTTGACAGGGCTTCACCCGTCCTGTAGGACTGCGGGTCGAAACGCATCACAAGCTCCCCTTCACCGGCAGGGATGATTGCTCCGCGGAGAATCCAGTCGGCACGGAAAAGAGGAAGCTCTTCAGAGGAAGTCCCTTCACCGGCAGGAATGCAGGTGAGGGTCCAGCCTTCAGGATAATATATCTCGCTGAATATCACAGCCCTGTCACTTCCTGTGCTGTAGCTGTATCTCAGCTCGTTAGGGGCATAATGAGTCATGACGATGCTTTCTGATTCCGCGAGCCCGTCATGGGAGGCGACGGTCCCGGCCTGTCCTGAGCCGGATGCTCCTGCAGGGAAGGCTTCCTGTGCCCAGGAGAAATCATCTCCTATCACCGCAGTGTCGTGCAGATCCACCTCTCCGATAAGTGCTATTTCATCGTCAGGAGAGTCTGCCGCCACGAAACTGTCCACAAACCACGCATTCCCGAAAGTATGGCCGTTGACTACAGGAGGGTATTCCGCCCCGACGATTATATATTTGCCGTTCAGCATTGAGACAACAGGAAGGTAAGGAAGATTCTCCTGTGTCCCCTCGATTGTCTGCTCTTCATTCACAGTCCTGATGACAGAATTTATCTCGCCCATGAGATATCTTTCTATCAGGTCCTGATACCTTTGCAGCTTTGCAGGGCTGTAGCCTCCGATGCAGCGGTGATGGTAGCTCTGGTGAGAATCATTGAAAGTGTTTACGCTGATGTCGAGCACCCTGTAGTCAAGATCGGTGTCCTCCAGAATCATCCTGTCCACAGGCCTTTCGGCAAACTGACCGCTGAAATCCCTCTTAGTGACGAAATGGCTGCTGTTGAGGTATCTTTTGCCGACTCCCCAAAGGTCAAACAGCACCATGAGGCAGATGGCAGCGGCAGTAATGGCAGTTGCTGATTTCCCCGAAAATTTCTCCGACTTTGAAATGAATACCAGGAGACCTGCCGTAAGCGAAATGAAAAGCAATGATCTCCATGCATCGCTGACCAGCAGTCCTCTTCTGTCGGCGGCAAGGGCGTCGGACAGCATTTCAGGCAGCTGGGCGTCTCCTGCGCCTCTGAAATCTCCTGCAATTCCCGGGAAAAGGATGCATATGAAGCAGAATCCGGCAGTGACGGCAAATGCTATGGCAGTCGATTTTATCACTTCCGCTTTGGGATATCCGTTTTTCAGTATTCTGTCGAGCATCACGAATCCGAGCACAGGGAGTGTGACCTGAAGCACGACAAGTGCCATGGACACTGTCCTGAACTTGTTGTACATCGGAGCATACTCAAACCACAGTCTTGTAAACCACATGAAATGGTTGCCCCACGCAAGGAATATCGCGATCACCGATGCAACTGCCAGCCACCATTTCTCCTTCCCCTTATAGAGACAGAGACCGAGCACGAAAAGGAAAACAGTTATGGCTCCCATATACATCGGTCCTGCCGTGAAAGGCTGCGGTCCCCAGTACAGAGGCAGTGCTTTCATCACCTGGTCGAGTCCAGGCTGTCCTGCCCTCTGCAGCAGCCTGTATGTTTCCGAACTCCTGCCTTTCAGCTCTCCCGATGAAGCGCCTCCATTGAAATCCGGAATAAGCAGATTAGGGGTCTCCTCTATCCCGTAGGACCAGGCTGTGGCATATCCGAGATCCAACCCCTCGTCATTGTGGGTATCCGAATCTGGCGTCAGCTCGGAACCTCCCCTCATGGTGTATTCAGCGTATCTGTAAGTCGGAATCAGCTTGTTGAGATTAGTGGAGATACCTATTCCTCCTATAACGAGCAGCAGGGCGCTTGCCGTGAAAAATTTGGCGAATGCCTTGCGCCTGTCCCTGTTGCAGCACAGCCAGATGAATAAGGTGATAGCATACAGGAAAATGATGATGGCAAGATAATATGTTATCTGCGGATGGTTGGCCTTAATCTGGAAACTCAATGCCATGGCAAACAGCACGGACCCGAGGACAGTTTTGGGAAGCCAGTTCTTCCAGCCTGCAGTTCCTTCCTCTTTTTTTCTCAGGGATGCAAGGGCGCTTCTGTAGGTGAATACCACTCCTGCCAGCACCCATGGCATGAAGGCGATTGCCTGCATCTTGGTGTTGTGCCCCACCTGGATAATCTGCAGATTGTATGAGCAGAAGGTGATGGCGATGGCACCGGCGATGGCCAGGAACTTGTCCACTCCGAAAGCGAGCATCAACAGGAAGCCCCCGATCAGCGAGATGAAAAGGAAATTGGCGGGTCTTGCCCCTGTCATCAGCGCCTTGTATAGAGGATTGGTCCAGTCCCCGTGGAATTCGTCATACATCGCCACCGTAGGCATGCCGCCGAACATGGAATTGGTCCACAGAGTCTTGTCGTCAGGATTTGCGGCATTGTGCTCGGCTATTTCGTGAGTCATCCCTCTCCATGCGGAAGTGTCCGACTGGTTCATTATCTTGCCGGAAAGCACATCCGGCACGAAAGCATATGCCAGCACCACGAAGAGTACGGCAATTCCGAGATATGTCAATGCTTCTTTCAGATTCTTGGAGTATTTCATTGTATTGTCAGTTATCCTGTGATTGATTTTCTATAAGGGAATCCATCAGCGACGCCATTTTCCCCGTAAGGGCCCTGCGCGAGTAGCTTGAAATGTCAGCCGCACTGGATTCCATGTCGTCATTCCTGAACATTTCCCAGCACTTGTCTATGAATCCGGAGATGGCAGCCGAATCATCCCAGTCGAAGACCTTGCCTGTTTTCGATTCCTCCATCACCATTGCCATTGCCCCGTCAGGCTGGCCTATGCCGAGAATCGGTCTTCCTGCAGCCATGTACTCAAACAGTTTCCCTGGCAGGACAGCCTTGTATTCCGGCTCTTTCCTCAAAGGAAGCAGCAGGACCGAGGAGTTTTTCTGCTCTTTCACAGCCACCTGATGAGGCTGGTAGCCGTTGTCCCTGAGATGGGTGCCCAAACCTGCCTTTTTGATGGAGTCTATGACTTCCTTGTCGGTCTTCCCGGCAAGCCTTATTCTGAGCATGTTATTGAATTCCCTGTCATTACGGCATTTGTCCGCTAAAATTTCCCACAGCACGGTCGGATTCCCGTCTGCGGCGAACAGTCCTGTGTGGGTAATGTTGAAATATCCGTCATTCTCCACCACGGCATCGTCGAAGTCGCTCTCGTCATAGCCGTTAGTGATCAGTTCCACACGTGTCCCTGTCATTTCCATGAAATCCCGGCGGACCAACGGGGAGACTGCCACGACGGCAGAAGCGGAGTCCAGAACTGTCTTTTCCAATTTTCTGTGCTTTTCAACAACCCGTCCGGTCATGGAAAGGTGCTTGAAATAGAACAGTCTGGTCCATGGGTCGCGGAAATCTGCAATCCACGGCAATCCTGTTGCGCGCGCGAGCCCGAGAGCTATCAGGTGCATGGAATGCGGCGGTCCTGTGCTGATGATGATGTCCACGGGATGGGACTTCAGGTATTTTTTCAGAAACCTTATGGAAGGCTTTATCCACAGGCATCTCGGGTCCGGGATGAACAGGTTGCCTCTGATGGCCATGAAAAGCCTCTGCTTCAGGGTCTTTTTCTGACCGTTGACAGGGTTGACCTCGTCGCTCCCTCCGTCTGAGGCTGATTTCCTGCCGAGAAGCCGGCGGTATATCCCGTAAGGCTCGAATATTTTTCTCTTGATGACTTCCACTTCAGGAGGTATCTCGTCCACGAGTGACTTGTCGATGGCGAGGGCCTCCGGATTGGATGGGGTGTAGATGACAGGCTGCCAGCCTTCAGCCGGCAGGTATTTCGCGAATTTCACCCACCGCTGGACTCCGGACCCTCCTGTAGGGGGCCAGTAGTATGATATTATAAGCGCTCTTTTCATTATTTTAACCGCCAAATGTAAGAAAAATTTGTTGTAAATTTGCGGAGTTGCCCTTGCAAGGGCTGAAAAGCCGCCTGAAAAACCACAGCGGCCCGTGAAAGATGATATCACCGGATCGGTATGAAAGATGAAAAGATAGTAGAGACCCCGCTGATGAAGCAGTATTTCAGCGTCAAGGCTCAGTATCCAGAGGCTGTGCTGCTTTTCCGTGTAGGGGACTTTTACGAGACATTTGCCGATGATGCCCTCATCACAAGCAAGGTGCTCGGTATTGTGTTGACCAAGAGGGCAAACGGGTCGGCCTCGTCCGTGCCTCTCGCAGGGTTTCCCCACCATTCCATAGACCTGTATCTTCCGCGTCTTGTGAGAGCAGGGTACAAGGTTGCGGTATGCGACCAGCTTGAAGACCCGAAACTCACCAAGAAGATAGTCAAGAGAGGAGTCACGGAGCTTGTCACCCCTGGCATTGCATTCAACGACCAGCTGCTGGAGCAGAAGGAGCACAACTACCTTGCAGGCCTGACTTTCGAGAAAGACAGATGCGGAGCGGCTTTCCTCGATGTCTCTACGGGCACTTTCCAGATAGCGGAAGGCACACTCGACTACATCTCCACCCTCCTGTCCTCATTCGCCCCGAAAGAGCTCCTTGTCCCTAAGGGATATGAAAAGGGAGTGAAAGACAAGTTCGGAGACCACTACTATGTCTCCACTCTCGAAGAATGGGCATTTGTCTACGAATCCTCGGTGGAAAAGCTCAAACGGCAGCTCGGAGTCGACTCTCTCAAAGGCTTTGCAATAGACATCTATCCCCTTGGCGTGACATCGGCAGGAGCCCTGCTCGTGTACCTGGAGCAGACCCAGCATTCGGGACTGAAGCATATCTGCTCTATATCCAGGATAGACGAAAACAGGTTCGTATGGATGGACAGGTTCACCTTCCGCAACCTTGAGATATTCAGCCCAGCATCGGGAGGAGAGGGTACGGCGCTGGTGGATGTGATGGACAGGTGCTCTTCACCGATGGGCGCAAGGCTGCTCCGTGCATGGCTCTCGATGCCGGTGATGGATCTGGATGAACTGAACTCTCGGTACGATGCCGTGTCGTATTTCACATCCCGTCAGGAGCTTCTGCGGCAGCTGCAGGAACACATCGGAGATGTCGGAGATTTGGAGAGGATAATTTCCAGGGCAGCGGCAGGCAAGATAGCCCCGAGGGAAATCATGCAGCTGATAAGAGGCCTTGACCAGACGACCCCGATTGTGGACCTGTGTAAAGACAGCGGTATTGCTGCAGTCGACAACATGATTTCCCGTCTGGACGGATGCTCAGACCTGCTTTCCGTCCTGAAAAAGACGATGTGCCAGGACCCTGCGGCAGCCGTGGGCAAAGGACAGGTCATCGCTTCGGGTGTGGATGCCGAGCTTGACGAATTGAGGGAAATATCGTCCCACAGCAAGGAAGTGCTTCTCGGGATACAGCAGAGGGAGAGCGAGAGGACTGGGATACCGTCATTGAAAATAAGCTACAACAATGTTTTCGGCTATTATATAGAGGTGCGTAACACCCACAAGGACAAAGTGCCGCCTGAATGGATAAGGAAGCAGACCCTTGTGAATGCCGAGAGATATATCACTGAAGAGCTCAAGGAGTACGAATCGAAGATTCTCGGGGCAGAAGAGAAGATATACATCATCGAGGCGAGAATATATGCCTCTCTCGTGGCTGAAATCCAGAAAAATATCCCTGTCATACAGTCCAACTGCCGCATCATAGCCAGAATGGATGTGCTTGCAGGGTTTGCGGAACTGGCCACGGACAACCATTACTGCCGTCCGGAGATGAATGACGGGCTTGCGATAGACATCAAGGCAGGCAGGCATCCTGTGATAGAGACCATGATGCAGACAGGCGAGGAATTCGTGCCGAACGATGTCTATCTCGATAACAGCTCGCAGCAGATAATCATCCTGACAGGACCTAACATGGCAGGTAAATCAGCCCTCTTGAGACAGACTGCCCTCATCGTGCTGATGGCGCAGGTGGGCTCGTTCGTGCCGGCATCCTCTGCCAAAATAGGATACTGTGACAAGATTTTCACGAGAGTGGGCGCTTCCGACAACATTTCACGGGGAGAATCCACCTTCATGGTGGAAATGCTGGAGACATCGATGATTCTCCACAACATTTCCGAGCGCTCCCTTGTCCTGCTCGACGAGATAGGCAGGGGCACATCCACATACGACGGAATGTCGATAGCCAGGGCGATAGTGGAATACATCCATGAATACGGACATGGGGCAAAGACCCTGTTCGCAACCCATTACCATGAGCTGAACGACCTCGAAGGCATCTATGACAGGGTGAAGAATTTCCACATCGAAGTAAAGGAGGTGGGCAGGAATGTCATCTTCCTCCGCAAGCTCAGGGAAGGGGGAGTGGCCCATAGCTTCGGTATCCATGTGGCGAGGCTCGCCGGAATGCCGAGACAGGTGATAGAATCTGCCGAAAAGACCCTGAAGTCGCTTGAAGACGGGACAGTCAGGAATCTCGTGGTGTCTTCCGACCGGCAGTCAGGCCCGTCAAGGATGACAAAGGCCCATAATGTCAAGGAAGGCAGGGTGGAAAGCGACGGCTCTCTCCAGCTTTCTTTCTTCCAACTCGATGACCCGCTGCTTTCGGCCCTCAGGGATGACCTGGCCAATGTGGACATCAACAATCTCACTCCGCTCCAGGCGTTCGACCTGTTGAGGTCAATGAAAGAAAAGCTCGGCATCTGACACGGAGCAAAAATGCCTTTACATAAAGCCCTTTCGGTATGCTCTTTGCACGCCGAGCCGCGCTTATTTGGATATAAATACAAAAGAGATGAAAAGATTTTTAATGGCGGCGGCTGTCATTCTGTCTATGCTGGCAGTATCCTGCACCAAGGAAGGAGCGCCGCGGTTCAAGGGCAACTACACCTTCAAGACAAGCGGAACTGTCACGGTGAGTCCGGCAGGAGACGAATCCGCTGAACCCCAGAAGCTGAAACTTCTTGACGAGAACGGCCAGATGGATGTGGTGGTCTCGGACAAGAATACAGGTGAAATGATAGTCGCCATGAACATTCTCGGAGGAAGTGTCCTGACATTCAATGCTGTAGCTGACGGCAAGACGCTGACAATCACCCCGTTTTCAAGGCAGCTGACCATCCCTGTCACCGATGAGGGATCCCTTCTGGAGACGGCTTATCCTGTTGCTTCAGTCACGGTCAGCGGCTATGCGGAGAGATATGCCGATGCCCTGATGTTCTGGATAGAATATGAGGGGAAATACACTTTCCAGGATGTGGAATACGAGATTGTGAGCAGCGATGTAAGCTGCTGGGCAAAAGAAAACTGACATGGAGATGAACAGATCGGCATTCTTATTCATGGCAATGGTGTCGTCCCTGCTGCTTGCAGGATGCTCCGGAGGCAGGAACGACCGCAACAGGCAGGTGGTGAAGCCGTCCGCCGTTGCTGTAAAGGTGATGAAGGCGCAGACATCGGACAATGTGGATGCGATGACATATGTCGGCACTGTGGAAGCCTCCAGGACCACGGTCCTCGTCAGCCGATATTCGGGAACTCTGGCAACACTTAATATAAAGGAAGGTCAGCAGGTGTCTGCAGGAGACAAGGCAGCGGAAATCAGTTCACAGAGTGTGGAAAGCATGCTGGAAATGGCGCAGGCGACTCTGGCTCAGGCACAGGACGGGTATGAAAGGGCAAAGACTGTCCATGAAAGCGGAAGCATGTCCGAAGTCCAGTGGG
This sequence comes from Candidatus Cryptobacteroides faecigallinarum, assembly GCA_017695015.1. Lineage (GTDB taxonomy): Bacteria > Bacteroidota > Bacteroidia > Bacteroidales > UBA932 > Cryptobacteroides > Cryptobacteroides faecigallinarum. The sequence continues at coordinate 22,815 of JADIMD010000082.1, read as the reverse complement.
TCGATGTAAAGACCCAGCTTGCCAAGGCAGAGGCTTCGGAAAAGGCCGCAAGACAGGCATATGAAGATTGCACTGTCAGGATTCCATATGACGGGGTCATCGGAGAAGTGTATGCCGACGAAGGAGTGGATGTCGGAGTGGCCGAGCCGCTGGCGAAACTTATGGATATTTCCTCATTGGAGATATCTTTCCCTGTGCCGGAATCGGAGATAGGGCAGATAACGGAAGGGATGGAAGTCGCAGTCACGGTTCCTGCCCTTGGAGACAGGGAATTCCGTGGAAAAGTGACGGTCAAAGGCATATCTGCATCAGTCCTTTCCCATTGCTATTCGTGTACCCTTGTCCCTGACGGAAAAGTCGCCGGGCTTCTTCCCGGGATGGTCTGCAAGGTCAGTGTCGGCAAGTCCGGCAGCGGAATCGTGATACCTACCTCCATAGTCAAGACAGATATGGACGGCAGGTATGTGTGGATAGTCAGTGACGGCAAGGCGGAGAAAAGGTCCATATCGACAGGTGGATTTTCAGGAAATGGGGTCGTGGTCGAGTCCGGGCTGGAGAACGGGGACCTTCTGATTGTGGAAGGCACCCAGAAAGTGAGCACAGGCACCGCCGTTAATATTGTAGAGTGATGCGTGGGGAAGGGCAGTTCATAAGGGGGACAATCAAATATAAGAAGATTGTCTATCTGATTCTTTTCCTGTTAGTTGCAGTCGGAGTCTACGGACTGGCGGTAATCAACAAGGACGAATTCCCGACATTCGAGATCAAGGAGGGGCTTGTCGTGGGTGTCTACCCTGGTGCATCGGCAGCGGAAGTCGAGGCACAGCTGACCAAGCCTCTTGAAGACCTGCTGTTCTCTTTCTCGGAAGTGGACAGGGGCTCTTATTCCTATTCCCAGGACGGGATATGCTATATCTATGTGGAGCTTACCTCTCCTGCCAGCAAGAAAGACGAGGTATGGTCCAAGATAAGGCACAGCATCAACCAGAAAAAGCAGCTGCTGCCTCCGGGGGTGCTTGCCGTGGCCGTGCTGGACGACTTCAGCTCCGTATCCTCGGCTCTGATAACTGTGGAATCGGAAGACAAGAGCTATTCGGAGCTTCAGGAATATGCGGATGCCCTGTGCGACAGGCTGCATGAAATCCCTGACCTTGCAAAGGCGACCATCTACGGAGGCCAGAGCGAAGAGATTGCCGTCCATCTGGACATGGAAAAGCTGTCTGCATACGGCATCAGCCCGTCCATGCTTATGCTGGACTACCAGACATCAGGGATGATGTTTTCAAGCGGAAAGTTCGAGACGGAATATGCCAGCTCGCCTATCCACATCAGCAGCCTCGTGAACAGCGAAAAGGAGGTCGCAGACAAGATAGTCTATGCCGACAGACAGGGCAATATCATAAGGCTCAAGGATATAGCCACGGTGGAACGCCGCTACAAGGAGCCTTCCTCTTTGGTGAACTACAACGGTCATACTGCTCTGATCATTTCGGTGGAGATGCGTCCCGACAACAATATTGTGGCTTTCGGAAAGGAAGTGGACGAGGTCCTCGCAGCATTCACCGAAGGGCTGCCTGACAGCGTGAAGGTGTCCAAGGTCACTGACCAGCCAAAGGTCGTGGGGACATCCGTGTGGTCGTTCCTGAGAGACCTGGTCATTTCGATGCTTGTAGTGATTTTCGTGATGCTGCTGCTATTCCCTGTCAGGTCGGCGCTGATAGCCAGTTCCGGAGTTCCTGTGTGTACGGCAGTTGCCATAGGCATAATGTACCTTGTGGGGATGGATTTGAATACTGTTACCCTTGCCGCCCTGATTGTGGTGCTCGGAATGATTGTGGACGACTCCATCATCACGATGGACGGATACATGGACAAGCTCGGACGGGGGATGGACAGGGTTGATGCCGCATGTGCGAGCGCAAAGGAACTTTTCCCTCCGATGCTACTTGCCACATCAGCAATAGGCCTGATGTTCTTCCCTATCATAGGCATCATCACAGGCTATCTCGGAGATTTTGTCAAAAGTTTCCCTTGGATCATAGCATTCTCCCTCGGCACATCTCTCATCTATGCAGTGACAGTTGTCCCGTCCCTTGAAGTGAAATACATCAAGACGGCGAGGGCTACAGGCGACAGCCGATTCGTTAAGATTCAGAACAAATTCTTCGACCTGCTGCAGTCAGGATACGACAGGATGCAGGCAATATGCTTCAGACATCCGTATGTCACTCTTGCCGCAGGAGTTGCTGCGGTGGTCCTTGGAGTGCTGATGTTCCTCCAGCTGAATATCCAGATGATGCCTATGGCGGAAAGGGACTGCTTCGCTGTGGAAATATATCTGGATGCCAATGCAGGTCTCGACAAGACGGAAGCAGTGAGCGATTCGCTCCAGAATATCCTGCTTGCTGACGAGAGGGTCAAGTCAGTGACGGCTTTTGTCGGGACTGGTGCGCCCCGTTTCCATGCCACATACATCCCTAAGCAGCCAGGGACTAACTTTGCCCAGTTCATAGTCAATACAAGGACATCCAAGGAGACGGAAGCGGTCCTGCGCGAATACGGGACGAAATACGAGCATTATTTCCCTGAAGCCCAGATCCGGTTCAAGCAGATGGACTATCAGGGAGTCACCGCCCCTGTAGCTGTGACTTTCAAGGGAGGCACTGTGGAGCAGATGAAGCCGTATTCCGATTCCCTGCGTGCTTATATGGCAGCCCAGACCGACCTGATGAAATGGGTACACAGCGATTTCGACGAATACATTTCCACTGTCGAAGTAGATATGGACACCGACGAGGCGGCACGGCTCGGAATCAACAGGACATTGCTTTCCCTCTCCCTGTCGAGCATCTTCAACGGGCAGACGATAGCGACGGTGTGGGAGGGCAACGATGCCGTTCCCGTGACTCTCTACAGCGACTCCGTGACTGATGACATGTCCTATGACACAGTGGAAAACCAGATGGTGCCGACATCCGTCCCCGGAGTGTCAGTGCCGTTGAGGCAGGTGGCTTCAGTTTCTCCTGGCTGGGAGCCTGAGACCATTCCGCACATAGGAGGCAAGCAGACTGTCACGGTCTATGCCGACATGATGATGGGAAGAAGCCAGCCTGAAGCGATGAGGAGGATTGAAAAATATGTGGAAGAGAAGCTCGTGCCGGCATTGCCTGAGGGCGTCACCATAGAATACGGAGGGCTCTCAGGGGTGAACAATGCCGTAATCCCTGAAATATTGCTGAGCTTCATCTGTGCGGTGGCCGTCCTTTTCTTCTTCCTGCTTTTCCATTTCAAGAAAATATCGCTGGCCGTCCTTTCCATTGTGCTCAGCATGCTCTGTCTGTTCGGGGCGTCTTTCGGACTCTGGGTCTACGGCTTCGATTTCGGCATCACTTCCGTACTCGGGCTCATCAGCCTGGTCGGAATCATTGTCAGGAACGGCATAATCATGTTCGAATATGCGGAAGAGCTGAGGTTCAAGCATGGCCTGTCCGTCAAGGAAGCAGCAGAGGAGTCGGGCAAGAGGAGGATGCGACCTATTTTCCTCACATCATGCACGACAGCGCTTGGAGTGCTCCCTATGATAATCAGCAGGGACGCATTGTGGATGCCTATGGGAGTAGTCATATGCTTCGGCACGATGCTGTCCATATTCCTTATAGTGTTCATAATGCCGGTTTCGTACTGGCAGATTTTCAAGCATTCGGAGAATGAAGTGCCCGCGATGGACACAATAGAGGAGGGAAAAGGGAATGAATAGAACAATAAAATATATGGCGGCAGCATTGGTTGCCGCAGGATTCTGCCTTGGCGGTGTCCAGGAAGGTATCTGCCGGGCGTCAGGAATGACAATGACAGGGCAGGACAGCAGTGCCGTCAGCGGAGGCAAAGTCGTGCTGACCATAGAAGACTGCCGTTCATTGGCGCTCCGCAACAATGCCTCTGTGAGGAACGCCGCTCTCGATGTGCTTGCAGCACAAGCGCAGAAAGGGGAGGCAGTGGCGGAATATTTCCCAAAGGTCTCCATCAACGCATTCGGCTACTATGCCTTTGACCCTATGCTGGAAATAGGAGTCAAGGATATTCTCGGGGATTCCGATTTGGCCAACAATATCAACAGCTGGATAGGGCAGGTTGCTCCCATGTACGGTATAGACCCTGTCTATTCCACCATGAAGCAGGGGTATAGCGCCACTGTGTCGGTAATCCAGCCCGTATTTGCAGGCGGAAGGATAGTGAACGGCAACAGGCTTGCCTCTCTCGGAGTGGAGGCGGCCAGGCTCCAGAGCACTATGCAGCAGCGTAAGAGCAGGGAAGAAGTGGAGGAAGAATATTGGCAGGTGGTGTCTCTCGAAGAGAAGATGAAGACGGTGCAGGAGGTGCAGAAGATGCTGGACAATCTCGAAAAGGATGTCAATGCGGCCGTGTCGGCAGGAATCGCCACTGAGACGGACAGGTTGCAGCTCAGATTGAAGCAGAATGAGCTGCAAGCGACCCGGACCAAGCTCAAGGGAGGAATCCGCCTTGCCAAGATGAATCTCTGCAATTCCATAGGAGTGGCTTATTCTCCATATTCCACGATGGCATCCGACACATTGCCTTATATAGACAGCATCGTTTTGGCGGATGACCTCGGGTCCCTTGAAGAGCCGGCTTCCTGCTGGAGGGATGAGAAGGAGATATTGGCAGGGAGAGAAGAGTCGAGACTGCTGGACATCTCGGTGAAAGCCAAGCAGATGGAGAAGAAGATGGCTCTCGGGGAAGTGCTTCCGCAGCTGGGGGTTGGACTTTCGTACGGCTACAACGACATGATGTTCGATGACGCAAGGCTCAACGGTGCGGTATATGCCACACTCAGGATTCCTATAACTGACTGGGGAAAATATTCCCGTAAGGTCAGGAGGCAGGGCTATCAGGTGCAGAAAGCAGAGAATGACAGGGAATATTTGGAGTCCCAGCTGCTCCTTCAGATCAGGCAGCAGTGGCTGGAGCTGACAGTGTCATGGGAGCAGGCGCAGGTCGCAGAAGAGAGCGTCAGGGCGGCCCAATCCACTGTCAGACAGATGGAAGACCGCTACAGGGCAGGCCTTGTGCCGCTTTCCGAGCTGCTTGAGGCCCAGACGGCTCTCAGGCAGAGCGCAGATGCCCTCGTGGATGCCCGTATCGCATACAGGAATGCCTATGTCAGATATTCCTCTTTATGAAAAATTTCTGTAAAAATTTTGGATACAATAAGATAATTCCTATATTTGTCGCGATTCAAAGACAAAAATGGCTGTCGAAAGCATTACAGCCACTATTTTTAGGAATTATCATGGCAGGTATTATTAACATAAGTCTAGAAAATATCTCTCTCAGGGGGGGTATTTGTCTCGTAGCCGATAATTCCAAAGCCCGATTTAGTCGATTTATCAGGCTCTGATATCACGCGATATCAGGGCTTTTTTGTGTCATATCCCCATCAGCTGTTGCTCGGGTATGTCATGTTTGTGCATGGATAGGAACGAAACACTGATAAACACACAATATTGTTATGAAACAGATATTACTTACCTTATCATTGGTCCTGCTGTCATTCACGGCAGTAGCTCAGGTGCCGTCAGTCGACATCTATGACCATAAAGGCGATGTGTTCAACACTTCGGCTTTGCTCGAGGAGAAGACCCCTATGATTATTTCATTCTGGTCGACAATCTGCAAGCCTTGCATCAGGGAGCTGGATGCCATCAACGATGTCCTGCCTGACTGGCTTGATGAAGCGGAATTCAGGGTAGTGGCAGTGTCCACTGACGACAGCAGGTTCACCACCAAGGCCCGTTCTCTTGCGGAAGGACATGGCTGGAGCGATTTTATCTGTGTATATGACACCAACCAGGCTTTTGCACGGGCGATGAATGTCTCAGTCACTCCGCAGGTATATGTGGTGGACAAAAACGGCAAGATTGTCTATGCCCACACCGGATACACACCGGGAAGCGAGGAAGAACTTATAGAAATCATCAAAGGACTCGAATAGCCGGCCATGTACAGCACAGCAATACCTATGAGATTTATAGCTGCTGTCTTTGCCCTGTCGTTGTTGCCTGCAGCGGTAGCTGTGGCCCAGACAGATGACAGCTACAGCATCTCCACAGAGGAAAACAGCAACAAAGGCTATCTGAAAGGCAGCTTCGAGACCAATACCACATGGTATCATGAGGACGAGAAGACCAATGCTTCCGTGCCTGATTCCCATTGGGGCTCCAACAATTACCTGAAGCTGGATTACTACAAGGGGAAATTTTCGGCAGGAATCCAGATGGAGGCATATGAGCCTGCAATCGTCGGCTATCCGTCAGAACTGGACGGCTTCGCGTTCTCCAACTACTATGCGGCATGGCAGGATGATGATTTCTCCATCACGGCCGGGTCCTTCTATGACCAGTTCGGAAGCGGTCTGCTTTTCCGTACCTGGGAAGACAGGGCTCTCGGACTCAACAACGCCCTGATAGGTGCCAGGTTCACATATCATTACAAGGACATAGTGCATTTCAAGGCGATGTGGGGAATGCCGCGTTTCGGGATGGAATGGAGCAAGACACAGGTGAAAGGTGCCGATGTCAGCTTCGCTGTTTCAAGCCTTGCAGGATGGAACAATGTCTATCTCGCCCTTGAAGGTTCGGCGATGGACCGTTACGAGGCCATCTCCGTAGACCTTGAGGAGTCAGGCGGCAAGCCTAACACCTTTGGCTGGTCCGGAAGGCTCAATCTTGAGACAGGAGGATTTTTCCTGAAAGGAGAATATGTCGACTCCGGGGATAAATATTACAACAACCCGTATATCACTTCCGCAACCGATCCGATGTATCTCACAAAGCACGGCAATGCACAGCTGATAGAGACAGGATATAACGGTCACGGGCTCGGGCTCAACCTGACAGCCAGAAGGATAGAGTGGATGGACTCTAAGATTCTACGCGACAACAGCTCGACCTCCAACATGCTGAATTATGTGCCGGCAATGTGTACCCAGTACACCTATCTGCTCACCACCCTGCATCCGTATACTTCCCGTACCGGAGACCTCATGGGAAATTTCGTGAACAGCGGTGAGATAGGAGGACAGCTCGATGTCTTCTATCATATCAAAAGAGGTACGGCGCTCGGAGGCAAAAGGGGAATGAAGCTCCATGCCAATTTCTCCACCTATTACACCATTGCCGAGGAAGGCACAGCCAAGGCCGGCAACCTGCTCTACAGGGATTTGAGCATAGATGTGGAGAAGCAGTGGACAAGGGCGTTCAAGATGACCCTCCTGTGGTCCATGCAGGAATACAATCCGAGCTATGGAGCCAACAAGAGCACATATCTGTCCAATATTTTCGTGGCGGACCTGCTCTATAAGTTCACCTCCAAGATTTCGGCCCGTCTCGAACTCCAGTATCTGACCACTCACGAGGACCAGAAAGACTGGATGGCAGCCCTGCTCGAACTCAATTTCGCTCCTAACTGGAGTGTGTACGGAAGCGACATGGTCAACCACGGCCAGACAGGCACCCATTATTACAATGTCGGTGTCAGCTATGCAAAGTCGAGGGTGCGCCTGTCTCTTGCCTACGGACGCTATAAGGCAGGATATATCTGCTCGGGAGGCGTCTGCCGCGCAATCCCTGCATACACGGGCGCGAACTTCACCATCACGACATCATTCTGACAAAAAGGATTAAAGATATGAACAGAAAATTCATTATTTCGGCAGCCGTCGCTGCTGCGGCACTGACGGCAATGTCCTGCACAGGGACGATTGATGACAACACTGACAATCCGTTCAATCCGGAAGAGACCGAGTACACCATTTCCGTAGACAGGACCCAGATCGAGGCAGACGGAAAGGAAGTGGCCACTTTTACGATCAGGGATGCGTCAGGTAACGATGTCACGGCTACTGATCTGGGAGCCTGCTATTTCAAGGTAGTGGAGACAGATACATTCCTTCCACGCCGTACACGCACATATTCTGCGTTTGAGAACACCACTGTGACCATCATCGGCTCATACAACGGTATCGACACCCAGAACACCGTTACAGTGACGTCCGTCAACCGCAGCAAATACGAGATATTCCACAAGAATGTGGCACTGTACAAATGTACAGGGACATGGTGCGTATATTGCCCGTCATTGACATCTGCCCTCAACGGCATGTCCGACAATATCAAGAGCCACACCGTGACTATGGCATGCCATGGCGACGGAAGCGGAGACGACCCGTTTGCAATAGCTTACGGTAATACCGACCTCGGCAATTATCTGGTAAACGAGTTCGGCGGTCAGGGATTCCCTTATCTTGTGATCAATCTCAACACAGCGACCGGCAACAGGGTTACCTCCACTATAGAAGAGATGATAAATGACCAGAGGAGGGATTATCCGGCAACCTGCGGAATCAAGGTGACTACAGAATATGCAGACAATAACCTCCATATCTCTGCCACCCTGAAATCCAGCACTGGAGACACCTACAACCTCGGATGCGCACTTCTCCTTGACAACCAGTCATATCCGAGCGGGACTGAGACCAGTGGTATCTACAACAATATCGTAAGGGCTGTCACAGACAATTTCACCCGTTTCGACACTGCCCAGGCATTCGAAGTTGCAGCAGATGCAGAGCAGACCAAGACATTCGACCTGGAAGTTGCTGACCTTGCGGCCAACAAGGACAACTGCAGGGTAGTCGTGTTCGCTCTCAGGAGAATCGACGGTGGAGCAACCATCGTGGACAATATCGTTTCATGTGACATAGACGCATCAGTGGATTATGTCCTTAATTAAGCCCGGCATGTCAAAGAGTACCATATTTGCCATATTGCTGATTCTGTTTCCGTGCCTGTTCTCATGCACGGGAACAGTAGATGACAATAATACCGTACCGGAAGGTGTCCTCAGGATTTTTGTGGACGGGTCCACTACCATAAAGGCGGACGGTACTGACAAAGTCGTATTCAGGGTCATGTACGGGGCAGAGGATGTCAGCACATCGATGTCCATGAACCTTATCCGCGAATATGAAGAGGACGATTCCCGTCTTGATGCAGGTGTGAACGAGTTCTCTACAACCACACCGGGCACCTATATCTTCACGGCAAGGTATTATGACGGAGCGGCCGTGTTTACCGACAATTCTGTGACTGTCACCGCCCTTCCTGTGGGTGATGCCGAGACATCCGAGTGGAGCCAGAAAGTGCTGGCAGTGCAGTTCACTTCAACTACATGTATAGGATGTCCTGCATTGAGCAGCGCAATCAGACAGCTGCAGTCGGAGAATCCTGATATGCTGTATCCGGTTGCTTTCCATATGGATTATCAAGGACCTGACCCGATGACCATCCCGGCTTCGAGCACTTTTGCCAACCACTTTATCGGTACGAATGTAATTCTGCCCGCGCTTTTCTACAACCTGCATCAGCCTCATGGCCAGCAGATGAACAACAGCTTTTCTGTGATACGCTCGGAACTTGAGACCGAACTGGCCAGCTATGTCCCTTCATGCGGCATTTCGGTAGCCTCCGAATACGATGAAGCATCAGGGACAGTCACTGTGACGGCAGGGATCAAATCCAACATACAGCAGGTCTGCAGGCTTGTAGTGTTCCTTGTGGAAGACGATATAGTCTATCAGCAGCTTGACGATCCTGACTATGTCCATGACAATGTCGTGCGTGCAGTGCTGACGAACGGCGTATCCGGAGACCCAGTCAACAACAGGCTGCCTCTCTATCCGGGCACTGAATGCGTGGTGACAAAGACCGCCCAGCTGTCGGACGAATGGAATCCGGACAATATGAGGGTCGTGGCGGCCGTGCTTGTCCAGACAGAGGACGGACAGTCATACAGGAGCGACAATGTGAATGCATGTGTACTTGACGGAGGTATATCGGATTATCAGATAGATGAGTGAGAATATGTTGAAAAGGATATTATATATGGTGTCTGCCGTCATGGCGGCTTTTGCAGCGGCGGCATGTTCTGGTACTGTAGATGATTCGGCGTCAGGAATCGTCCTGACCGCAGACAAGTCACAGATAACTGCCGACGGGGAAGACCGGGTGAATTTCACCGTGACTTACGGAGGGGCGGATGTGACTGCTTCTGCGGAGATTCTCTGCATTTCCGACGGCAGCAGGGTGGAGAATGCGTCTTTCAGCACGAATACTCCTGGTTCTTACGCCTTTACGGCGACCTATATGGGGGAGACTTCGGAGCGGGCGAATGTGAATGCCGTCTCGGCTTCTGCCGGTTCTTCCAAATACAAGAAGAACTATTTCATAGCAGAATTCACTGAAGCATACTGCATCAACTGTCCGGACGGAAGCAGTTATCTGCTGGGATATTTCTGCAGGGAGATTGTCGGGTTTGACAACGCATGCGTCCTGGCTTTCCATGGCAACAGCCTTGGGGAAGACCCTCTCGCAATCCCTGTTACGGCAGAGCTGATGAATGATTTCAAGCTGCTGACGCTTCCTTCCTTTGCCTTCGAGATGAGGGTTGCAGGAGACCTTATGACCCAGAGGGGGGCATTGCGGAACGCCTATGATGAATCTCCTGCCGCACATTGCGGTTTCTCCATCGCTTCTGCCTATGACGAGCAGTCCTCTTCCGCCAAGGTCACTGTCAAGCTGACTTCGGACATCCAGTCGTCATACCGTGTGGCCCTTTTCGTGGTGGAAGACCATGTGGCCTCTATCCAGAAGACAATTACGGGAGGAGAAGAGGAGGACTTTGACCACAGGCATGTAGTGCGCTCCCTTCTGACATCCAGCTATAAGGGTGAAAGCTGGGGACAGCTTGCCCCTGGACAGGAGATGTCCAAGGAATACACTGTGGAGATAGGCTCGGACTGGGATTTGGAGAATGTTACGGTCTGCGCCCTTGCATATGACAATACGGGATTTGTAAACAATTGCCTCAGCTGCCCGATCACCGGCACTGTGGATTATCAGATAAACAACTAAAACAAACTTAATAAATCAGAAACAATGAAAAGAGTTTTGAAATTCTGCCTGTCGGCGATCATGATTGCTGCAGCAGTGAGCTTGACTTCTTGTCAGCCGGAAGATTTGAACAATGACCCGGGCAACACGGGCGGTGGCCAGACCGGCACATTCCCTGAGCCTCTGGATCATTCCGATGTAAACATCCCGATCGACTGGGGCGAGTACAGTGTGGAGGCGAGCGGATTGGGAGTATCTATTGAAGTTACTTCAGTGGAGGAGAAAGATTTCACTTTCATCTGCCGTCCTGGAGCATCTGTAAAGTCATTCAAGATGTGTGCTTATCCTCTTGCACAGATATATAATGTGCTTCTGGAACAAGACATGCTCGGAGCTGATCCAGTAGATGTGGAGGAAGCCCTCAGACTGTATCTTGACGAGCGCAACTCAGGAGCAAGCAGCGGTATGGTCGGCGGTTCGGATGCATATTATTCCGAGTCTGTCAACGGTGATGATTACAGCGAGCTCGAGTTCAAATGGTCAGAGGCACCTTATACCTACTCTGCTCCGATTGTGCCTGATGCCGAGTACCTTATCGTCACTCTTGCATATCTTGAGGACGAGGCTGCGGGAGAGCAGGGTGCGCTCAGCGTATGCTATCTGAGGACAGACAGCAAGCCTCTGGTCGGGAATCCTGGACTGACTATCCAGATTATCCCGTATTATGCCGGATTTGAGGCAAGGTACAGGGCAAACAACTCCTCTGCCGCAGGATTCTATGAATATATCGGAGTCAAGGAAGAAGTGGAGGAATATATGAATACTTTCGGCCGCAGAATGTACCGCGACTATCTCCGTACATGGCGTATGGGAGAGGCATATGACTTCGAGAGTTCCAATGCTTCCATACAGATCGAGCTGGGCGAAGACGATAAGGCTCTGGTGGCGGCTGTGGCAGTGGATGTGAACGGTACTCCGACCGCAGATTTCGAGCAGGCTGATTCTCAGCTTAAACCTCTTCCGGAAGGAATGGTGGATGCGACAGCGACACTCTCTATCGTAGAAGATAAGGTAGGATCCATGATTTTCTGGGTAGAGGCTGATATGGATGAATTCACGAGGGATGTCAATATCCGAGTGCTTCCTGCAGACCAGGCAGAAGCCTACAGGGAAGGCGGCAGCGCTACACAGGAGGAAAGGGATGCTCTTGCAGCAAATCTTTGTCTGGAGGGCTGGAGAATCCAGAACCCTAATTTCCATTTCGATGAGGAAAACAACAGACCGTTCGATGACGGTGACGGTGCAGTCGTCAGGGACATCCAGGTGGATATGAAATCTATCCTGTCAGGAGAGGAATATGCAGTCGTTTATGTTGCAAGAAACTTCTACAACATAGCATCCGATCTGAAAGTCAGCGATGTCGTCACCACCAAGACAAGGAATGTGACCAATCCTGATGCATTCAACAAGAAATTCGAGGTGAAGACGGAAAATCCGACCCCTATTGGATTCACAATCCATTTCACATTCAATCCTGAAGAGGTTGCTACCTACTACTGGCAGATAGTTTCTCCTACCGAGAACGGTCAGGCAAACCCTGCGAGCGGCAACAAGCCTCAGATCCCTGGTTTCTGGGAAGCCAACAGGCCTCTCGATCTGACAGGAGAGCATACAGGCACGCCTGTTACTCATGCTGATTGGGTAAAATATTATTTCGAGGCAGTAGACCAGTTCAATAACCCTCTCTGCAATGTATGGTTCTACAATCCGTTCGACGAGACTACCGTGGACAACGGGGACGGTACAGTCACCGATTCATGGACATTCGCTGACATGGTGGCAGGAACCCAATATGAGATTGCATTTGCAGCAGAAGACTGGGACGGCAACCTTAGCGAGACCACAGTAATCTCTCAGGCTACCCAGGCCATGGATCCGGGTCCTGATCCTGAGATCACCCTTGTATGTCAGCCGAGCCAGGGTACACCTGGATTCACCGGACAGGTGACGCTTGTCAAGGACATTGCGAAAGTGCTCGTGATGTACGGAGAGACAGAAGCTGAAATCGGAGTTGATCCTGAGCTCATATTAAGCGGCAGCGACAGGTATTATTATAACGAGTATATCAACATGATGAGAGACCGCGTCATTGGAGCAGGAGAGGACGGCGAGACAGGAGGTCTGTCATACTACACGGATGTGCCTCTGTCATATTCCGGTGAAGGTCCATGCTTCGTGCTCTGCGTTCCTGTCGGAGAGGACGAATATGGTGAAGTCTTCGGAGATCTGAAGTATGCTATTTACTATAACGGCAAGATCCACTACAACATATCTGACTTCGGCATAGCAAAGCAGTAGAATAGACAGGATTTTAAACTATGAAAAAATTTACAGATATGAAAAGCAGTATAATTAGCATGGTTGCGGCAAAGTCCGCCGCAACCATATTGATGACAGCCATCTGCCTTTCACCGGTGATGGTGTCATGTGACAAATATGATGACAGTGCTCTCAAGGAGCAGATCGCGGACATAGACAACAGGCTCTCGGCCCTTGAGGAAGACCTGAAATCCCAGGTGGAGGCCCTGTCTGCCATGCTTGAAGGCAAGTATACCATTGCCGGATGCAATTATGACGAGACCACGGGAATCTACACAATCACTCTTTCCGATGCCAAGACAGTGATAGAAATCCCTGCCCTCGGCAACACTGCAACCCCTGTCATCTCCTATGTGGAGCAGGACGGGACCAAGTATTGGGCTGTAGTGTCTGCTGACGGATCCAAGACCCCTCTGACTGACGCTTCAGGCAATATGGTGGCTGTGAATGCTGCCATTCCTGCCCTGAGCCTCGGTGAGGACGGTGAATGGATGATCTCTACCGACGGCAAGACCTGGACAGGACTCGGAGTGACCGGTGAAGATGTGGCTATCTTCACAGGAGTGGAAGAGCAGGACTCTTATTATGTCCTCACTCTTGCAGACGGGACAGAGCTTCAGGTTGCCAAGGCTGATGATTCAGGCTATGCTTTCTATCCGCTCGCCGGGAAGCAGTTTTTCAAGGCCGGGCAGACCAGGGAGGTGGAACTTGTGGCAGAAGGCATTACAAACACTACGGTCACAGAAAAACCTGACGGATGGAAGGCCAGGACATCAGGAGCGGTACTTTCCGTGACAGCCCCTTCTTCTTCCGTTTCGGACGCAGAGCAGTCAGGAGTCATCAAGGTACTCGGAGTCACTGCCGACGGGGCGTCATTCATTTCTGAGGTATATGTGGCTGTCGGAGAAGCACAGTTGACCATCTCCGTCTCTTTCGACCAGACCGTGAGCATCGACATGACGTCATCCTTCCCTTATGGAGGAAGCTTTACATACGGAGCTACACCTCTGGATGAATATTCTCCGTCCGAAATTGCAGAAGGCATATCAAACTATACTGTCGGAACTTCTTCATGGGAGTCTGTGCAAATGTCCCTTGCCGACATCCTTGGAGCTGAGCCAGCGGATGGTGTGACCTATGTCATATGGGCTGCAGCATCCAACGACACGGGGGTGTTTACTGCAGGTGATATCTATTATGAGATATATCAGCCTCTGGCAGTGGATATCAATGTGACTTCGGTCACTGTGGATGACATTACGCTGACAGTGGATGTCAAAGGAGTCTCTTCATATGTGCCTGGATTCTACAATCCGGATGCTACCGACCTGGCAACCATCCTTACTTCATATCAGGACTTTGGCGCTGAATTCGAATATTCTTCCTCTTATGAAGGCTCCCTGTCGCAATATGGTTCATGGGGAGAGAATCTCGGAGTAGGTACGGAGTATGTGGTCTATGTCCTGCCTCTCATCGAAGGCAAGTCATGGAGCGAATACACTGTGGACGACTTTATCTGCGAGACTGTTTCCACCCTTATGCCGGAGGCAGGAAGTTCTGTGACAGTGTCCCTCGACAATTTCACTTCGGATTTTGCGTCCGTGGCAGCTACTGCTTCGGCATCCGGAGAGTACTACAAGATGTATGGCGCATATCTTCCTGCTTCTGAATACAGCCAGTATCAGGATGATGAAGATGCTCTTGCACAGTATCTTATCTCCAGAGGTTCGCTCTATGACATGACCATCAGGGGCACAGGTCTTACTCCTGGCGCAGAGGGCTGGATAGTTGCCGTGGCCATTGACAAAGACTGGAAATACAGCAAAGTTGCCGTACTCGAGGCAAATGCAAAAGTCCTTTCTTTTTCTGATGCATCAGTGTCAATCGAAGATATCGAAATATCCCTTAATTCAGCGACAGTGCTTTTCGAGACTGACGGGAATGTGGCGTCCGTGAGATATCTCAACGTGCCTGCAGACCAGCTGAACTACAATATGAATTATGGATATGGTGACATTACTGTCATAGAGACATATCTTGCCGGGTTTGACCCTATGACCACATGGGACGGCAATGTACAGGATGTCTCTGATATCTCGACGGGTCAAGTCAGCCTGTCGTGGCTCCAGACAGGAGTAGAGTATGCTTTCTATATGATAGGTTTCGATGCAGACGGCAATCCTACAAAGGCTGTCACAGAAAGGTACATCCCTACTCTTTCAGGGACAGTGATCCGTCAGAATGGGGCAGATGGCTCTCCGAATCCTGACTATGCCATTGGAAGTCCTAAATATACGTTTACAGCAACTCCTTCAGGTAATTTTTATGATATCAACTGCACTGTGACGGAGATGCCGGCAAACTGCAAGGAATATTATGTGGGACTGGTCCAGGATATCCATGTCGAGGACTACTACAACAGCACCGTAGATGTCGTTACCGAGACCATGACCAACAATGGAGGTCCTTATACAGAGCCTAACCAACCTGTTACGGTATTCTGGGCATATCCTGAGGCATATGTCGGAGTAGTGTGGGTTGACACCGAGACAGGCAACTACCATCAGGCATATCTGACCCTGTGCTCGGATATCATAGGTACTGTAGAAGGTGGCTCCGGTATCGAAATCGTGCCGGGAGACAATGCAAAATAAACCCGTAAGATAGGAGGAAGGGTGTTGTCCGAAGTTCACTCGAATTTTCAGCTGCACCCTTTCTTTATGTTTAATTTTATTAACCAAAGACCCATTACAAGATAATGAGAATTAAAATATTGTTTATAACAGCGTTGCTTCTGTGCTCAGGTCTGTTTGCATGGGCGCAGGACATCACTGTCAAAGGACAGGTTACCGATGCGTCCAACGGATCTCCGGTGCCTTTTGCTGCAATACAGATTAAAGGGACAATGACCGGAGCCAGCACGGATGCAGACGGCTACTGGTCCATGACCGTACCTGAGAATGCCGTACTGGTCTTTTCTTCCATAGGTTACCTTTCATCTGAAGTCCCTGTAGCCGGCAACGCTGTGCTCAATGTGACCCTTTCTCCTGACACCCAGCTTCTCGACGAGACCATAGTCGTGGCTTTCGGAACTTCCACAAAAGAGTCGTTCACAGGATCGGCGTCAGTGGTGAAATCCACCGACATTGCCAAAGTGCAGAGCTCGAATGTCACGAGATCTCTTGAAGGAGTGGTTGCCGGTGTGCAGATGACCACCGCTTCCGGTACACTTGAGTCTTCGCCTTCGATCATTATCAGAGGAATAAGCTCAATCAATGCAGGCTCGGATCCTCTCTATATCGTGGACGGAGTGCCTTTCTCCGGAGACCTCAACAACCTCAATCCGAATGACATCGAATCAATGACTGTCCTGAAGGACGCGGCTTCCAATGCCCTTTATGGGGCAAGAGGCGCCAACGGCGTGATCATGATCACCACAAAGAAGGCGAAGGCCGGGGATGCGGTAGTGAACATCGATGCCAAATGGGGCTGGAACTCCAGGGCTCTCAGGACATACGATATCATCACTGATCCAGGGCAGTATTATGAAGCTTATTACCTTGCCGCATACAATGATTATGTCAATGCACAGGGATATTCCCCTGAAATGGCGAATGCATATGCCAACAGGGATCTGCTCGATGACCTTGCCTATCAGGTATACACTGTCCCTGCAGGACAGAATCTGATCGGGCTGGACGGCAAGCTCAATCCCCAGGCCACCCTCGGTAACATGTATACCGATGCCAACGGGCAGAAGCATTGGCTCACTCCTGACAATTGGCTCGACGAGGCCTACAGAAATTCACTCCGCCAGGAGTACAACATAAGTGTTTCCGGGTCATCGGAAAGGGCAAGTTTCTATGCGTCTTTCGGATACCTCAACAATAAGGGAATCATCAATGGTTCGGACATGTACCGTTACTCGGCCCGTCTGAAAGCGGATTATCAGGCCAAGAGTTGGCTGAAAGTGGGGGCCAATATGTCGTATACCAATTACAACTACAATTCGGCCAATTCCGACGAAGGCGTATCCAACAGTTCCAACAATGTATTTGCCGCCGCGACAAGGATTGCCCCGATCTATCCTCTGTATGTCAAGGATGAGCACGGCAATATAATGCAGGACAGCCACGGCTGGAACATGTATGACTACGGAATGGGAGAAAACGGGCCTGTCCGCCCGAGCTTCTACAATTCGAATGCGCTCCAGACATCTGTGCTCGACAAGATCAACAATGAGGGGAATTCGTTTTCCGGGACTGCTTTTGTCGATATCTCTTTCCTGAGGGACTTCAAGTTCACATTCAATGCAGGAGCCGGTCTTGACGAATCCAGAGGAACTCAGATCAACAACCCTTACTATGGACAGTTCGCTTCCAACGGAGGTATCATTGCCAAGGCGCATGCAAGGAACTTCTACTACAACCTTCAGCAGCTGCTCAACTGGGACAGGACATTCGGACAGCACCATGTGAGCGTGCTGCTCGGACACGAGTTCTACAACTCTACCGACTACAGCATCAGCGCAAGCCGCTCCATGCTGCTTGACGGGTCCAGCATGGAACTCAACGAGGCCATCATCGACAGCGGAATATCCCAGTCGTTTACCACTACATACAACAATGAGGGATTTTTTGTCCGCGGACAGTATGATTTCGCCAACAAAGTGTTTGTCAGCGCTTCATACAGGAGGGATGCTTCTTCCAAATTCCATCCTGACCACAGGTGGGGAGACTTCTGGTCTCTCGGAGGTGCGTGGATTATCAGCGATGAGCCATGGTTCAGGGCTTCCTGGCTGGATATGCTCAAGCTCAAGGCTTCCATCGGTTCGCAGGGTAATGACAACATCCCTAACTACCTCTATGTGGACACCTGGAGCCTGCTGGACAATGCGGGACAGCCGGGTATCTCATTCCTCCAGAAAGGAAACGAGGAGATAACCTGGGAGACCAACACCAACTTCAACACCGGAGTGGATTTCAGCATGTTTGCCGGTAGATTGTCAGGTACTGTGGAATACTTCTACCGCAAGACTTCGGACATGCTTTATTTCTTCACTCTTCCTCAGTCCATCGGTTACGGCGGATACTATGACAATGTCGGAGACATGAGGAATTCCGGAATCGAGGTGTCCCTGAACGGCAACCTGATGAGGACCAAGAATTTCAACTGGGACATGTATCTCAACTTCACCCATTACACCAACAAGGTGCTGAGGATTCCTGACGAGAACAAGACATCTGTAGTGGAGGGTCATGGCGGTTATGCTTCCGGAAGCTATTTCATCGGAGAAGGCCTTCCTCTTAACACTTTCTACATGCCTGTGTCTGAAGGTGTAGACCACACTACCGGACAGGAGCTGTGGAGGAAAAACATTGTAAATGACGAAGGGGAAATTATCGGCACTGAAACAACTTCTAACTATAGCGAGGCTACATATTATCTTTGTGCAGATCCTACACCTAAGCTTTACGGAGGTTTCGGTACATCCCTTGAATTCTTCGGATTCGATGTGTCCGTCGCATTCACCTATTCGATAGGCGGTCTGGTATATGACAGCGGATATTCTTCATATATGACTGCTCCTGACGGAAGTGCTGCCGGATACAATTTCCACAAGGATGTGTTCAAGGCATGGACTCCTGATAATCCGGATTCCGAGATTCCTCGTTTCCAGCTCGGAGACATGTATTCTTCCGCTTCTTCAGACAGGTTCCTGACCGATGCAAGCTATCTGAATTTCCAGAATGCGCAGATCGGCTATACGATTCCTGCCAAGATTACCCAGAAGATGAAGATAAGCCGTCTCAGGGTCTATGTGACCTGCGACAACATCGTATACTGGTCAGTCCGCCAGGGTCTCGATCCGAGATACAGCTTCAGCGGAACTACCAACTATGCAATCAATTCTCCTATGCGTACATTGTCCGGAGGAATAAATATCACTTTCTAAAGTAACCAAACAGAAGACAGATGAACTATATATCGAAAAAGACAATTTTGTTTGTGACGGCAGCCGCATCGCTGCTTCTGACGGGATGTGTCAAGGAAGTTTTTCCTTCCAACGGCACGCTGACTGATGATCAGGTCAAGGATTATCCTGTCTCAATGCAGATAGACGGTATTGCAGTTTCCATGATGTCTGCAAATACAGCAGGATTCTATTCTACATACGGAGACCAGACAGATTTCGGTATCCCGTCAATCCATCTCAGGACAGAATACATGCTTGAGGACATAGTGTCGGTAGGTAACCGCAATTACAACCAGTTCAACACATATGTGGCTGACCTTTACATGAGTGCAGACTACCAGTACTGCAGCTACTTCTGGGCATGCTACTACATGTGGATCAAGGGAGCCAACGATGTGATAGGGAAGATTGACCCTAATACAGAGGATGCGGAAGAGCAGAAGGTTCTTGCGCAGGCCTACACCTTCCGTGCGATGTTCTATCTCGACCTTGCCCGTCTCTATCTCCCTCTTGAAAATCCTTCAGAGACAGGGTATCAGGTCTATGGAGACATCATCGGGCTGACTGTCCCTAAGGTTACTGAGAAGACCACAGAGCAGGACGCCATCAACAACCCGAGAGTTCCTTGGCTCGAAATGTACGAGTTTATCCTGAGCGACCTCAAGACAGCTGAGGAATATTTCGGAGGCTCGTCTGACAAGAACTATCTCTATCCTACCCTTGGGGCTGTGTATGGACTGTATGCGAGGACCTATCTGGAGATTGGAGCCAACTACGAGGAGCTGGAGTATAACACCACCGAAAGCCGCGCCGCCTACAAGGAGGCTGCCAGATATGCCCAGCTTGCCATCACCACCAGCGGCAAGACTCCTCTGACTCAGGCTCAGTGGGAAGATCCTACTACAGGTTTCAACAACGGTGCAAGCAACAACTCCTGGATATGGGGTCTGTCCGTGTCGGCGATGAGAATCATGAACATCTCCAATTTCGCGACATATATGGCTCCTGAAGCCACCTGGGGTTATGGCTGCAGGGTTCTGCCGGCCATCAACAACAAGCTTTACGAGCAGATTCCGGAAGCGGATTTCAGGAAGCATTCATGGCTTGACCCTAACTGGGAGGAATTCAGAACTACGGGCAACAGGACATACAAATATGACTACAAGTTCTGCGGCGATGATGATGATGTAGCCAACTTCAAGTCGTATGCCCGTCCGTATACCAACATCAAGTTCCGTCCGGCGACCGGGGAAATTTCCAACTATGCCGTGGGCTCCTGCTCGGATCATCCTCTGATGAGGGTCGAGGAGATGTATTTCATCATGATGGAGGCCACTGTCAAGAGCCAGAACACCACGCAGAGCGGTATTACCGAGCTCAACCTTCCGAGCGCTCCCGAGCAGCTTGAGGAGTTCATGAACCAGTACAGGTATACCGACAATTCCTACACATGCGAGGCTACACGCGTCGATGACTTCATCGAGGAAATGATGCTCCAGAAGAGGATTGAATTCTGGGGAGAGGGAGTGCTCATGTATGACTACAAGAGACTTGATCTCGGCATCACAAGGAGCTCCTCCAATTTCGATGACCGTTTCGCGTTCGACACGCAGGGCAGGTCTCCTCAGTGGAACATTGTCATCCCGAGAAGTGAAATCCAGAGCAATGCAGGTATTTCCGAATATCAGAACAATCCTGACCCGTCAGGATTCTATGCCAACAGACAGTAATGATGAACAGAATATCTTTTATGTTTTTAGCCGTGGCATCCTGCTTTGCAGCAGGATGCTCGGTTAATGAGTCTCTTGAAAACGAGACGGTGACAGTTCCGGCGGCCAAGATTCTCGGCACTCCCGGAGAAGATGCAGTCAAAGGTTCGATCCTTGTCTATCTTGACGATGACATGCTTGCCAGGATGTCTTCTGGCAGCGTGACCAAAGGGGCGGAAAGCGACCCTGATTTCTCTGAAATTTTCCCTGGAGTGGGGATTGACGGGGCGCGTAAGGTGTTCCGTAGCATCGATGAGAACAATATGGACGAGGCGGACATGTCTCTCCGTCACTGGTACAGGCTTTCTTTCGATGAGGGGCTTTCCCTGACCGAAGTTGCAGAAGCTCTTGCCGGGCTTGACGGTGTGCAGAGGGTGCAGTACAATGTCAGGATTCACAGCGATGTGGAGCCTGTGGTCTACACGAGCGCTTCTGCCGGCACATCCATATCCTCGCATGCTGCCGCAGTCGGGCAGGATCCGGTGTTCAATGACCCAAAGCTGTCTCTGCAGTGGCATTACAGCAATGACGGGACCGTTTGCAGGGCAGCCGTACCAGGGGCAGACATCAATGTCATGGATGCATGGAGACTCACCGCAGGTGACAGGGACATCATAGTCGCTGTGGTGGACGATGCGGTGGCATATGACCATCCTGACCTTGCTGCCAACATGTGGGTCAATGAGAAAGAGCTTAACGGGCAGCCGGGAGTGGATGATGACGACAACGGATATGTGGATGATATCTATGGCTATAATTTCGTAAGCGACGGTGCCCTTTCATGGGACGGTGTCAGCCAGCAGGGGCACGGTACTCATGTGGCAGGAACGGTCGCCGCTGTCAACAACAATGGTATCGGTGTCTGCGGAGTGGCAGGCGGTACCGGCAATAACGACGGTGTGAGGCTGATGTCATGCCAGGTGCTTCAGGGAGAGGATTTTGCCGAGATTCCGGAAGTTGCGGACGCCATCAACTATGCGAGGAACAACGGTGCAGTCATTCTCCAGTGCTCGTTCGGCTTCACAAGCGGAGATGTCAAGAACGACAATGAGTTCACTTCCGTTGCGCGTGTCGAAAAAGAGGCTATGGATGCTTTCATGAACAATAACCGGAATTTCTATCCATATCTCGACGGAGGACTCATCATCTTTTCTGCCGGCAACAGCTACGGAGCAGCCCCCGGTTATCCAGGAGCTTATACTCCATGTGTCTGTGTGACGGCTGTGGGTTCGGACGGTCTGCCTGCCCTGTATACCAGCATGGGCTACGGGACCAATATTGCTGCCCCTGGAGGAGAGTCTGGTACGGGAGGATACAGCACTCCGGAGGCGTGCGTCCTGTCGACTGTGCCTTCACATATTTCGGCAGACGGATATGCATATATGGAGGGGACATCCATGGCATGCCCTCATGTCAGCGGAATTGCAGCCCTCGGTCTTGCCTATGCCAAGAAGCTTGACAAGCATTATACCCGTGATGAATTCGTGTCCATGCTGCTGACCTCTGTCAATGACCTTGACAGCAAGTTGGTGGGAAGCAAGCGGTCTCTGGGCATTGACAACAAGGTCTACTCCTTGGATCTGCCCGGTTATGTCAACAATATGGGCACAGGGACAATCGATACATGGAGGCTCCTCATGCAGATAGAGGGGACACCTTGTCTGACTGCTGCAGTGGGAGTTGACAACTCATTGGATTTGAGCGAGTATTTCGGAGGTGC
>JADIMD010000081.1 GCA_017695015.1 Candidatus Cryptobacteroides faecigallinarum | reverse complement strand
GGAGAACTCGGTTATAATGTCAAGGTGTTCTGTATAAGCGATTCACCTCGTCGTGCCCACTCCATTGCGGCGCAGGGAGGTATCAATGCAGCCAAGAACTACCAGAATGACAATGACTCCGTTTACCGTCTTTTCTATGAGACCATTAAAGGAGGAGACTACCGTAGCCGCGAGGCAAATGTATACCGTCTTGCGGAAGTCAGCGGCAATATCATTGACCAGTGTGTTGCCCAGGGAGTTCCGTTTGCAAGGGAGTATGGCGGAATGCTTGCCAACCGCTCTTTCGGAGGAGCACAGGTGAGCCGTACTTTCTATGCCCGCGGTCAAACAGGTCAGCAGCTGCTTCTCGGTGCATACGCTGCCCTCAACCGTCAGATTGCAGAAGGTACTGTAAAGAGCTATCCTCGTCACGAGATGCTCGACATAGTGCTTATCAACGGTGAGGCAAAAGGTATCATCGCCAGGAATCTTGTTACAGGAGAAATTGAAAGGTTCGGCGCACATGCAGTAGTGATAGCATCAGGCGGATACGGCAACACATACTTCCTCTCTACCAACGCGATGAACAGCAACGGTTCCGCTGCTTGGCAGTGCTACAAGAAGGGAGCATATTTTGCAAATCCTTGCTTTGCACAGATTCACCCTACATGTATTCCTGTACATGGCGACCAGCAGTCAAAGCTGACCCTCATGTCAGAGTCGCTCCGTAACGACGGCCGTATCTGGGTGCCTAAGAAGAAAGAAGATGTGATGAAGCTCCGCAACGGAGAGATAGGTCCTAACGACATCAAGGAGGAGGACAGGGATTATTATCTCGAGCGCCGTTATCCTGCATTCGGAAACCTTGTCCCTCGTGATGTGGCTTCCCGTGCTGCCAAGGAAAGGTGCGATGCCGGATTCGGAGTCAACAAGACTGGACTTGCTGTCTTCCTTGATTTCAGGACAGCAATCGAAAGGCTCGGAGTGGACAAGATCCGCGAGAGGTACGGCAACCTGTTCCAGATGTATCAGAAGATTACCGACACAGACCCTTACAAGGAGCCGATGATGATCTATCCTGCAATACATTACACCATGGGTGGAATTTGGGTTGACTACAATCTCCAGACTACCATACCAGGTCTGTATGCGATAGGAGAGGCCAACTTCAGTGACCATGGAGGAAACCGTCTCGGTGCTTCTGCCCTCATGCAGGGTCTGGCAGACGGATATTTCATCCTGCCTTACACTATCGGTGACTATCTTGCAACCCAGTTCAAGAATCCTAAGACAGACACCAATGCGCCTGAGTTCGAGGCTGCAGAGAAGGCTGTCAGGGAGAAGATAGACAAGCTCATGTCCATCAAGGGACACCACACTGTGGATGAAATTCACAAGAAGCTCGGCCATATCATGTGGGAATATGTAGGTATGGCAAGAAACGAGGAAGGTCTGAAGAAGGCGATTGAGCTTATCAAGGAGCTTCGCAAAGAGTTCTGGAGCGATGTCTATGTAGCCGGTGACAAGGATAACTTCAACCAGGAGCTTGAAAAGGCTCTCAGACTTGCTGATTTCCTTGAAATAGGTGAACTGATGGCAAGGGATGCACTGCACAGGAAGGAGTCCTGCGGAGGACATTTCCGTGAAGAGATGC
The DNA here is from genome assembly GCA_017695015.1 of Candidatus Cryptobacteroides faecigallinarum. Taxonomy (GTDB): domain Bacteria; phylum Bacteroidota; class Bacteroidia; order Bacteroidales; family UBA932; genus Cryptobacteroides; species Cryptobacteroides faecigallinarum. The sequence continues at coordinate 28,589 of JADIMD010000081.1, read as the reverse complement.
AGACCGAAGACGGAGAGACCAAGCGTGATGACGAGCATTTCATGTATGTCGCAGCTTGGGAGTACAAGGGAGAGGACAAGGAGCCTGAACTCCACAAGGAGCCTTTGGTATACGAGAATATTAAGATAGCTACCAGAAACTATAAAGACTGATTGAAATGGATTTTACATTGAAAATATGGCGTCAGAAAAACGCCAAGTCAAAAGGACATTTTGAGACCTATCAGGTCAAGAATATATCCCCAGACAGCTCTTTCCTTGAGATGATGGATATTCTCAACGAGCAGCTGATCCATGAGGGAATGGATCCGGTAGCTGTGGACAGGGGATGCCAGAGCAGCGGTCCTGTATCGTTCGACCATGACTGCCGCGAGGGAATATGCGGAGCATGCTCCCTGTATATCAACGGTAGGGCACATGGACCAGACGATGAAGTGACCACATGCCAGCTTCACATGCGTAAGTTCCGTGACGGTGAGACTATTACCGTAGAGCCTTGGAGAAGCAAGGGATTCCCTGTGATAAAGGACCTTGTTGTGGACCGCAGGGCTTTCGACAAGATTCTTCAGGCAGGAGGATTCATCTCTGTGGGAACAGGTGGAGTTCCTGACGGTAACAACATTCTCATTTCCCATGAGACTGCAGAAGAAAGTATGGACGGAGCAGCATGCATCGGCTGCGGAGCGTGTGTGGCTACCTGCAAGAACGGTTCTGCCATGCTTTTCGTGGCTGCCCGTGTAAGTTCTCTCGCACTTCTTCCTCAGGGTAGGGTAGAGGCTGCAAAGAGGGCAAAGGCTATGGTTGCCAAGATGGACGAGCTCGGTTTCGGTGCCTGCACCAACACCCGTGCCTGCGAGATGGAGTGTCCTAAACATGTGACAGTTTCACATATCGCCCGTCTCAACCGCGAGTTCCTCTGCGCAAAGTTCAAGGACTAAAGTTCACAGTCTTATAATCAAGGATGTTATGGGCAACCATAGCATCCTTTTTATTTTATATTTAAGTTAATTTTATTCATTATTCATAAATTTTATTATAATGTGCGCAAATATGATGATTTTTAATAATTTAATTTTTGAAATTTTTTGATAATTGCTATATTTGCGTGTCTTTTGGCAAATGTCGTTTTGTCGGCATGTATTAAATGATGAGTGTGAGTATCAGCAATATAGTGTATTTTATGGCCTCCGATATCAAGTTGGGGGGGTATTGCTATAATTTTATCGGACATATTTTAGAGTATAGCCTCTGTATTTTCTTCCCGCGTTGTGCGGAACGGATACAGAGGTTTTTTGTGTCATATTGTTAACCGTATAATTCATTAACCTATTAAATAAATTTACAATGAAAAAAATTCTTGTTTTCGCGGCTGCAATGTTTGCCGCTGTAGCACTTTCTGCACAAGAGAAAGGTGACATGTACATTTCCGGTACTTTCAATGTTTCAACAGGAAATACTGTAGAGGCACAGGGAACAACTACAGTAAAGACCCCTGGTGTTACACGCTTCGGTATTGCTCCTGAGTTCGGTATTTTTGTTATTGACGGTCTTGAGGTCAATGTAGGTGTAGGTTATTCTCTTGAAAAGGAACAGAATAATCAGGGGGCAGTGAATGTTGATCCGACAGTTAAGCCTCTTTATGACAATACGAATATGTTTGGAATCAGGGCAGGTCTCAACTATCATGTAAAAATCTGTGACATGTTCTACTGGGCTCCTGGAGTGAAATTCCTTCTTGATTTTGGAAGCACTAAAAGCCAGGTTTCTGTAAGCGAGACTTCCAAGCTTGGTTCAAATACTGACTTTACTTTCCGTGTTTCGATGCTCAAGTTCGAGTTCCGTCCTGGCCAGCATTTCGGAATAGCGTTTGAGGCCGGAAATCTTGATTACACGACCAGCACTATAAAGGAACCAGATCCGATTGACAACACCAAAGAATATAAGACAAGAAACAATAATTTCAACTGGAATCTCAACTATGGTGCTCAGATTGGTTTCAAATATTATTTTTAGTCTGATACATCATGAAGAATTTGTTTAGAGCATCTTTGATTGTTGTCGCTGCTGCCGGACTGATGTCTTGCGACGGTGTTAATGGTGGTGGATCCCAGATATCCATGACTCCTGACGAGAACAAGGCAAGGCTCGAAGAAGTAGGACAGAAGGTCATAGCCAAATTCAAACCTGAAGTACAGGAGAATCTTATCAAGGCTGTGAATGATTTCCAGATTTATGCTAATGATGGAAATCTTGAAGTGTATGACAAGTATGCCCCTGCAGAATTTGCAGCTCAGTTTGCATCTGTCGTGAAATCCACTGTGGAAGGAGCCAATCTCGGTGGCATAATGGCTCTTGCAGCTCCGGATTCTCACCTTTACGAGGCTGCGAGAATCTATGGTATCTATACCTATAACGGTTCTTCCTGGAGCAGGACAGAGTCTACTGACAAGATAGAATTCAGGTTCACCACAGAAGAGGGTAAAAGTGTTGTAGTTACAGCCCAGGCTTCGGAAGGAGGGGCAGAACTTACTATCGAAGGAGAGACCATTGTCATTCCTCAGCAGGTTACAGCTGCTGTGACTATCGAGGGCAGGACCGAGTTTTCTGCGAATGTCAGGACTTCATGCAATTTCGGAAGCACCGTGACTGTTGATATTGCCATAGATGCCAACGGCTATGTAGTGAAGGAGAATGTCACTGTAAATCCTAATTCCGGTTCATGCAGTGCATCTTTCGGCATCGACGGCGAGACTATCGTGGCTATGAACGGGACATTCACCGGCAATAATCTGACAAATCCTGATAATATTTATGACAATTCTATGACCATAGGAGGCAGTGCCAATGCTCAGGTAACCATAATGAACGAGGTCCAGGTCAAAGGTTCATGCAGCAATCTGAGCAGTCTGCTGTCAGAGCTTGATGTCCTCAGGGACAAGTATGATTATTCTTCAGAGGCATGTGCTACTGAGGAGGCTGCCATCTACAACAAGTACCTGTCTGTAGGCATGACATATGTGCCTGCTACCAACATGGTTGCTAATCTTCGTATGGCACCTTATTTATCTTGGCATGGTTCTAATTATAATCCGGAGACAGGCATCTATGAGGATGTGGACTACTATTATGTCGAGCCTTTGATAGTCTTTACTTCAGACAGTTCGATTTACAGTATGGAAGCTTATTTCAATGAGGAGAATTTCGGTGGTCTTATCGAGAGTTTCGAGAATCTTTATAAGATATATGCCGGATATGTGGGTGCTGTAGTTGAATAATATATTTTGAACCAATCAGATGAGGCTGTGCCCTTTTAGACATGGCCTCATCTTTTTTATAAATTTTACATGATGAAAAAAGTATTTATAGCATTTGCTTCTATCCTTTCTTTGGCATTTGTTTCATGTTCCGATTTGACATCTTCAGGAGGCGGATCAAGTTCATTCTTCGACAAATGGTGGAAACTGTCGGAAGTGTATGATGAGGAGAGCGGATGGTCTGATGACCCGGCGGCATATGGGATATATTATCGTTTTGGCAGTGACGGTATAGCCACCGTTTATGATGGTGATATGACAGCATATTCATTTACATATGATTCCAAGACCCATACGATTACACCGGAATCAGGCGATCCGGCTGTTGTCAGTATTGTTTCTGGAGAACTGATCATTGATTTACAAGACGGTTACGGTACGAAGTACAAATGTGTTCAGGAATCTCCTCTCATCGATGATGCCCCTGCCGTGCCTGATGATCCCGACATTCCAGATGTCCCGTCCTATGAATCGTTGATTGTAGGGAAATGGGTGCCATATCAGTATAATGATGGAGATGGCTGGTATGATACTGAAGTAAATGATGCTGCTATTACAGAATTTACTTCGTCTGGAATCGTGTATGGATATGAAGACGGAATGACTGTAATGCAAGGCATTTATTCTTATACTGAAAGTACAGATATTCTCGAAATTGTTTATTATATGGATGGTGAAGAGATTAGTGACTCTTACACTGTAATCTCCATTACATCATCTGAGATGGTATTAACCTATAACGAATACGGGTATATAACACATATCAAACTCCGCAGGGTTTAGTTTATTCAATAGTAATCTCTACGGTGTCGGAATTGTATCCGCACCATATTCCCCGGCCGCCGCTCACATTTGACCTGAGGTTCGACGAGCTGGGGAATAATATATTCTTTCCGTTCGATATTTCGTTTTCGTAGTCGCTCCAGAAATTGAATGATGTCTCGTCGATCTGTGCAAGCATTACCGAGACTGTCTCCCCTTTGTGGAAATAAGGACTGTAGTCTTCGGTACTGATGTGCCTGAATGGCCTGTTTACGGTGATGGTGCTTTCTTTGGAGTCGAGAATCTCATCGCTTACTGTCCCCATAAAGGCAGAATAATATCGTCCGTCATATGTCCCTGTCTCCTTTTCGCTGATGCTTGTGAGCAGCTTGTACCAGTTCTTCTCTGACTTGTCGTCCCTGAACGATACATCTATCCTGTACAAGGTGTCGCAATCTTCGCTTTTTAAGACCTTGAAATCGTCTATCTTCACTGCGTGGGGTATTGTGGTCTCGGCGGTGACTGTCCTTCCTGAATACTCCACTTTGACGCTGTATTTCTTCCCTGCTTCGCCTTTGATGGCAGTGCCGGTGTATTTGTACGGAGGGAAGATGTCTTCATCCATTCTTCCGACAAGGATTTCTTCCCTTTCGCCGTCGCTTACAGTCACTTTTGCCCATCTGATAGGGATATCCTGCAGCCTGATTTCGCTTTCGTTGTCTTCAGGATGTACCATGACGCTCTGGGTCAGGACTACTGTCGCCCCTTTCCCGACCTCTATCCATCCGTCTATCACGATTTCAGGATTGTACACATAGTCTCCGTTTCTCCATTTGATGTCGCACGAGCAGCAGGAGAAAATGAGGAAAATGGCGGATATGATGTGTGCGCAATGTTTCATGTCAGAATTTCAATGAGTAGCCTAAAGAGGGGAGTATCGAGTAGAGAGACCTTCCGACAAGATTGACCCCGAGGTTGTTGTTCTCTTCGTTGTATTTGACCATGATATCCAGGTACAGAGGGTTCTGTCTGGCGTAGACATTATATACTGAAAGATTCAGTGACCCTTCCACGCGTTTGCCTTTGTGGAGAATATATGTCGCCGACAGATCCAGCCTGTGGTAGTCAGGCATCCTTGCCCCGTTGTAGTCGCCGTATTCATGGATTATGTTTTCTCCCATCATATACAGGGCGCCGGGCATTGTGAATGCTGTCCCTGTAGCGTAGATGAAGACTCCCGAGATATTCCATCTCCAGTGAGGGGACCACACTGCGGCTATAGCAAGGTTGTGGAGCCTGTCGTTCTTGGATGGAAAAGGCTTCCCGTCCATGATGTCCGCAAACATCCTTTCTGACCGTCCTATCGTGTAGCTGAGCCAGCCTGTGACCTTTCCCTTGTTTTTCTTGAAGATGAATTCTGCCCCGTAGCTCCTGCCTGTTCCTGTGATTATATGGTCTTCCACTATGTATCTCTGGTTCATCATGTCGAAGAGGGCCCCGTCGAACTCCATCAGCCCGTCCATATGCTTGTAATACAGTTCAACGCTGTATTCGAACATGCTTTTGCCGAAAGAGTGGGAGAATCCTGCGGATACTGAATTGGCTGTCTGCGGCCTTATCCTGTCGGTGACAGGAATCCAGAAATCGGTAGGAAGACCCATGCCTGACACGGAGACCTGACCGATATACTGTCTTTGAAGCGAATACGAGGCCTGTATTCGCATATTTGGCATTATGTCATATGCGAGGTTCACCCGGGGCTCGAAACCTCCGTAAAAACGGTTTTTCGTTTCGGAATAGCTGCCTCCGTATCTCAGGCCGGCCTTCAGGTTGAAACCTTTTGCAAATCCTACGGAATAGTCGGCAAAGATGCCGAATTCGTCGTTGCAGTACGGGTCAGGGGCCTGATCGCTGTCGAGGTTGTAGAGATTTTCTATTTCAGGATACTGCACTCTCACGGAGTGACGCATATAGTCTATGCCTGCTTTCAGCTTTCCTGCAGGAAGCCTTATTTCTGCGTTTCCCCTGTATCCGAAATCCGTTATTCCTGAAGGTAGCTGCATCCTTGCCTTCCCCATGGATACGGTAATATGGTTGTCGAACTGGGAGAAAAACAGGTTATGGTGCATTTTCACATTCCCGTTCAACCTCGATTCCCATATGCCGGAGCATGTGGCGTTATGCCATTGGAGACCGGCTCCTGCCTGGTATGTGGACTGGGAGAAGTCCAGTCTGTCGCTTCCGTAGTATGCGTTGACCCTGATGCTGTTGTCCTCGTCATGGGACAGGACCCAGGACAGGTTGAAGTCATCGAAGAAATAGTCAGGGGCCTCAGCTCCGTTCATCATGTGTTCGATACTGTTGAGGATGTAGTTGAGGTATGAAAACCTTCCTGACAGGTACAGGCCTGACTTTTTTCCGAGAGGAATGCCTAATGTGGCCTGTGAGCTCAGGATGCCTGCATCGATGTTGCCTGTGAAGCGGTCAGGGATTTCATTCCTGGAGCTCACATCTAATACTCCTGACAGTCTTCCTCCGAATTCGGACGGGATATTGGATTTATGGAGGGTCGATGCCGAGATATGGTTGCTGTTGAAGACGGAGAAGAATCCCATCAGGTGAGAGGCGTTGTAGACAGGTGCCCCGTCAAACAGTACGGAATTGTGTCCTGCGTCTGCGCCTCTGATGTAGATTCCTGAATTCATTTCACCCGATATCTGAATGCCGGGCATCAGCTGAATGGTCTTGATAAGGTCTGTGTTGCCGAGCATCCTTGGCAATACGGACAGCTTTTCCATATTCAGTCTCAGGTCTCCTGACATCACGCCTGATATCGTTTTTTCTTCGGCTGCTGCGGTGACATATGAAGTCTCCATCTCTTCTTCGAGCACGGCAGTGGTGTCTGCCTGTTCGATGACGGTGTTTTCGAATGGGAATAAATCCATTTCCAGTCCTTTCATCTCAATCGAAATGCAGAGGGAGGACAGGCAGGCTGCTGCCGTGAGCCAGTGCCGGTTCAAGCTGAGTTTACTATGTATCCTGTCGGGCATCAGTGCAGTCTTACCAAAGGAAATTGTCGAAAGGATATCGTCCGGCATGTATCTCTGCCACCATTTTGTACAGATCGGACCTGAGCTTGTCTATTCCGATTTTCTTTTTGGCGGAAATGAATATGCAAGGAGTGTTTTCCTTTGCTATCCAGCTGTTCTTGAACTCGTCCAAGGTGTAGTTCTCCTGTTTTTTCGGTTCGAGGGAGAACTCGTCGTATTCTTCGTAGCGGTAAGCGTCAATCTTGTTGAACACTACGAAAATAGGCTTGTTTATGGCATTGATGTCGCGCAGAGTCTCTTCGACCACCCTGATGTGCTCCTCAAAATTCGGATGGGAAATGTCCACTACATGCATCAGAATATCAGCTTCTCTAACCTCGTCAAGGGTGCTCTTGAAGGCTTCCACCAGCTGTGTAGGCAGTTTTCTGATGAAGCCTACAGTGTCACTCAGCAGGAAAGGCACATTTTCTATCACCACCTTTCTTACAGTTGTGTCAAGGGTGGCGAACAGTTTGTTTTCTGCAAAGACATCACTCTTGGCAAGCAGATTCATCAGGGTGCTCTTCCCGACATTGGTATATCCTACGAGAGAAATCCTCACCAGGGAGCCTCTGTTGCCTCTCTGTGAAGCCATCTGTTTGTCCACCTTCTGAAGCTGTTCTTTCAGTTTGGATATCTTTCCCTGGATGATACGGCGGTCTGTCTCTATCTGGGTCTCTCCCGGACCCCTCATTCCGATACCTCCCTTCTGTCTTTCGAGGTGTGTCCACATTCTTGTCAGTCTCGGAAGCAGGTACTGGTACTGTGCGAGCTCGACCTGCATCTTGGCATATGCGGTCTTTGCCCTTTGCGCGAATATGTCCAGAATCAGGTTGGTCCTGTCAAGAATCCTTATGTTCAGCTCCCTTTCTATGTTGCGGAGCTGGGTAGGGGAGAGCTCGTCATCGAATATGACTACATCTGTCTCGTTTTCAGTGATATATTCTTTGATTTCCTGCAGCTTGCCGCTTCTTATGTAGGTCCTGCTGTCAGGCTTGTCCACTTTCTGTATGAATTTTTTCGTGCCCTTTGCCCCGGCCGTGTCCGCAAGGAATTCGAGCTCGTCCAGATATTCCATTACCTGGCGTTCATCGTCTCCTTGTTTGATGACACCCACGAATACTGCCTTTTCTATGTATTTCTCCTCAGCTGCCATATTCCTCCGTTAAATTCTGTGCAAAGATAATATAAAAATGGAGGGAGACATCGCTGTTCCCTCCATTTGATAAGGCTTAAAAAATCAGATTATCTCAACTGGAATACCACAGGGAATGTGTAGGTTACCTTTACTGCGCGGTCCCTCTGTTTTCCAGGAGTCCACTTTGGTGACATTGATACGACCCTTACTGCTTCCTGGTCCAGTGAAGAATCGACTCCACGGAGCACCTTTACATCGGAAACTGTACCGTCAGTGTTCACAGTGAACTGTAGGGTTACACGGCCCTGTACTCCGTTCTCCTTGGCGATCTCAGGGTATACAAGTCTCTGGTTCACCCATTTTGAGAATTCGTTGGCATCTCCTCCCATGAATGAAGGTTTCTCCTCCACGAGCTGGAACGGAATAGCCTCTTCTTCAATGACCTCAGTGCCGACACCTTCTACATAGTCCATGATCTCGACACCCATGTTCACATCATCTTCGAGGTTGATGAACATGTCATCGTCCACGACAACCTCGTCGTCCACGATTTCGATCTGGTCTGAAAGGACAGGAATCTTAGGTGCTGATGCTGGTGGCGGTGGAGGAGTTTCCTGTGTGATAGGAACCATTTCCTCTACTTCTACAATCTGTGTGGTCTCTTCCAGCACGGCAACCTGCTTCTCCGGTGAACCCCATTCAAAGGCGACAAGGACGATCGCCAGTGAAATTACAAGTCCGATTTCTGTGAAAAGAAGCTTCTTGTTTTCAAGGCTCGCCTTTTCTGACTTTTTAATTTCCATATCTGATATGTTTTATATACGCATTTGTCCCTCAAAGGTAGAAATAATAATTTTTATTTCAAACTTTTTGTTTAATAGATTACTTTTGCACATTGAAATTGATAAAATATTCAAAGGATGATCTTGTACAATTTTCAGGATACGAAGTTTGTCTTCAAATATAAAAGCCTCAACAACCGCTGGCTCAAGATGGTTGCGGAAAGCGAAATCCGCAGGATAGGTGACATATCCATCATATTCTGCTCTGACAACTATATTCTTGAAGTCAACCGCAAGTATCTCGGCCATGACTATTTTACAGACATCATTACATTCGACTATTGTTCAGGGAATGTGCTTTCAGGAGATCTTTTTATCAGTGTCGACAGTGTAAAGGAAAATTCCGTCGAATATGGGACTGAGTTTGAAGACGAGCTCAACCGTGTGATTGTTCATGGGATTCTTCATCTGATAGGTTACGATGACCATACTGAAGAGGATGTGAAAGTGATGAGGGAGAAGGAGAATTATTATCTCGATTTAAGGAAGCATATTTGAGATGGGGTCTGTATATGATGTGATTGTTGTCGGCGGAGGTCATGCCGGCTGCGAGGCTGCAATGGCTGCGGCGAACATGGGTTCGTCAGTGCTGCTGATAACGATGGATATGACAAGGTTTGCGCAGATGTCGTGCAATCCGGCTATCGGAGGTATTGCTAAAGGTCAGATTGTCAGGGAGATAGATGCTCTTGGAGGCTATACCGGCATTGTCACTGACGCTTCAACCCTTCAGTTCAGGATGCTCAACAGGTCTAAAGGACCGGCCATGTGGAGTCCGCGAGCCCAGTGCGACAAACTACAGTTTTCTCTTAACTGGCGAAAAATCCTCGAAAGTAATTGTAAATTAGATATTTACCAAGATACAGCTACCTCTTTTCTTTTTGATGGCTTAAAAATTTCGGGAGTTGCCACGACAACGGGCGCTATATTCAAATCTCAGACGGTTATCTTGACTGCCGGGACATTCCTCGACGGCCTTCTTTTTATCGGAAGAAATTCTTTCGAGGGTGGAAGGATAGGGGAGCTGTCTTCCCACGGGCTGACTTCGCAGCTTGTGTCGATGGGAGTGAAGACGGCAAGGATGAAGACGGGTACTCCTCCAAGAATAGATATTTCTTCGGTTGACATTTCGTCATTGCAGCAGCAGACGGGCGATGAGAGACCGGCCAAGTTTTCTTATCTGCCTTTCCTTTCCACTGCGCAGGACGGGAGACAGCCTCAGATGCCTTGCTTCATTGTTCATACGAATACCAAGGTTCATGACATCCTGAGGAGCGGTTTTGCTGATTCCCCTCTTTTCTCCGGAATGATTCATGGAATCGGTCCGAGGTACTGTCCGAGCATCGAAGACAAGTTGAGGACTTTTGCCGATAAGGATGCCCACCAGCTTTTCCTCGAACCGGAGGGACGGGATACCAATGAATACTATCTTCAGGGCTTTTCTTCTTCTCTTCCTTTGCAGGTCCAGATTGACGCCCTGCATCAGATAGAGGGTCTTGAAAATGCCAAAATATACCGTCCTGCATATGCTGTCGAGTATGACTATTTCGACCCGACCCAGCTTCGTCCTACGCTTGAGCTGAAAGAAATTTCAGGACTCTTCTTTGCGGGCCAGGTTAACGGTACTACAGGTTATGAGGAGGCTGCGGCCCAAGGTCTGATGGCAGGAATCAACGCACATCTGAAGGTACACGGAGGAGGGGAGTTCATCCTGAAAAGAGACCAGGCATATATCGGTGTTCTCATAGACGACCTGATTACAAAAGGGGTTGACGAGCCATACAGGATGTTTACTTCCCGTGCCGAATACAGGATTCTTTTGAGACAGGATGACGCCGATTTGAGACTGACTCCTCTTTCTCGTGAGATTGGACTTGCAACAGAGGGGAGGTATCGTTATACCATGTCGAAATATGACACGATTGAGAAGTATAACACTTTTCTGTCTGAAGCTTCCATCAAGCCGGACCAGATAAATTCATATCTTGTATCTGTCGGTTCTGCTGAGATTGACTCCAAGAAAAGAATCGCTGATATTCTAGTTAGACCCCAGGTTTCCTTGAAAGAAGTTTTCGATAATGTTCCATGTGGAACAAAAGAAAAATATTTAATCGATATTGAATCGGATTGCTCGGTTCAATGTGAAATGCCAGATGTCGAGCGCCTCGGTCTTTTAGCGGGAGGTGACAGTGCTAAGTCCTACTGTGCAGACGAAATTTTCCAGTCTTGTGAGATTTCTGTCAAGTACAAAGGTTATATCGATCGGGAGCGCAAGATGGCTGACAAGATAATGCGTCTCGAAAAGTTGGAGATTCCTTCCGATTTTGATTTCGATAAAATTTCCAGTCTGTCGATTGAATCAAGACAGAAACTGAAAAAATATGCCCCTCGGACAATAGCTCAGGCGTCGAGAATTTCCGGGGTTTCACCGGCCGATATTTCTGTGCTTCTTGTGTATTTTGGAAGATAAATGTTCCATGTGGAACATTATAATTTCTTTAACGCAAGTTTGATTATTTGCTCGATAGTCGCATCCGGTGTTTCTTTAAGGACAGCGGAAACGGCTTTGTTGACATTTGCCTTTGTGAATCCGAGCAGAACAAGCGCTGTGGTAGCTTCTTCGACGATTGCACTGTTTGCGCTCTGGAATATGACAGGGCTGTCTGCTCCGCCTCCTTTGACGATTTTGTCTTTCAATTCGAGGATGAGTCTTTGAGCTGTTTTCAGTCCGATTCCCTTTATGCTTTTTATTCTGTTGATGTCTTCTGAAATAATGGCATTTCTAATCTCGTCTGAAGACATTGAAGAGAGCATCATCTGTGCGGTGGCAACTCCGATTCCGCTCACTCCTATCAAAAGTCTGAAAAGTTCCCTTTCGTCTTTAGATGCAAATCCATAGAACTGTTCGTCGTCTTCCCTCAGATAATGGTGGATGTATATGGTGATATCGGATTTGTTTTCCATTGCAGAAAATGTCTGGAGCGAAATCTGTATCATGTATCCGATTCCGCAGCACTCCACTACCGTATATGTCGGAGTCAGCTCAATGATTTTTCCTTTGATGTAGTCTATCATGTCAGAAGTTGTTTATCAGGTGCAAAATTATCATATTTTTCAGATTCTTGTTAAATTTGCGGGCTTAAACGACAAGTTCTGTCTGATGGACTTTAATCTGAGTTATGGCTGCTATTGATGATATAAGATCTGTTTTCCCTGCTCTTTCAAGGAAAGTGTACGGGAAGAATCTTGTGTATTTCGACAATGCTGCGACTGTGCAGAGACCTCAGCCTGTCATAGACTGCTGGAACAGGATGGCTGTGGACTCAAATGCGAATATCCACAGGGCGGTTCATCGTCTGGCGGAGGAAGCTACAGAGGCGTATGAATCGGCAAGGGATACCGTTAAAAATTTCATCAATGCTGCTTCCCGGGAAGAGATTGTCTTCACTTCAGGGGCGACTGCGTCTGTCAATCTTGTGGCTTTTTCGTTCGGAGAGGCTTTCATAGGGGAGGGGGACGAGGTGATAGTGACTGAAGCGGAGCACCATTCCGATATCGTTCCGTGGCAGATGTTGTGTCTGAGAAAAGGGGCGGCGTTGAAGGTGCTGCCTGTGGATGATTCCGGCCATCTTAAAGTCGAGGAATTGAAATCCCTTATTTCTCCAAGAACGAAGATAATGGCAGTTACCCATATCTCGAATGTGCTCGGGCTTGTCAATCCGGTGAAGGAAATAGTTGCCGAGTGTCATGCGAGGGGAGTGGCTGTGCTGGTTGACGGGGCGCAGGGGATAGTACATCAGAATGTGGATGTGCAGGATATGGACTGTGATTTCTATGTCTTTTCCGGGCACAAGATGTTTGCTGCTACAGGCACGGGAGTTCTTTATGGAAAGAAGAAATGGCTGGACCGGATGCCTCCGTTCATGACAGGAGGAGAAATGGTGGGTACGGTTAAATACACCGGGACAACATTTGCTCCGCTCCCGATGAAGTTTGAGGCAGGGACTCAGAATTTTGCCGGAGCTGCCACTTTGACACCTGCTGTCCAGACTGCGGTTTCTTTCAGGTCACAGGAACTCATGGAAAATGAAGATGCCGTTAAGGCTTATTTGTTGGATAAATTACTGAATGACAGTAGAATACATCTGTATGGCGTGCCTTCTTGTCTTGATGAGAAGATTCCGCTCTTTTCGTTCAGCGTGACAGGCGCCCATCATGAGGATTTGGCACTGATTATGGACAAGATGGGGATTGCGCTGCGTTCAGGGCAGATGTGTGCCGAGCCTCTCATGGACAGGTTCGGCGTGACTGGAATGCTCCGGGCCTCGCTTGTGGCGTACAATACGATGGAAGAGGCGGAGTATTTTATCGCTTCTTTGGACAAGGCTATAAAAATGTTGATTTGATATATGGAAAAGCAGACAAAGTCTCTTCAGGAAACAGAATCCGATGTGGTGGATGAGTTTTCCATGTTCGACGAGTGGCTCGACAAATACGAGTACCTGATCGAGTTGGGGAAGTCGCTGACGGATTATCCTGAAGAGAAAAAGACTGATGAAAGATTGATAAACGGTTGTCAATCAAGAGTTTGGTTGGATTATAAGATTGATGGCGGCAGGATATTTTTCAATGCCGACAGTGATGCTATCATCACCAAGGGGATAATATCGCTTTTGATCAGAATCTACTCGGGGAGGACTCCAGAAGAGATTCTTTCTTCTGATTTTTCTGTTGTGGACAAGATTGGATTAAAGGAGAATCTTTCTCCTACCAGGGCAAACGGTCTGGTGTCGATGATTGCAAGAATCAGGGAGATTGCTGCGGAGAACAGGTAGGATGGGAATTTTCGGCAGATTCGGCAAGGGGGGATCAGGCAGCAGCAAAAGTCCTGATGCAAGGAAAGATAAATGTGTACAGAACAAAAGGATTGATGTGATGAGTTTGGAAAGAGATATAATTTTGGCATTGAAGCAGGTGTACGACCCGGAGATACCTGTGAACATATATGATCTCGGGTTGATTTACGAGCTGAGGGTGGACGAGGAGCATAATGTATATATCCAGATGACTCTTACTGCTCCCAACTGTCCCATGGCTGATTATGTGGTTGCACAGGTCAAGGAGGCGGTGGAAGATGTGCCCGGAGTCGTGAGTGCGACGATAGATCTTGTGTTCGACCCGGTCTGGGACAAGAGCAGGATGTCGGAGGAGGCTCTCGTCGAGCTCGGTCTCGATGTCGACTGACAGTCCTGTCTCAAACAGAAGACTTCTCTTTCAGTATTGATGCCTTTCATTCAGAGTGAAGTTTTGTCTTCCTGTCATTTTGACTTTGTCCCTGTCATTCTGGTTTTTCTCCTGTCATTCTGGTTTTTCTCCTGTCATTCTGAACGAAGTGAAGAATCTGATACCCTCACATAATGTCCACAAAATTTGATCTATACCTTGGTCTCGGCTCTAATCTCGGAGACAGGCGCGGCAATCTGCTTGAGGCTTTGAAGCGGCTTGATGCAGGATTGGGAGTCAGTCATGACGCTGTTTCAGACTTTGTGGAAACGGAGCCGTGGGGATTCGACAGCGATGACAGATTTCTCAATGCTGTTGTCAGATATGCATTGGATGTTCCATGCGGAACAGATATGCCACGGTTTGCACATGACATACTGGACTTATGCAAGTCTGTGGAGAAGGAAATGGGCCGTACAGGAGGGCCGGAATATGATGCAGATGGCAACAGGATCTACCATTCCAGAATAATCGACATAGACATTCTCATTTTCGGAGATTTGCATATTGACGATGATGATCTGAAAATCCCTCATCCGCTGATGCAGAAGAGGGATTTCGTGATGGTTCCTTTACGGCAGATCTATCGCTGATCCAGCAGCCGTAAGACCTTTGTCAGGAAATAATTCGTGCTTTATTCGAATGTTATGGTTTCTGGATAAAGTTAGCAAATAAATCTGAAAGGATAATTGTGTGGGGAATAATTCTGTAATTATGTGAAATTTTGTATTTTTGCAGGCTGTGCGGTCCGGTGGGGCGTTGCAATTGAAATCAAGATAAAAATACATATTATGACACAGGATGAACTTTTCAAGATTCTGGTAGCACATTGCAAGGAATACGGATTCATTTTTCCGTCAAGCGAAATCTATGACGGGCTTGCAGCAGTGTATGACTACGGCCAGATGGGAGTCGAGCTGAAGAACAACATCAAGAGATACTGGTGGGAGGCCATGACAAGGCTTCACGAGAATATTGTGGGGATTGACTCCTGCATTTTCATGCATCCTAAGATATGGGAGGCTTCAGGCCATGTGGGGGCTTTCAATGACCCTCTTATCGACAACAAGGATTCCAAGAAGAGGTACAGGGCCGATGTGCTGATTGAAGACTATATAGCAAAACTCGAGGAAAAGGTCCACAAAGAGGTGGAGAAAGGCCGCAAGAAGTTCGGGGACTCTTTCGATGAAGCAAAATTCGTGGAAACCAACCCTAATTGCGTCCGCAACAATGCCAAGATTGCCGAAGTGCGCAACAGGATGAACGAGGCGCTCAATGCCAACGACCTTGCCGAGCTGAAGCAGATCATCCTGGACTGCGAGATAGCATGTCCGATCTCAGGCACGAAGAACTGGACCGATGTACGCCAGTTCAACCTGATGTTCAGCACCCAGCTCGGCAACACTTCCGATGACACCAATGTCATCTACCTCCGCCCTGAGACTGCCCAGGGAATATTCGTGAACTATCTGAATGTGCAGAAGACGGGAAGGATGAAGATACCGTTCGGTATTGCACAGATCGGAAAGGCTTTCCGCAACGAGATTGTGGCCCGTCAGTTCATCTTCAGGATGAGGGAATTCGAGCAGATGGAAATGCAGTTCTTCATCAAGCCTGGTACGGAGCTTGACTGGTTTGCAAAATGGAAGGAAAACCGTCTGAAATGGCATCAGAACCTTGGGATGGGAGATGCAAACTACCGTTTCCACGATCACGAGAAGCTTGCGCACTACGCAAATGCCGCTACTGACATAGAGTTTAACTTCCCGTTCGGCTTCAAGGAGCTTGAGGGAATACATTCAAGGACCGACTTTGACCTCGGCAACCACCAGAAGTTCTCAGGGAAGAAAATCCAGTATTACGATCCTGAGACAGGCGAGAGCTACACTCCGTATGTCATCGAGACTTCAATCGGAGTGGACAGGATGGTTCTGGCCGTGCTCTCGAATTCATACAAGGAAGAAGAGCTGGAAGGGGGAGAGAAGAGGGTTGTGCTCAGCATACCAGCTCCGCTGGCTCCTGTCAAGGTGGCTGTCCTGCCTCTTATCAAGAAGGACGGTCTTCCTGAACTTGCACAGACCATCATGGACGAGCTGAAATATGACTTCAACTGCCAGTATGACGAGAAAGACAGCATCGGCAAGCGCTACCGTCGTCAGGATGCCATAGGTACTCCGTTCTGCGTGACCGTGGACCATGATTCCCTCAACGACCGCTGCGTGACCGTCCGTGACCGTGATACCATGAAACAGGAGAGAGTCAGCATTGACGAGCTGCCTCGCATAATAGGGGAGAGGGTCAATCTGAGCAATCTGCTCCGCAAGTTGTAACCATATTACTTACAACGACTTTCCAAATAGATGAGATTAACTCTTGTTTCCTGAGAGAGCGGACCGTGAAGATCCGCTCTCTTTTATTTGCTGTATGTTCCGGACATTCAGTCTTTCCATCCTTGCGAATGGAGAGGCAGCTCCACTCCGTCAGGAGTGACAAGCACAGACCCTACTTCAGGACGGGCCAGGTGTCCGATGATGTCGAATGTCTGGAAATCGTGGCGGAAACGGTCATGTTTTCCAATCGGAATGGTGTAGAGGATGCGGAAGTCATCCCCACCGTTTAGAGCCGCGGAAATGGGGTCTATATTGAGTTTTTTGCCAAGGTCGAAGGTCTTACCTGCAAATGGAATGCGGTCCACATAGATTTTTGCTCCCAGACCACTGTCCCGGACAAGCCTTTTCACAGCATCTGCAAGCCCTCTTGTCACCATATATCCGAAAGACGGTATAATCTCCGAATCCTCCATCTGCTTCACCATCGCCGGACTGATTTCAGGCTTGAGATATTCTCCTATGAACTGGCTGTATTCTTTCAGGTCAGGCTGCGCTGCGTCATTCTTCGTCTTTTCGAACGATTTCTTTTCCCTTTCGAGGATTTCAAATCCGAAATATGCAGCTCCGAGATTGTCTGAAATACATATCAGATCCATGCTTTTGGCTGCAGGCCTCCTTTTTTCTGTGAGGTTGGAGACTTCGCCTGTGGCAGAGACAGCGATGCAAAGCCCGTTTTTGGACGGGGCAAGGTCAAGGGACAGATTGGCATATCCATGTTCCTTTGCAGCTGCCACAATCCCTTTCCACAGTTCTGCTATCTGGGCGAAATCCAGTTTGGCGGAGACCCCTAAAGAGACGCAGAGTGTCCTCGGATGAGAAAACATTGCATACAGCTCGCCTGTAACGGCTATTACGCTCTTGTATCCGAGATGCTTGAGAGGGAAATAAGTCAGGTCGAAATCTATCCCTTCAAGCAGGATTTTCGATGCCTGGCAGCATGTGGATTTGCTGTCGGCAGTGAATTCCGCTCTGCAGAACGGAGTGAAACCGGTTCCTTCGAACAGCCTCGATATGGCTTCCACCCTACCAAGGTCAGAAAATCTTTCTTCAGCCATTATTATGCTTTTTTGATGATTTCATACTCGATATTCATTGTCCTGAGGTCGGTGATGAAATCATTGTTAACATCTATCTTGAATTTTTTGGACAGGAACTCTATCCTGTACCTTGTATTCGGGTCGAAAAGCAGCATGGTAAGCGGCGTAGGACCCTTGTGTTTCTTGACCACCTTGACAAGATTTTCCCTGAATCCCGAATTCAGCTGAGGTGTGGATATCTTCAGGGAGAAACCTTTCAGATATTCCTCCACCACATTGGTGAGCATGATGACATCCATTATCCTGAATGTGTATCTCGGTGGCTCTGCAGGCTGACCGGGCTTGGGGAATGTCTTGAATGCCTCGATATTGCCCTTGATGAATACTGCGGAATTGAGAGGCATCTTAGGCATGAACCTGTCGATGTCCTTGCCGTTCAGCCTCAGCTCGTAACTTCCGCTGAAATCCTCTATCGTTATCCTGTACTGCGGCCTGCCGGACTTTGTGGTGGACTCCTCAGACGAGGTCACGAAACCTCCGATATTCACATTTTTCGGCTTGTTTTCCTCCTGACACTGCAATATCCTGTCCCCCAGCTCGTTCAGAGGACAGTCGGTGAAATTCTCCATCTCGAAGGAGTATTTGTCAAGAGGATGGGATGACAGGTACATTCCCACAAACTCCTTTTCCTTGTGGAGGTACATCATCAGGCTGTTTGCCTTCTCCTCTTCGCTGACTTCAGGCATGACAGGGCGGACAGGGCGTGCCTCTTCCACATCCCCGAAAAGGGAATTGGCGGCATCCACGGTGTCGCGTTTGTAAAGCTCCGCATATCTGACAAGCGAATCCAGGAAAAGATCTCCGCTGGAATCGGGCTTGAAAAACTGCTGCCTGCTGTATCCGAAACTGTCGAATGCACCTGAATATACGAGGGTTTCGTATGCCTTCCTGTTGATCTGGCCTGCCATTCTCTCGGCAAAGTCGAAGATGTCCTGGAATATTCCACCCTTCTCCCTTTCTTCGATGATGGCGCTGACAATATTGTCCCCGAAACTTTTGATTCCCCCGAGACCGAACCTGATGTCGCCTGCCTTGTTGACCGTGAACCTTGCGTAACTTTCATTGATGTCCGGGTTGAGCACCTTGATTCCCGACTTTTTGCAGTCGTCCATGATACTCTTGATCTCGTCCTGCTTGTCGAGGTTCTTGCTGAGGTTGGCGGCCTGGAATTCTGCAGGATAATGGGCTTTCAGATAGCCTGTCTGGTAGCTGACCCATGCATAGCAGGTAGCGTGGGACTTGTTGAACGCATATTTCGCGAACTCTCTCCAGTCATCGTAGATTTTCTCCAGTTTCTCCTTTGGGAAACCGTTGGCCACACCACCGTTGATGAATTTCTCGCAGAGCTCTTCAATGATGGCTATCTGTTTCTTTCCCATTGCTTTACGCAACTTGTCGGCCTCACCTTTCGTGAAGCCTGCAAGTTTCTGGGACAGAAGCATGACCTGCTCCTGATAGACTGTAACTCCATATGTGTCGTTTAGAATGCTCTCCATCTCGGGGAGATCGTATGTGACCGGCTCGATGCCGTTTTTCCTGTTCACGAATGACGGGATGTACTGCAGAGGACCAGGGCGGTAGAGGGCATTCATGGCAATCAGATCCTCGAACCGTGTAGGATGCAGCTTCTGGAGCCATGTTTTCATACCGTCGGACTCGAACTGGAACACGCTCTTGGTGTCGCCCCGTCCATATAGCTCATATGTCTCCTTGTCATCGATAGGGATAGCCTCGATATCGATGTCGATGCCGTGCCTCTGCTTTATCAGGGAAAGGCATTCCTTGATGATTGACAGGGTCTTGAGACCAAGGAAGTCCATCTTCAGCATTCCAACTTCCTCGATATAGTGCCCGTCATACTGGGATGTCCAGACTTCTTCCTTTGTGGCCTTGTCTGTGGCGAGAGTAATCGGAATGTAGTCCGTGAGGTTGCCTCGGCCGATGATCATTGCGCAGGCGTGGACTCCGACCTGTCTCACGCAGCCTTCCAGCTGGATGGCATATTTCAGGATTTCCTTGATGAGATCCGACCCTTCCTCGAATTCGTGCTTGAGTTCAGGAAGATATTTGACGCAGTTTTTCAGATTGGTCTTGAACTCCTTCTTTTCCTTGACCTTTTTCTCTGTCCCGTCTTCCTGCTTGACCATTTCTTCGACTTCGGCTTCGAAAGTCGGTTTGTCAGGGACCATCTTGGTCAATCTGGATGTTTCATCTATCGTCAGGCGGCTGATTCTGGCCACATCCTTGATGGCGCTTTTGGCAGCCATGGTGCCGAATGTGATGACATGGGAAATATGGTCTTTGCCGTATGTCTCCTCAATGTACTGGAAGGCACCGTAACGGCCTTCATCATCGAAATCGATGTCAATATCAGGCATGGAGATACGGTCAGGATTCAGGAAACGCTCAAACAGGAGGTCGTACTTGATAGGGTCGAGGTTGGTGATTTTCAGACAGTAGGCCACGACTGAGCCTGCTGCGGAACCTCGTCCCGGACCTACTGATGTCCCCACGGCACGGGCAGCGGCGATGAAGTCCTGGACAATGAGGAAGTAGTCCGGGAATCCCATCCTGGAAATGGTCTTGAGCTCGAATTCAATGCGGTCTGCCTGCTCCTGTGTAAGTGTCTCACCGTACCTCTTCCTGGCTCCCTCGTAGCAAAGATGGCACAGGTAGGCGACTGACCATGTGAATTCCTCCCCTCTGTCTTTCCCCTTCTTGTCGCACCTGCCGACATCTATTATATCCTTGTATTTTTCAAGATATTTTTCCTTTTCCGCAAGGAAGGCAGGGTCGATTCTGAATTTCGGCAGGACATGGTCCCTGTCTATCTCGTAGCTCTCGATTTTGTCGTACACCTCCATAGTCCTCTCGATGACTTCAGGATGGTCGGGGAAAAGCGCGCGCATTTCCTCCTCGCTTTTAAGGTATTCCTGCTGTGTATACCTCATCCTGTCAGGAGTGTCGAGATAGGAGTTGCTGTTGAGGCAGATGAGCCTGTCGTGGGCAGGACCGTCCTCCTTTCTGACAAAATGGACATCGTTGGTGGCAAGGACTTTCACCCCTGTCTTCTCTGCAAGCTCGAACAACCCCTCATTGATGGTTTTCTGCCTCTCGTAAAGTTCGAGGGACTGTCCCGGGACTTCAGTCCTGTGCAGCTGGACTTCAAGGTAGTAGTCGTCCCCAAAGACCTTCTTGTGCCATTCCACAGCCTTTTCTGCCCCTTCCATATTGCCGGCATACACCAGTCTCGGAATCTCTCCTGCCACGCAGGCAGAGCAGCAGATAAGGTTGGAAGAATATTTTTCCACTATCTCGTGGGAAACCCTCGGTCTGTAGTACATACCCTCGACATGTCCGCAGGAGACAATCTTCATCAGGTTCTTGTATCCGTCATAATTCTTCGCAAGCAGGATAAGGTGATAGTAGTTTTTGTGCTCCGGATCCTTCAGCTTGTGGTCGTAGTGTTGCGTGACATAGATTTCGCAGCCTATGATCGGCTTTATCCCGGGATGTTTCTTGGCGAACTTGAAGAACTCCTTCACTCCGTACATGTTGCCATGGTCCGTGATGGCGATACCCGGCATTCCGAGTTCTTCAGCACGGTTGAACAGGGCTTCAATGGACGAAAGTCCGTCTCTGATAGAGTATTGCGTATGGACATGAAGGTGAACGAATGACATAGGATTTCCGTTTGATAAGGAGGACAAAGATATATAAAAAAGAGCCGCTCTCAAAGGGCGGCTCCTATAAAAATATCAACAGTATTCAGAGACTTATTTCCTGCCGTTCAGGGCAGCCTTTGCTTCCTGTTTCTTCTTCACTGCCATCGTGGTGTCATACATGATAGGCGTAGCGATGAAGATAGAAGCGTAGGTACCGATTGCAATACCGAGGCAGAGTGCGACCGCCATTCCCCTGATGACCTCTCCACCGAAGATTGCGATGGCAATCATCACGATGAGGGTGGTCAGTGAGGTGTTCATCGTACGGGACAGGGTGCTGTTAAGTGCCTGGTTCGCGTTGATCCTGAAATCCATCTTAGGATGGAGAGTCTTGTATTCGCGGATTCGGTCGAAGATCACCACTGTATCGTTGATTGCATATCCGATGATGGTCAGGATAGCGGCGATGAATGTCTGGTCCACATCAAGGGTGAATGGAAGTATTCCCGAGAAGAACGAGAAGAATCCGATCACGATGATTGCAGTGTGTGCAAGACCTACTACACCGCCGAGACCCCATGTCCAGTTCTTGAACCTGACAGCGATGTAGGCGAATATCACGAACAGGGCGATGATCACGGCTATGATAGCTGCCCTCTTCATGTCGTTTGCCATTGTAGGACCAACCTTGTCGGAACTGATGATACCGTTAGGATTTTCAAGGGTAGAGCGGAATTCGTCGAATGTGATGTCTTCCTTGAAGAAGCCTTTCAGAGAGTTGTAGAGCATTTCTTCAACCTCAGCATCTGCTTCTGTGCTCTCGTCTTCCACCTTGTACTGGGTAGTGATCTTCATCTGGCTCTCACCGCCGAACTGCTTCACTTCCACAGCTCCGTCAAATGTAGCCACTGCAGCATCCCTGACTTCCTCTGCCTGAACAGGCTGGTCAAACCTTACCACGAAAGTACGGCCTCCGGTGAAGTCTACACCATAGGTGAAGCCCTTGATGCAGATGGAGAGGATGGATGCCACCACGATCACACCTGAAAGTACATATGTGAACTTTCTCTTGCTCAGGAAATCCACAGTGGTGTTCTGCAGGAAGTTCCTTGTGAACTTGTTGGAGAAAGTGATGTTCTTGCCTTTTGCGAGTCTGTCGTCGATGATGATTCTGGAAATGAATATCGAAGTGAGGACAGATGTGATGATACCGATGATCAAGGTAGTTGCGAATCCCTGTACAGGACCTGAACCGAATACGAACAGCACGATACCGGTGAGGATTGTGGTTACCTGACCGTCAATGATAGCCGAGTACGCATTTGAATATCCGTCAGCGACTGCCTTGCTCAGGCCTTTGCCTGCCCTGATCTCTTCCTTGATTCGTTCATAGATGATCACATTGGCATCCACCGCCATACCGAGTGTCAGCACAAGTCCTGCGATACCAGGAAGGGTGAGGACCGCTCCGAATGATACGAGTGAGCCGAGAAGCAGGAGCACATTGCACAGCAGGGCTGCGTCAGCGATGAGTCCGGCCCCGTGGTAGAATGCGAACATGTAGATGAGCACGAGCAGGAACGCAATGGCGAATGAGATGAGACCTGCGTTGATGGACTCTGAACCGAGGGAAGGTCCCACGATCTGCTCCTGGATAATGGTTGCCGGTGCAGGAAGTTTACCTGACTTCAGCACGTTTGCAAGGTCTTCTGCCTCTTCGAGGTCGAAGTTACCGGTAATAGAAGAACTTCCTCCTGTAATTTCAGTGTTCACCACAGGGTATGAATATACCATTCCATCGAGCACGATGGCAATCTGCCTGCCGATGTTGTCCTTGGTCATCCTTGCCCAGATGTTGGCTCCTTCCGCATTCATGGACATTGAAACTTCAGGGTTTCCGCCTGAATTGCCATACTGTACGCGTGCATCGGTCACGACTCCTCCGTCAAGAGGTGCCTTGCCGTCGCGTGAAGTGGAGCGGATTGCCACGAGTTCATAGATGTTGCCGCCAGGGAATGCCTGTGAAGGCTTCACAGTCCACATTGCCTTGAATTCAGCAGGGAAGAGGGACTGTATCTGTGGCATGTGCAGCCAGGTGTTGATCTTGGCTGTATCTGCATAGCTTGCGTAACCGATACATGCACCGCCTGCAAGTCTTCCGTTGTATACTGCAGGCTGGAGGGCAGCAAAGAGAGGATTGGCTTTTCTGAATGCTTCATCGTCCGCGCTCTCCTCTTCTGCCGCGCTGATCTCCTCGCTGAGGATGTCTTCAGCTGCACCTGCGTCCTTGGTCTGCTCTACAGCCGTCTGAGCCTGTCCGTTCTCTTCTGTCAGAAGTCCTGCAAGAGTCTCGTTGGCTTCCTGGAGGAAAGGATAGATCTCGCTGTTCTCATATGTAGCCCAGAATTCGAGGGATGCTGTACCCTGAAGGAGTTTCCTTACACGCTCAGGCTCTTTTACGCCAGGAAGTTCGATGAGGATTCTTCCGCTGTTGCCGAGCTGCTGGATGTTAGGCTGGGTCACACCGAAACGGTCGATACGGTTTCTCAGGACATTGAAGGAGTTGGCGATTGCGCTCTCTGCCTCTTCGCGGATTAC
The DNA here is from genome assembly GCA_017695015.1 of Candidatus Cryptobacteroides faecigallinarum. GTDB lineage: Bacteria > Bacteroidota > Bacteroidia > Bacteroidales > UBA932 > Cryptobacteroides > Cryptobacteroides faecigallinarum. The sequence continues at coordinate 4,412 of JADIMD010000081.1, read as the reverse complement.
GCTGATGACCTCGGCGTCTGAAGTGGTCGAGTTGATCTTGTTGTTCATCTCGTATGTGCCGAAGATCTGGGCGAGCGGAATACCGTTGCCCACCTCATTCCATGCTTCTGCAAAGAGAGTGATGAAATCTGCCCTTGAGTTGACGCTGCGCTCTTTGGCGAGTGCGAGAGCCTGGGCGAATTCAGGACTCTGGTTGTTGTCTGACAGGGCTTTGATGAGGTCTTCAAGCTGCACCTGAAGCATCACGTTCATACCGCCCTTGAGGTCAAGACCGAGGTTGATTTCTTTCTCTTTTACATCCTTGTAGGTGTATCCGAAATAGACTTTCTCTGCTGAGATGGAGTCTATGTACCACCTGTTGCTCTCCCTTCTGATGGAGTCAAGGTAGAATGCCTTGTCCACTTCAGGAACATTGCTGAAGGCAGCAGTGTTCTGATATGCCAGGACAGCCTTCTCTGCATATTTTGCCGCCTTGTTCTCCTGGAGCTTGGTCACCAGGGTGAAAGACAGCTGCCAGAGGCAGGCGATAGCCAGCAGAATTGCTACCAGTCTGATTGCATTTTTGCTTTGCATAATTTTATCGTTGTTTTATTATTAGTTTTGTCCAATTTGACCGCTTAACCGCAAATAGGGCACAAATTTACTATTTTTTTCTTACAAACGAACTTTATGTAAACTATTTCTTATTTTTGTGGTTTCGAACAAGGAGGTAAGGCAGAAGATGAACAGAATTTCAAGAGCGTTCCAGATATTTTTATTCACGGTGATTCCGGCGGTGCCGTCAATGTCGCAGGAGAGGGATGCGGACAGTCTTGTCCGTGAGGCAGATTCGCTCAGACACAGCTATGAATTCGTGCATTCTGTGGCCCTTTACCGTCAGGCTCTTGAAATGGAGGAAGATTCCCTGAAAAGGATAGCCATTGAAGACCTCAAGCTTCAGGGGGAGAACGGGGCGAACATGACGGAATATGTCTACAGGCCCAAGGTTGTTGCCCGCCACATGTGTTCGACAGATGATTTTTTTCTTTATTATCCGATGGAAGACAGGTCCTGGAGGCAGGTCCCGAATGTGCTCGACACCGTTGCCGGACATCCGTTTGCCAAAGCCGTCTATTTCCCTGAAGGACTGGAGGAAGTCTATTATTCCGCTCCCGATGAAAACGGGGTGAGAAACATCTGGAGGACGGAGCTCGGGGATTCTCTCTGGTCCATTCCGGCTCTTCTGAACGAGCAGGTGACATCCACCGGGGATGAAGTCTATCCGTTGGTCTCCGCTGACGGCAAGTCGATGTATTTTTCTTCCAACGGGCTTTACGGGATGGGCGGATATGACCTCTATGTCTCCACCTGGGACGAGGAGACGGGGGACTGGGGGATTCCGGTCAATATGGGTTTCCCGTATTCTTCTCCGTATGATGATTTTCTCTATTATGACACTCCTGACGGGAGGTATTCCGTGTTTGCATCCAACAGGGGCTGTCCTGCTGACAGTATAAATGTGTATGTCCTCGAATACGACAACATGCCTATCCACGGCAGGGTCAAGGACATGTCAGTGCTGAGGGAAATAATGGAGCTGGTGCCGGAGATTCCTGACGACGACACGGAAGGGGACGAAGTGCCTGAGATGCCGGAAAGTGCCGAACTTCAGAGATACAGGACGAAGGTCAATGAGGTGAGGTCGTTGAGGGATTCAATCTATGCCTATGGAGTGGCTTTGGATGAAATCAGAAGCAAGTATGCGGCCACGGACGATTTTCTGGAAAAACAGGATCTCGGGAAAGAGATAACCCGCAGGGAAGCTGCCATTCCGCAGATGAACGATTCGCTTTCCAAGGCGGCTGCGGAGCTTCAGAGCATCGAAATGGAATTCCTTTTCAACGGGGTGGTCATCGACATCAACAAAGTGAATGAAGAGGCGGACAGGGTGATTGTGCCGAAAAACATAGACTATTCTTTCGTCAAGATGAATATGGGGGATTCGCTTGTGATGAATATCGAGCAGCCGGAACCAGAATTCGACTATACATTCATGGTGCTTCCTGAAGGCAGGTTCGCCCTTGACAACACCCTTCCGGAGGGTATAGTCTACCAGATACAGATATTCAGCCTCACCCGTCCCGCTACAATCCGCGACATCAAGGGCTTGAGCCCTGTCTTTCTGCACATGACGCCATCTGGGAGATATACCTATGCAGTAGGCCTCTTCAGGGCATATTCGGATGCCCTCTCGCATCTCAATACCGTCCGCCGCAGAGGCTTCAAAGGCGCCTACATCGTCGCCTTCAAGGACGGTGAACCGATCAATGTCAACACCGCCCGGCGACAGGAATAGTGTTCGTGATTTTTCTGGATATTTTTCCTATATGTGTTGTAGTCCTGAATAACTATCTGATTGTTAACTTTTTATAAGAAATTCGCGCGAGAACGGACAACGGATAAGAAAATTTTGGACTGTTTTTAAATGAGTATCCCTATAGCGAAAAACCTTCCGTTCTCAACTCACTTAAGTATTTGTCTCTTGGTATGATCATGCAGCAAAAGTAGAGAAAATTATCCGTAATCTGGCGCATTTTATTGGAGAAAAATGGGAAAAATCCATTTTTTCTCCAATAGAATATGCCGTTTTGGAATGGGATATAAACTGTTCACGCCTCGGCAATTGCAAGTAAACTTGCATTGCTCTCGGCTTCTTCGTATATTTGTCGTTATGGGTTTTATAGTTATACTTATTTTAGTCGGGATTTTGCTGTTGCTTGCCGAAATCCTGCTTGTGCCGGGAGTCGGGGTTGCCGGAGTGCTCGGACTGATTTCGCTTGTCGGGTCTTGCGTCTATGCTTTCAATATGTTCGGGGCGACGACGGGGACTATTGTCGTGGCTGTCAATGTGGTGATGGTCGTTGGTCTTACCGTCTATGTGCTCAGGGCCAAGACATGGAAGAAGTTCACTCTCAATACCAACATTGAATCCAAGGCTATTCCTGACAAGGGTACTGTGCTTTCTGTCGGAGATACCGGCAAGACGACCACAAGACTTGCTCCTGTGGGAATGGCAAGATTCGATGCCGGAGTGTATGAAGTCAAGGCCCTTGAAGGGATGATTGCTCCCGGGACGGAAATAGAGGTGGCCCATATTGAAGACAACCAGGTGATAGTCAAGCCTGTGGAAAAGGATTTCTGATTTTTCTGTCGGCATTCCGAATATCCATTCAATGAAAAATTGTTGAACTTAATATTTAAAGTATGTACGGAATAGATCTAACAGTCGTGTGGGTTGCGATAGCGATTGCAGGACTGATTATTCTTCTGTGGTTTTTCCCGATCACGCTATGGTTCCAGGCCCTGATTTCAGGGGTGAAGATATCCCTGCTCCAGCTGATTCTGATGAGGTGGAGGAAGGTCCCTCCGGGAACTATTGTCATGGCTATGGTTACGGGGACAAAGGCGGGTCTGAAGCTGGATGCTAACGAGCTCGAAGCCCATTATCTGGCTAAAGGCAATGTGCCAAAGGTGGTCAATGCCCTCGTGTCGGCAGATAAGGCAAACATTGCCCTTGATTTCAAGATGGCTGCGGCGATTGACCTTGCAGGCCGTGATGTCTTCGAGGCGGTGCAGATGTCGGTGAATCCAAAGGTTATCAACACTCCTCCTGTCACAGCGGTGGCAAAGGACGGAATCCAGCTGATTGCCAAGGCCCGTGTAACTGTCAGGGCGAATATCAAGCAATTGGTCGGAGGAGCAGGTGAGGAGACTGTCCTTGCCCGTGTCGGTGAAGGTATCGTGTCGAGCATCGGTGCTGCGGAAAGCCATAAACAGGTGCTTGAGCATCCTGATTCCATCTCCAAGGTGGTCCTGTCCAAGGGACTTGACGCCGGGACAGCGTTCGAGATCCTTTCCATCGACATCGCGGATATCGATATCGGCAAGAACATCGGTGCAGTCCTGCAGATGGACCAGGCGGAAGCAGACAAGAACATTGCTCAGGCCCGTGCAGAGGAGAGAAGGGCAATGGCAGTCGCCCTTGAACAGGAAATGAAGGCAAAGGCGCAGGAAGCCAGGGCAAAAGTCATTGAAGCGGAGGCAGAAGTCCCTCTCGCCATGGCGGACGCATTCAAGAGCGGCAATCTCGGCATCATGGATTATTACCGCATGAAAAATATCCAGGCGGATACAGACATGAGGGAGAATATAGCCAAGCAGTAGGTCTTTTGTCAGGAAAGCCTACAATCATTGAAATTTATTTGGCAGATATCAAGATTTGACTTAACTTTGTCGTCCAGTTTGCGAGGTCTGGGTCTATCGGCAATTGCAGGCAGGACGATTTCAGTCAAGGTGAGATGGGTGAGTGGCTGAAACCAGCAGTTTGCTAAACTGCCGTACGGGATTACCGTACCGGGGGTTCGAATCCCCCT
>JADIMD010000080.1 GCA_017695015.1 Candidatus Cryptobacteroides faecigallinarum | reverse complement strand
CGCTACTGCCTTGCAACTTCCGAAAGTAGAAGGGTAATACCCGCTACTACCCAATAATAGCAGCGACTACCTTGATAATCCTTGGTAATCGCTGCCAATCTTATCTAATTGTACTTTGTCGGAGGCTTACGGATCAGATAATACTGCATAAAAAAGCTGGCGGTATGCAATCAAATGCACAGCCGCCAGCCTCGTTTATCGTAAAAAACTGTTATTCGCGGATAGCTGCGATACCAGGAAGCTCTTTACCCTCAAGGGATTCAAGCATTGCTCCACCGCCGGTGGACACATAGCTTACCTTCTTGGCATAGCCCATCTGTGTAACGGCTGCTACTGAATCTCCACCTCCTACGAGGGTGAACGCACCGTTCTCTGTAGCTTTTGCAAGCATTTCAGCAACCTTGTTGGTTCCTTTTGCGAATGCAGGGATTTCGAACACGCCGACAGGACCGTTCCAGAGGATGGTCTTTGACTTCATGATCACATCTTCCCATACTGCAAGGGTGCTCGGTGCTGCGTCAACTCCCTCCCAGTCGTCAGGAATCTCATTGTTTGCACAGATCTTGGTGTTGGCATCGTTGGAGAAAGCGTCTGCAATGACAACTTCCTTGGAAAGATAGAGCTTTACACCTTTCTCCTCTGCCTTCTTGAGAATGCTGAGAGCGAGGTCAAGGCACTCATCCTCACAGAGTGACTTTCCGATCTTGCCACCCTGGGCCTTGATGAAGGTATACACCATTCCTCCACCTATAATCATGTTGTCCACGATACCGAAAAGATGCTCGATGATGCCGATCTTGGAAGACACCTTCGCACCTCCGATGATGGCAGTCACAGGATGCTCAGGAGTCTTGAGCACACGGTCGATAGCCTTGATCTCGCCTTCCATCAGGTAGCCGAACATCTTGTCGTTAGGGAAATATTTTGCGATGAGTGCAGTGGAAGCATGCGCACGGTGTGCTGTTCCGAATGCGTCGTTGATGTAGCAGTCAGCGTATGAAGCAAGCTTCTCGACGAACTTCTTCTGGCTCTCTTTCACTGCAGCCTTGGCAGCCTTCTTCTCCTCGTCGGTAGCGTCCTCTGCCAGACCTCTTGGCTTGCCTTCCTCCTCAGCATAGAAACGGAGGTTTTCGAGCACGAGCACCTCGCCCGGTTTGAGGGCAGCCACCTGCTCGTCAGCCTTCATGCAGTCATCAGCGAACTTCACAGGCACTCCGAGGAGCTCCTGTACACGCCCTATGATATGTTTGAGTGAGAACTTGTCAGTCACGCCCTTAGGACGGCCGAGATGAGACATGATGATCAGGGAGCCACCTTTCTCAAGAACCTTCTTGAGGGTAGGGATCGCAGCCCTGATACGTGTGTCATCAGTGATTTCAAGTTTTTCGTTCAAAGGGACATTGAAGTCAACCCTGACGATGGCTTTCTTGCCTGAGAAATCGTAAGTGTCAATGTTCTGTTGCATAATCCGATATATTTAAAATCTATAGTTTCTCAAATAGTGACGCAAAATTAGCAAATTTCTCGAATTTTTGTTTACATTTGCAGCCAAAATAAATGTGGAGAGATTTGGCTGCTTGCAACCACACAAAAAAATGCTAAAAAGATTTTTCCAAGTGAAAATTTTTTGAATGAATATTTGTGCTCCGCATGACAGCCGTGCGGAGTTTTTTTATTTTGTACCATATGTATAAGAATTATCTTTTTACTTCCGAATCGGTGTCTGAAGGACACCCGGACAAGGTAGCGGATCAGATATCCGATGCCACCCTTGATGAATTCCTTCGCCAGGATCCTGAAGCGAAGGTGGCTTGCGAGACTTTCTGCAGCACCGGTCTCGTAGTTGTAGGAGGAGAGGTGCGTTCCGACGATGCCTATGTCGACATCCAGTCCACGGTAAGGCGTGTGATCAACAGGATAGGCTATGACAAGGCGGAATACATGTTTGACGGCAATTCCTGCGGAGTGCTTTCCGCGCTGCACGAACAGAGCGCCGACATCAACCGCGGAGTGGTCAGGACCGACCCTGACGAGCAGGGGGCAGGAGACCAGGGAATGATGTTCGGTTATGCATGCAGGGACACGGAAGAATACATGCCGCTTCCTCTTGCACTGTCCCATCTTGCATTGAGAGTGCTTGCACGCATCAGGAAAGAGAACAGGGAACTGATGCCGTACCTGAGACCTGACTCCAAATCGCAGTTTACCATTGAATATGACGGGGAGACTCATACCCCGGCCCGTATCCACACCATAGTAATATCCACCCAGCATGACAACTTCGTTGTGCCTGAGCTCGGGAACATGAGTTATGAAGATGCAGTGAAACAATACGGGCAGGACAGGGTGGACGCAGCGATGCAGGCCAAGATAAGGGAAGATGTGCAGAACATCCTGATCCCTGCAATGATAGAGGAGCTTGACCCTAAGACAGCAGCCCTGTTCAAGGGAGACTATATCCTGCATGTAAACCCTACCGGCAAATTCGTCATCGGCGGGCCGCACGGAGACACAGGTCTGACAGGAAGGAAGATTATTGTGGACACATATGGAGGCAAGGGGGCACATGGAGGGGGAGCTTTCTCCGGGAAGGACCCGTCAAAGGTCGACCGTTCCGCAGCCTATGCAGCCAGATATATTGCCAAGAACCTTGTAGCCGCAGGAGTTGCCGACCAGCTTCTCGTGCAGGTGGCATATGCTATCGGGGTCGCCAGCCCTGTCAGCGTCTTTGCAGATTCCTACGGCACAGCGAAAAAGGACAAGGACGGGCACCAGATCACCGATGAGGAAATAGCATCCAAGATTTCCGAGCTGTTCGACCTCCGTCCTGCAAAGATCATAGAGAAATTCCAGCTGAAGAAACCTATCTACGAGCCGACTGCCGCATACGGGCATGTCGGAAGAAAACCGTACCAGGATGTCGTGGAAATAATCCGTCACGGCAAGAAGAGCCAGGAGATCGCACAGTTCTTCGGATGGGAGCTCCTCGATGCAGTGGATACGGTCAAATCCGCATTCAACCTTTAGGAGGGGCGGCATAATTGACTTCTATACATAAAGAAAACAGGAGCACTCTCACGAGGGCTCCTGCTCACTATAACCATATTATTAACAACTAAACTAACCGTTTCTCATTTATTGCAAACCCTATGCCAAACTTCATTCCATCCTTTCGATCTTGAGTTGCTGAATCTTGTATGAGGAATCCTTGCAGCTGACAAAAATCGTCACCATAAACATTTCTCCTCCTGCATTCAGCACTCCCAGAGCATATTTCATGTTTGACCGCCCTGCTTTGTGATCGATTGTAAAGGATCTTGGGGTGTAGGAATTGAAGAAAGACTTTATTATCTGCTTGGCCTGGCTCTTGCTCGAATTGTTGTATGAAGAAAGGATGGTGATTTCAAGGTTGTCCGCAAACCACGCGGAGAGTTTTTCTGCATCTCCGCTCTTCATATATTTTGAGATCGGGATAAACACATCATATGAACGGTTCTGTGCAGAGGCGGACAAGCCCATGCACAGAAAAAGCATTACGGGTATGATTTTCAGTAATCTGTTCATCCTTCACTAAATAGCGACGAGGAAATATAGCAAATTCCAAGCCATAATTGGAAACTGTTTCTTATATTTGCATCTGTTGCACAAGCGGATTATAATGAAGATAACATTGCTTACAGTCGGGAAAACGGACATCAGATGGGTGAGGGAGGGGCTGGAAATCTACATCTCCAGGCTGAAACATTATATTCCATTCTCCCTGACAGAAATCCCCGAGCTGAAAAATGCATCGTCCCTGAGCAAGGACCAGATAAAGGCCCGGGAGGGGGAGCTGATTCTCAAATCAATAAAACCTTCAGACGAAGTCATCCTGCTGGACGAGCACGGAAAGGAATACACATCCATGGAATGGGCACGGAATATGGAGAAACGAATGTCCGGCTCAGGAAGAGACATGGTGTTTGTCATAGGCGGGGCATACGGATTTTCCGATGATGTATACAGCCGCTGTGACGGCAAGGTATCCCTGTCCAAAATGACTTTTTCCCACCAGATGGTCAGGACAATATTCGCCGAACAGCTTTACCGCGCATTCACCATAATCAGAGGAGAGCCTTATCACCACGAATAGAGCAAGACAATGAAAGCTGAAAGATTCATACGGAAATATGCAAGCTTCATCTGTTTGGTTGGAGCTGTACTGCTTTTCCTTTTCTCACTTGTTTCTGGCTCTTCCGCCATCAGCACTGAACACGCCGCCGGGAGGCTCGAGAAAAGAGTGGACAAGCGGATGGATCTGCTCGACAGCTACATGCGTCAGGCGCTTGCCTCCGACCTGACGGGATGGATGGACATGGACCTCCCGGAAGACATGGTCATCTACAGATATGTTTTCGACACCCTGCAGTCCTGGAGCAACCAGTTCCCGATAAGCAATGACGACATAAGTTCAAGGGTTGTAATCCAGAGGCTCACCGGGCGGAGGACTGACCTTGTCTCCCCTCTTAAAAATGTCACGGAAGAAGTCCGGTACCTCAACCTCGGACAGAAATGGTATCTGCTGAAAAGCGTCTCCGACGACATCAGCTGCAAGGTTATCGGAGGTCTGGAAATCAAGAACAGCCTGATCGAAAACATCCACAAGTCATATAACGGGGTCAATTCGCACCTCAGGCTTCCAGGGAAGTTCTCTGTCGTACCCATCTCCGACAGTGGAGGCTCTGCCGTCCAATACCATGGCACTCCCCTGTTCAAAATCATCTCGGAAACGGGATGGGGGCCGTCTTTCCTGACAAATTCTTTCCTCAGATGGCTCGCCCTGCTTTTAGTCGCATCATCGTCCATCCTGTACCTGTGGAGGCACAGGAAAACGAAGGTATTCATCATCAACATCTTCATACTGATAATCTCCGCAGCCGTCGCATATCTGTGGGGTTTCCAGTCCGATTCCGACTTTTTCTCGCCAACAATATATGCCGGAGGGCAGTTCCTGTACTCTTTCGGAGCCCTTATGATAATCAATTCCCTTGTCATACTCCTGCTGCTGAGCATATATATGATAAGGGGAAAATTCATAAAGCTGATCCATTCCGGCAACAGGAAACGAAGAAGCATAATTTATGGAAGCTGCGTGATTCTGCTGACCATCGGCATCACGATATACATTGCATTGTCCCTCCACAGCCTTGTGATGAACTCCAACATACAGCTTGAGCTGTACCTGTGGAGCCATATATCCATATATACGGTAATCACATATGTGGCCTACATGGGGCTGTTCTGGTGTATCCTGCTTCTGATCCAGATGCTCGCCCCTGCAGTAAGGATGCTCGCAGGGAAAAGCTATGACATTTCCGACAGGCGGATTCTCATCATTTTTTCTGTCGTATGTGCCCTGTATTTTACCGCCACTTCCAGCATTCTCGGATTCAGGAAGGAACAGGACAGGGTGATGGTAATGTCCACAAGGCTGGCCCTGGACAGGGATCTCGGACTTGAACTGATTCTCAGGAGCGTAGAGAACGCCATAGCCACAGACCCGTTCATCTCGGAGCTGGCACACGAGACAAGAGGAAATGTCATCATCCTCAACAGGCTGACGGAAAACTATCTCGACAACATAACCCAGAACTATGACATAGTGGTGGCTGTCTGCCCAAGGGGAGCCAAGAGATGTCTCGACAAATACGAGCAGAAAATCCTGTCAGGAACGCCTATAGAAGTAAGGTCGAGGTTCTTCTATTCATACGACCACACAGGCAAGTCAAGCTATACAGGCATCTTCCCGTTCTATTCCGAAGAGCACGGGCTGTCGAGGATAGTCATAGACATCGAGCCGAAAGCCAACCGCGAAGACAGGGGCTACTACAGCATCCTGGGGCGATATTCCAACCCGGGACGAGTAAGCATCCCTGCATTCTATTCCTACGCCAGATATGTTTCCGGCAAGCTCGTCAGCTTCAACGGGACATATGCATATCCGACAGTGATATATGAAAAGCTGCAGGAAAGAATCGACACGGGAGCGCCATTGCTCAGGGCAAACGGATATGTCCACTTCATCAACAGGATAACCGACAACGAGGCAATCATAATCTCCAGGAAGATACAGGGAGCCATGACCTATATGGTCACTTTCTCGTACCTGCTCCTGATATCGTTTTTCGGAGTGTACCTGCTGTTCCACAAGAAGGAAAGGAAGGCAAAGGAAAAGGTCTTCCAGAACAATTATTTCAGGTCGAGGATAAATGCCGTGATGATTTCTTCCCTTTTCCTGGCCCTTATCGTCATGTCGATACTGAGCGTCACTTTCGTCTACAGGAGAAACCAGGCCAACATGTACAGCATAATGTCCGGGAAGATAAGCACCGTGCAGACCATGATCAACGCCAGATGCAAAGATGCCGAGACCTCAGACATGCTCTCCGATCCCGGGCTCGACGAGATGCTTGAGGACATAAGCAGCAATACCAAGTCAGACATTACGGTCTACACTCCCGGAGGCAAGGTTTTCAGGTCCACGACTCCTGAAATCTTCGAACGGATGGTGATCGGGTCACGCATGAACGAAGATGCATACTATTATATAAAGTTCCGAAACCAGAGATTCTACATACATCCTGAACGCACGCACAACAACACCTTCTATCTGCTGTACGCACCTGTCTTCAACGAGAAGGGCAGCATGATAGCCATAATATGCGTGCCTTACACGGGACAGGACCTTGATTTCAAGCAGGATGCATTCTTCCATGCCGCAGCCATCATCAACATATTCATCGTGATGATACTGCTGACGGTCCTGATAAGCACCACTTTTGTCAACAGGATGTTCCTGCCTCTGATAGAAATGGGAAAGAAAATGAATCAGGCCGATCTGCACGGGCTGGAATACATAATGTACAGGAGGCATGACGAAATCTCCACAATCGTGGATGCATACAACAGGATGGTCCATGACCTTTCCATCAGCACCAAAAAACTGGCACAGGCTGAAAGGGACAAGGCATGGAGCGAAATGGCGAGACAGGTGGCGCACGAGATAAAGAATCCTCTCACGCCTATCAAGCTGGAAATACAGAGGCTCATCAGGCTGAAGCAGAAGAACGACCCTACATGGAGCGAAAAATTCGACAGGGTCGCAGCTGTCGTCCTGGAGCATATCGACATACTCACCGACACTGCAAACGAATTCTCGACTTTTGCCAAGCTCTACACCGAAGAACCTGTAGAACTGGATCTGGACAGCACATTGCGAGACCAGTTCATGATATTCGACAACAAGGACAACATCGAGATGTCTTACATAGGTCTCGAAAAAGCGATGGTGATGGCACCGAAACCCCAGCTGATAAGGGTGTTCGTCAACCTGATCACCAATGCAGTACAGGCAATCGAGATTCCGCAGAGAGAGGCCAAAGAAGAAGGCAAGGAGCCTGTGAAAGGCATTATTTTCATCAGCCTGCGCAACGGAGTAAAGGACGGCTACTACGACATCGTGTTCGAAGACAACGGACCTGGAGTCAACGAAGACAACCAGAGCAAGCTTTTCACTCCGAATTTCACGACGAAGAGCGGAGGGACGGGGCTCGGGCTTGCCATATGCAGGAACATTGTGGAGAAATGCGGTGGCGAGATCTTCTACCAGAAATCATTCTCCCTTGGAGGGGCATGCTTCACAGTGAGCCTTCCTAAAATACCTTCACGGCCTGCTGCAATCACCGGACAAAAATAAAACAACTATATGAAACACTGCATAACGATAAAAGACACGGAAGACCTCGGGCGCGCCGCCGAACAGTTCCTGAAAGAAATCGGAGACAACAGAATCATAGCATTCTACGCCCCGATGGGTGCAGGCAAGACCACATTCACCACTGCCATATGCCATAAGCTCGGGGTGGAGGACACGGTATGCTCCCCTACCTTCACAATACTCAACGAATACCTCACAGAAGACGGGGAACCTGTCTACCATTTCGATTTCTACAGAATCAAGGAACTCCGCGAAGCCGTGGACATAGGATTCGACGACTACATGTACAGCGGAAACCTGTGCATCATAGAATGGCCGGAAAATGTAGAGGCCCTGCTTCCTGAAGAGACATTGAAAGTCAGCATAAGCGTAAACCCTGACCTCTCAAGGACAGTGGAATGGACCGACTGACCAGCTTACCACACCCACAGACACAACTGGAATGATCACTTATCCCAATATCAAAATCAACCTCGGGCTCAATGTCCTGAGGAAACGCCCCGACGGCTATCACGACATCGAGACTCTTTTTTATCCTGTCCACGAGATCCATGACACCCTGGAAATCATAGCCGGGGACGACTTCAGCCGCACCTCCGCAGAAATTTTCTCGAAATACGGGGCAGAAGGAGAAAATCCCATGGCAAGACAGGGCATGACAGATGACGGGAAGCTGATAATAACGGTCGCGAGAAAGGAAGGGGTCGACTGGGACCCGCTTTCGGACTTGTGTGCAAAAGCATACCTCCTGCTCGACAAAGAATTCCAGCTCCCCCCTGTGAAAATATTCCTTGAAAAGTCATCTCCTGTAGGGGCAGGTCTCGGAGGAGGGTCTTCAGATGCTGCATTCACCCTGAAAATGCTGTCAGATATGTTTTCTCTCAATCTGGACGAAGAATCTTTGGCCGCATACGCGTCACGGCTCGGGAGCGACTGCCCATTCTTCATCTACAACCGTCCGATGCTCGGAAAGGGAAGAGGAGAAATACTTTCAGAATGCAGCTTTTCCGACATAAGCGGATATGAGCTGAAAGTAATATCCCCGGAAGGGATTGCCGTAAGGACAGCTGAAGCATATGGAGGGATAAAACCCCATGTCCCGGCAATCTCTCTCGAAGAAGCCCTTCAGCGACCTGTGGAGGAATGGAGAACATGCCTTGTGAACGATTTCGAAAAGACAGTATTCCCGAAACATCCTGAACTGGCTCTCATCAAGCAGTCCCTGTATGATTCCGGTGCCGCATATGCCTCCATGTCAGGAAGCGGATCATCCCTTTTTGCCCTGTATCCGCGCATGTAAAAGGTCTCAAAGTTCAAAAAGGCAGATCAGAAAAAGCACATATTTCAAAAACACATATCAAAAAAAGAAAAAAGCGTCCTCCTCTTCCAGGAAGGCGTTTTTTGAATAATACAAATGCATAACTTCGCATCCACAGACAAGACACGATGCTATGGGAAAGGATGCGGCAAAATGGATATGCATTGCAGGAAGGGCAATATTGAAAGCCCTGCCGATATGCCTTTTCTGCCTCTGCAGCGGACCTGTCGAGCTTGACAGATCAGTCTCAGAAAAAGTGGAAAACGGCACCACGCCAGGAGGAGGGGAAGAGGAAATCATCGTCAGGAAAGACAGGTATGTCACAGGGATAGAATATCCTGATGGCTACGACTGGTATCCTGACCTCGGATACAGTGCCGACGGGGCCGTCCTGTTCCTCATGCGCAACGGGACTCGCATACTTGAGTTACCTGTCGGATACGAGCACCATGTGTCTGTAGATGCTGACATGCACAGATGCGTCGACGGGCACCTGTACACCGACTTTTCCACTGATGAAGAGACCATAGTCAAGAAAGACGGCATCGAAATGTTCAGATTTTTCGGCAGGGAGATGATAGTCAGCCTGATTGAAAGGCCCGACGGAATCTATACCTTGGGTCAGCCGCGTTCGGGCACAGGATGGGTATACAGACAAAACGGGGAGATCCTGCTGTACAAAGGGTCAGGGAAAATATTGCACGGGCTGCATATGGACGGGGAATCCATCTGTTTCTCATATCAGGATGTCATATTCTCCGGAGCAGAGTCACAGTCACTTTACTATTTGGTGGTGAATGGCATTCCGACAGCCGTACGCGCCACAGATGATGTCACAGGCATAGATGACATCGTAAGAATCGACGGAACAATATGCTATATAGCCTCCATAGAGACCTTGGCCGGGAGGGTTCTCTTCCGTGGGCCTGACCCCTACGCCTTAAAAATGCCGTCCGATGCCACAGGCATAACAGAATGCAGGATAATCTTGGATGACGGTGAAATATTCGTGTCAGGAAACATGTCGGGAGTAGGCTCGTCAGGATACGGGGACTCGTTCTGGAAAGGCACTGAGCTGATGGACAGCGCATCCGGATATTATAAGGTCTACGGCAGCTGCATAGACGGAGGCAAATGCTATTATGTATGCAGGGAACCGTACGAGGGAAGCACCGTCAGGATAAGGATAGACGGCAGGACTACACTGATGTCCCCCAACTATGAATTCATCTACACCAATGCGATAGCTTCAGATAACGGCAGCTGCTGCGTAGCGCTGAACGACACCCTGCATGAGTACAAGCCTACACTATGGACTGACGGGAAATACGAGGACTATGACTTTAACGGTGCATTCACCAGCATATCCTACTGGTAGGGTCAGATATTCCTGACAGCAGACTCCACCATGGATTCCGCTTCATTCCTCACCGCCTCATCCGCTATATGTTCAAGGACAGGAGAAAGGAATGAAAGCTGCTGCAGCACCTTTGCCTCGTCTTCGGGAATGCCCCTTGACCGCATGTAGAACTGTTCTTCTTCATTCAGACGGCCTACGGTAGCCCCATGCGAACATTTCACATCATCAGCATATATTTCAAGCTGCGGTTTTGTGTCCACTCTCGCTGCGTCCGACAGCAGTATGCTATGATTCTCCTGATATGCCTCAGTCTTCTGGGCATCCTGAGCCACAGTTATCTTGCCATAGAAATCTGCCTTTGACGCCCCAGCCGCAAGCCCCTTGAAAAGCTGGCGGGAATTGCAGTGAGGCACATTGTGGCTGACATCCATGTTTATCCTGACCTCATCCTGCCCGTTGCACAGATATATTCCAGAGACATTGGCTTCAGCCCCTTCTCCGTCGAGGTCCACCCGCAGAGAAATTCCGCATGAAGCACCAGGCAAGACAATGTACACAATGTCGAATCTTGCATCCCTACCCAGTCTGACAGAATCGGGCACCTGTTCTTCCTCAGGACATATCCTGCCGTCCCTGACAGATACGACCTTGCAGCCGTTCCCCGAGCATATTGCAACATAGCTGCAATTTTCTCCGCTGCGGATTTCCATATGATTGTCAGATGCTGTCATATCCGTCTGCCTCTATCTGTGCGACCAGTTCCCTGCCCGCTGTCTTCACTATCCGCCCGTCTTTGAGCACATGTACGACATCAGGGACTATATAATCCAGAAGTCTCTGGTAATGCGTAATCACTATCACCGACTTTTCCGGAGTATGCAGGGCATTAACTCCATTCGCCACGATTCTGAGGGCGTCCACATCGAGTCCGCTGTCCGTCTCGTCCAGGATGGACAGTACAGGATCGAGCATCGCCATCTGGAATATCTCGTTCCTTTTCTTTTCCCCTCCGGAAAATCCTACATTCACCTCTCTCTTGGAGAATTCGGGCTTCATCTGCACAAACGCCATCTTTTCCCGCATGAGTTTGAGATATTCCCCTGCCTTGAGCTCCTCCAGCCCCTTTGCCTTGCGATGGGCGTTGACCGCCGTCTTCATGAAATTGGTTATGCTCACTCCCGGTATCTCCACAGGATACTGGAAAGAAAGAAAGATACCTGCCCAGGACCTCTCTTCTGGCGACATCTTCAGCAAATCCTGACCGAGGAATGTCACCGAACCTTCTGTAACGGTAAAATTCTCCCTGCCTGCGAGCACGGCCGAAAGAGTGCTCTTTCCTGCTCCATTGGGGCCCATTATGGCATGGATTTCCCCTTTACGGATTGTCAGATCGACCCCTTTCAGGATTTCCTTGCCCTCGATCCCGGCCTTCAGCCCTTTTATTTCCAACAATATATCGTTCATATTCATATAATTTTCGTCAACCAATCTTCATCCCTGCGTCAGGCGTTGCGTCTGTAAAGTCTCAACCAGCCTATCAGGGACGCCACTCCGTTCAGGAGATAAAGTCCGCATACAAACGGCATGAACACATGTCCGACAGATATGTGCAGTATCATCTGTGTGATGTTCACAAGCAGCCATCCTATCCAGCAATCCCATTTCTTCAAGGCGGAAAGGAACTGGGCAAGCAGAATCAGCACAGTGACACATGCATCCAGATAGGGGACAGGGTCAGACGGGAAGATTCCCACGAACCACTTGCCTCCCAGCATGCTCAGCAGCCATCCCCACAGCCACGCCAGCGCGAATACGGACACGACTGCGAGCCCTCTCTGAGGCCATGTGAGCATCGTGACTTTCAGTGCACTGCTGTCTGCCGCACTCTGCTCGTCCTTGCGCGGATGCGTCCATCTGTAATGTCCCAGGATATTGATACCGAGAGAGATGGGCTGGAGCAACAGACTCGCATACAGGTGCTTGTTCCAGAACATCAGGAAAAGCAGGAAAGTGTATATGTAGCCTACCCAGAAGTTGTATTTGCTGTTCCTGCCGGCAAGAAAGACGCATGCAAGACCGAAGAGCGATGTCACAAGGTCTATCAGCAAGACCGGTGTGTCGCTCCCGAGAGTAAAAAGTCTGTAATTTATTATGTCGTGCATCCGTAATATCTTTTATAGCGAATCCTTTCAGCGTCTATCCTACAGAGCCTTCGAGAGACACGGAAAGGAGTTTCTGGGCCTCGACCGCAAATTCCATCGGCAGCTTGGAAAGCACCTCCCTTGCATACCCGTTCACTATCAGCCCTACAGCCTCTTCAGGACCGATACCCCTCTGGTTACAGTAGAAAAGCTGGTCTTCGCTGATCTTCGATGTCGTGGCCTCATGCTCCACCACGGCAGTCCTGTTGGCATTCTGGATATCAGGGAAAGTATGGGCACCGCATCTGTCGCCTATCAGAAGGCTGTCGCATTGCGAGAAATTCCTTGCATTGTCTGCCCCGGGAAGCATTTTCACAAGACCTCTGTAGCTGTTCTGGCTATGCCCTGCGGAAATTCCCTTGCTGACTATCCTGCTTCTGGTATTTTTCCCTATATGGATCATCTTAGTCCCCGTGTCGGCCTGCTGGAAATTGTTGGTCACGGCCACAGAATAGAACTCAGATGAAGAATTGTCCCCTTTAAGGATTGTGGAAGGATATTTCCATGTGATGGCAGAGCCGGTCTCCACCTGCGTCCATGAAAGATGGCTTCCGGAGCCCTTGCAGATGCCCCGCTTCGTGACAAAATTGAAGATTCCTCCCTTTCCTTCCGCATCGCCCGGATACCAGTTCTGGACTGTGGAATATTTCACTTCGGCGTCTTTCTCCACCACGATTTCCACCACGGCTGCATGAAGCTGGTTCTCATCCCTCATAGGGGCCGTACATCCCTCCATATAGCTGACATACGAACCCTCGTCAGCCACTATGAGCGTCCGTTCGAACTGTCCTGTCCCTCTTGCATTTATCCTGAAATAGCTCGAAAGTTCCATCGGGCATCTGACTCCCTTGGGAATATAACAGAACGAACCGTCGCTGAACACGGCTGAATTCAGGGCAGAGTAGAAATTATCTCCTATCGGAACTACCGTAGCCAGATATTTCTTCACAAGGTCAGGATGCTCTTTCACTGCCTCGGAGAAAGAGCAGAAGATTATCCCCTTGTCAGCCAATGCTTTCCGGAAAGTAGTAGTAACGGAAACCGAATCGAATACGGCATCCACCGCGACGCCTGCAAGAGCAGCCCTTTCATTGAGAGGAATCCCGAGCTTTTCGAATGTGGCTTCGAGCTCCGGGTCTATCTCCTTGGGCCTGTCGCTGTCCTTCTTGGGCGCCGCATAATAGATTATATCCTGGAAATCAATCTCCGGGATATCAAGATGCGCCCATGTGGGCATCTTCATTTTCTGCCACCTGCGGAAAGCTTCAAGCCTGAACTCCAGCAGCCATTGGGGCTCGTCCTTCTTTGCAGAGATCAGCCGGATTATATCCTCGTTCAGTCCCTTTGGAATGAACTCCTGCTCCACATCAGTGACGAAACCATGCTCATACTCCTGGCTCGCTATATCCTGCAATATATCTTTCTCTGTCTTCTCGTCCATAACAAAAGCATTGATTCCGACAGCCGTATGGAATGGCGGCTGCCGGAATCTGCAAATATAGCAATATTTTGGATATTGGATATGCCGCAGTCTACCTGAACACTACAGGAAGTGTGTAGGAAAACCTGACTTTCTTCCCTTTCCGGACACCCGGAGCCCATGCAGGAGATGAATTGACGACCCTGAGGGCTTCCTCCGAAAATGCTTCCCCGGGGGAGTCAAGGACATGGGCATTCTGAACCGAACCGTCACTGTCCACTGTAAACCTGACTTTGACAATCTTGACAGATCCGTCATTCTCTTCAGATTCAGGATATTGCAGCTGCGACGACACCCACTTCGAAAACGCATTGGCATCCTTGCCCCGGAATTTCGGAGGAGTGTCATTCTTTATGAGCTTCTTATATTGCCTGTATTCGCCATCAAGGAATTTCTGCTGCTCTTCAGTGAGCTCCACCTTGCGGCATTCCGGC
Organism: Candidatus Cryptobacteroides faecigallinarum; assembly: GCA_017695015.1. Taxonomy (GTDB): domain Bacteria; phylum Bacteroidota; class Bacteroidia; order Bacteroidales; family UBA932; genus Cryptobacteroides; species Cryptobacteroides faecigallinarum. The sequence goes on along the minus strand of JADIMD010000080.1, from coordinate 8,856 downwards.
TTTGCCGACACTATATAATCTGGCACATGCATTCCCCTGTACATCCTGCCATATTCCGGAGACAATGTTGACACAGGGCGTCCCCAGACGCATTTACCCACATAGACGGAACCGTCAGGATACCACAGAGTGTCCAGACCGTTGGCGTAGTCATCATCGAATTCCCCTGAAAATATTTTCCCCGAATCGGAAAAGAATCTTCCGAAACCGCAATGTTTCCCGTCCGAAAGTTCTCCTGCATATATGCTTCCGTCAGGGAGGAAATGCATCCCCTTCCCTTCAGGAACGGCATTACGGAACTCTCCGACATACAGTCCGTTGCCGTATGAATACAGCACTCCCCTCCCTTCAGGGAATTGCCCGACATACCGAGAAGTGTCGGTAACTATGACCGTGTCCCTCACCTGTGCCGAAACAGGAAAAGTCAGGAGCACGAAAAACAATGCCCCTGACAAGACTGCCATATTTCTCATTATCCGCATCAATGTCAGTGAACCCATACAGTCAATCCTGCCATAACAATGGATACCATGCTCATCAGCTTGATCAGGATATTGAGTGAAGGTCCTGAAGTGTCCTTGAACGGGTCACCGACAGTGTCTCCGACTACTGTTGCATGATGGCATTCGGAATTCTTGCCGCCGAGATTGCCTTCCTCGACATATTTCTTGGCATTGTCCCATGCTCCGCCAGAATTCGCCATGAACACGGCAAGCACGAATCCCGAACCAAGACCTCCGATCAGAAGCCCCATCACTCCTGCGACTCCAAGTACAAGTCCCACTACCACAGGGACTATTATTGCGATGAGCGACGGCAGGAGCATTTCCCTTTGTGCGCCCTTTGTGGAAATCTCCACACACCTTGCATAATCAGGAGTAGCCTCCCTGGTCAATATTCCCTTTATCTCGCGGAACTGCCTGCGAACTTCCTCGACCATCTTCTGGGCAGCCCTTCCGACTGCATTCATCGTAAGTCCGCAGAACAGGAATGACATCATCGCCCCGATGAATACTCCTGCAAGAACGGTAGGGTTCATCAGGTCTACATTATAATAAGCCATGAGGTCAGGGATTGTAGCCTGGCTTGCATCTATCATCTGACCTGCCTTGTCTGCAATCTGTTCTCCCATCCTGCCGAGAGCTATCTTGATTTCCTCTATATATGACGCCAGAAGGGCAAGGGCGGTCAGGGCAGCAGAGCCTATCGCGAAACCTTTTCCAGTGGCTGCTGTAGTATTTCCGAGTGCATCAAGAGTATCTGTCCTGCGACGGACTTCAGGGTCGAGTTCGCTCATCTGTGCATTTCCGCCTGCATTGTCGGCGATAGGACCGTAAGCATCAGTCGCAAGTGTAATCCCGAGGGTAGAAAGCATTCCCACTGAAGCGATGCCGATTCCGTAAAGGCCGATGCTGAGATTTTCTGCAGAGAGCATGTTCGCCATGTCAAATCCGATAGTGCACAGATATGAAAGCATGATAGCCACTGCAATGGTAATGACAGGAATGGCAGTGGAAATCATTCCGAGACCTATTCCGGAAATTATCACTGTCGCAGGACCGGTCTGTGAACTTTCAGCGAGTTTCTGTGTCGGACGGTAAGAATGCGATGTGTAGTATTCCGTGGACTGGCCTATCACAACTCCGGCAAGCAGCCCGACTATCACAGAAAAGGAAACTCCTACCCAGTTCGGTATCTGCAGGAGATAAAGCACCCCGAATGTGGCGGCAGCTATGAGCACTGAACTGAGATTGGTACCGAATCCGAGGGATTTGAGGAGCTGGCTCATCCCTGCCTCCTCTTTTGTCCTGACAGTGTAGATGCCAATGATCGAAAGGAACACGCCTATCGCTGCAATAACCATAGGTGCAAACACAGCCTTCATCTGCAAGGCCTCCCCTCCTGCGTAGAATGCAGAAGCTCCAAGAGCGGCAGTCGCAAGTATGGAACCGCAGTAAGACTCATAAAGGTCAGCTCCCATACCTGCCACATCTCCGACATTGTCACCCACATTGTCCGCAATGGTGGCCGGGTTTCGAGGGTCATCCTCAGGAATGCCTGCCTCCACCTTGCCCACAAGGTCAGCTCCGACATCGGCTGCCTTGGTATAGATGCCGCCGCCCACTCTCGCAAAAAGAGCCTGTGTGGATGCACCCATTCCGAATGTAAGCATCGTGGTCGTGATATATACAAGCTTCTGGGCGCCCGTAGCGTCAACAAAAGTATCCAGAATGATATACCAGAGGGAAATGTCAAGCAGGCCGAGCCCGACAACCGTAAGCCCCATCACCGCACCTGAACGGAAAGCGAGCTTCAGTCCTGAATTGAGTGACCTCTGCGTGGCATTTGCAGTCCTTGCAGAAGCATATGTAGCCGTCTTCATCCCCACAAAGCCGGCGAGACCCGAAAAAAATCCGCCTGTCAGGAATGCGAACGGCACCCAAGGATTCTGGATTCCGAAAACCGCCAGTACGGCAAACACTATCGCAAGGATAACAAATACGATGGCAACTACCTTGTACTGCTGTTTGAGGTAAGCCATGGCCCCTTTTCTGACATACAGGGCAATCTCTTTCATCGTCACTGTGCCTTCACTCTCCTTCATCATCTGTCTGAAAAAGATCCAGGCGAACAGCAATGCCGCTACCGCAGCGGCCGGAACAAGATAAAATAAGTTCATAGTCATTGATATATGGTTCATCTTACAAACTTATTCATAATTTTTCGATTTTTATTTATAAATTTGTAGAATTCCTTAAAAATTCATTGGAAATGAAACATTTTTCTTTACCCAAAGACGGAGGGCTGATTGAAAAGAATCTACCCAAGGACATCCTTCACAGCTACGAAAAGATACCTGTCGAACTCTTCCCCGAGCCTCAGGAGGCAAGCGTTGCCATAGCTGACGAAATCATCTCTGCCATCAAGGCACACAAGGGAGGCAAGTTCAAGCTGGGACTCACCACGGGGACTTCACCGGTATTCCTGTACAGCGAGCTTGTCAACAGATACAAGGCAGGTGACATATCGTTTAAGGATGTGGAATTTTTCAGCATAGATGAATATTATCCTTTCTCCCCTGACGAGAGACAGAGCCGCAACAGAAGAATCCACGACGAGCTTCTCAGCCAGGTGGACGCAAAAGAAGAGAACATCCACATTCCGGACGGCACCGTAAGTGAAGACAAGGTGTCGGAATGGTGTGAAAAATTCGATGCAATGGCTTCCGGACTCGACATCCTCGTGATGGGCGTGGGAACGGAAGGCCAGATAGGGTTCAATGAAGTGGGCTCTTCAGAAAAGAGCAAGACAAGGACTATCCTGATGTCTTACAAGACAAGGAAGCTCCAGGCGAAGAACTTCAACGGAGACATCAACTCCACCCCTCGCGCTGCAATCACCATGGGCATCACCACCATGATGTCAGCCAAAAGGATCATCCTGATGGCCTGGGGAGAGGACAAGACTGCAGCTGTAAAGAAAATCGTAGAAGGTCCGGTGACACCTCTCTGCCCGGCATCTTTCCTGCAGCGTCATGATAACATTTCAATGTATGCGGACGAGAACGCCGGCAGCGACATCATAAGAATCGTATCCCCATGGATGGTCGGACCTTGCGAGTGGACTCCGAAATTCATCAGAAAAGCTGTCGTATGGCTGTGCCAGACAGTTCACAAACCGATTCTCAAACTCACTTATTCAGACTACATCGAGAATTCCCTGAGCGAACTGCTCGAACATGCAGGCCCGTATGACAAAATAAACATCGATGTGTTCAACGACCTCCAGCACACCATCACAGGTTGGCCGGGAGGAAAGCCGAACGCAGATGACAGCACAAGACCGGTATCATCAAAGCCTTTCCCTAAGCGCGTGGTCGTATTCTCCCCTCACCCTGACGATGACGTGATCTCGATGGGAGGAACATTCATCCGTTTAGTGCAGCAGGGGCATGATGTGCATGTGGCTTATGAAACTTCAGGCAATGTGGCGGTACATGATGATGTAGTCCTCCAGCACATGGACACTGCGCATGAGCTCGGATTTGCAGATGAATTCGACAGGGTAAAGAAAATCGTGGAATCCAAGCGCCGTGGAGAGCCTGAGCCTCGTGAACTGCTGAATATCAAGGGAGCTATCAGGCGTGCTGAAGCGAGAGCCGCTGTCCGCTCATTCGGGTTGAATCCTGACACCAACGCCCATTTCCTCAACCTGCCTTTCTACGAGACAGGCGGCATCAAGAAAGGTGAAAGGACACAGAAGGACATCGACATCATTCTTGACCTTCTGCGTAAGGTGAAACCTCATCAGATCTATGTGGCAGGAGACCTTGCAGACCCTCACGGCACACACCGTGTCTGCACTGAGGCTGTCCTGGAGGCGCTCAACCAGCTCGATGGAGAAGACTGGCTCAAGGAATGCCATGTATGGCTGTACCGCGGAGCATGGATGGAATGGGAGCTCGGCAGAGTCGACATGGCCGTGCCACTCAGCCCGGATGAACTCATAATGAAGCGTCATGCTATCTACCGTCACCTTTCCCAGAAGGACATAGTTCCATTCCCTGGAGACGACAGCAGGGAATTCTGGCAGAGGGCAGAAGAGAGGACACAGAACACTGCAAGACTGTACAACGAACTCGGCATGGCAGAATACCAGGCCATCGAAGTATTCGTCAAGCTCTTCTGATGTAACTATGAATCACAGAACAGCCGGTCCTGGAATTTCTTCGGGACCGGCTGTTTCCATATTCTGAATGCTCCTCTGTTAATTCTGAGGCAGGAAGCCTTTCGCAATAAGGAGCTGGGCGATCTGCACGGCGTTGGTGGCGGCTCCCTTGCGGAGGTTGTCTGCAACGCACCACAGATTCAGACCATATTTTACGGACGGATCACGGCGTATGCGGCCGACAAAAACCTCGTCCTTGCCCCAGGCAAAGAGCGGCATAGGGTAAATATTGTTTGCAGGGTCATCCTGCACAACCACTCCTGGCATTTCAGACATGAGCCTGCGGACATCTTCAAGAGTGAAATCTTTCTCAAACTCAAGGTTGACCGACTCGGAATGTCCTCCCTGTACAGGAACACGGACTGTGGTAGGAGAAACCGCTATGGTCTCGTCCCGGAGAATCTTGTGAGTCTCGTTGACCATTTTCATTTCCTCCTTGGTGTATCCGTTGTCGAGGAATGAATCTATGTGAGGCAATATGTTCTGGTCGATAGGATAAGGATACACGGCCGGATATTCTCCCCATTTCTTTCCGCTGCGCTCAGCCTGCATCTGGTCCAGGGCCTTATAGCCTGTCCCTGTCACGGACTGGTAGGTCGATACAACTATCCTTTTTATTCCGTATGCCTTGTGAAGCGGCGCAATCGGCATGAGCATCTGGATGGTGGAACAGTTTGGATTTGCGATTATATAATCGTCCTCTGTCAGGACATCGCCGTTCACCTCGGGGACTACCAGCTTTTTGGTCGGATCCATCCTCCAGCAGGATGAATTGTCCACGACACGGCATCCCACGGCTGCGAATTTAGGGGCAAGGTCCTTTGATGCACCTGCTCCTGCAGAGAACAGGGCGAGGTCAGGGCGTGCCGCTATGGCATCTTCCGCACTTACTACAGGATATTCTTTGCCTTTATATGTGATCTTCCGCCCCACTGATTTCGATGAGGCCACCGGATAGAGTCCGGTTACGGGGAAATTCCTTTCCGCAAGGACTTCCAGCATTCTTGTGCCCACCAGGCCGGTGGCGCCTACTACTGCAACTTTCATAATATGACTTTTTTAATGTTTGTTTTCTATTGTAAAAGTCATATTATGAAAAATCCTAACCCCCACCGCTTCGCGGAGCCCCCTGAAGGGGGCGTCACCCTCCTCAAATCCTCCCTCTCCGGGAGGACTTTTCCGAAAAACTTCGTTTTTCTCGACATATGACTTTTTTTAATGTTTGTTTTCTATTATCCTGCCATTCTGAGCATTATTCTGTCATTCTGAGCGCCAGCGAAGAATCTGTTTCTTCTTCCCATTTGATCGCCCCAGATCCTTCACTCCGCCTGCGGCTCCGTTCAGGATGACAAAAGAGCGGCTCAGTTCAGGATGACAGAGAACCACATTCAGTATAACAGCGCTATTCATGTGACTGTACCATTCACAACTACAGGGCAGCGGCAAGATCGGCGATGAGGTCATCCACATTTTCTATGCCGACGGAAAGCCTCAACATATTCGGATAGACTCCGGCTGCCACCTGCTCCTTTGGACTGAGTTGGGAATGCGTCGTAGATGCAGGATGCACTATAAGCGACTTGGCATCCCCGACACTCCCGACATGAAGAATCAGCTCAAGTCTGCCAACGAGCGCAGCAGCCGCATCGAAACCTCCCTTCACCCTGAATGTCAGCACACCGCCGAAGCCGCCATGCAGATACTTCTTCGCAAGGGCATGATATGGGCTCGACTTCAACCCGGCATAGTTGACACTTTCCACCGCCGGGTGGCTTTCCAGGAATTCAGCAACGGCAAGGGCATTCGCACAGCACCGTTCAGCCCTCAACGAAAGTGTCTCCAGGCCCTGCAGCATCAGGAACGAATTGAAAGGAGACTGTGCCGGACCGATATTCCTAAGACCGTCCACACGAACCCTTCCGGCAAATGCAGCATTCCCGAACACTTCCTTATACACCAGTCCGTGATAGCTCTCCGACGGAGCGGCAAGAAGAGGATATTTCTCAGGAGACCAGTCGAAATTACCTCCATCCACGACCACGCCACCGAGTGTAGTGCCATGTCCGCAAATCCATTTGGTCGCCGAATGGATCGACACATTGCAGCCCCAGTCCACAGGACGGAAGAGATAACCTCCGCAACCGAAAGTGTTGTCGACCATAACGCTCACCCCATGTCTGCGAGCCATCTCGACTATCGGCTCATAATCAGGCACATTGAACGCAGGATTCCCGAGATTCTCCAGATAGATGGCCTTGGTGCGGTCATCCACCAGCGCCTCAAGATCCTCCACACTGTCGCTTTTCGCGAACCTCACCTGTATTCCGAAGTCCCTGAGCGTTATCTCGAACATCGTAAATGTCCCTCCATATAGGAAAGGCACTGCCACGATATTGTCCCCTGGACCGCATATGTTAGTAACTGAGAGAAAGACCGCTGACTGTCCCGAAGCTGTGGCCACGGCCGCAACTCCATTTTCCAGTGCAGCCATCCTTTTTTCGAACACTTCATTGGTCGTATTCGTTATGCGGGTATAGATATTCCCCGGCCGTTTCAGCTCGAAGAGCTCGGCTCCGTACTGCATGTCATCAAATGTATACGCCGTACTCTGATAGATAGGCACTGCCGTACCCTTTGATACCGGGTCTATCTCCTGCCCGGCCCTTACCTGCAAGGTTTCGAATTTGTATTTTGCCATTATTATATGTCTTTATGATTGTTCCTGTTATTTCACTCCGCATTTCTCAGCAGCGGAGATATGATTTCTTCAAGCTGGGGATATTCCAACAAAAAGCCGTCATGTCCGAACCTGGAGGTGATCCCGTGGAATTTTGCCCCTGGAATATTCTCCGCCATGAACCGCTGCTCTTCTATCGGGAACAGGCAGTCACTGTCGATACCGATCACAGTACATTCAGCCCGGATAGTCGAAAGCGCCGCCTTGACTCCTCCCCTGCCCCTGCCGACATTATGGGAATCCACCGACCATGTCAGGCAGTAATAGGAATATGCATCGAAACGGTCCGACAGTTTTTTCCCCTGATACCGCTGGTATGATCCTGCCCGTTCCGCAAAAAGAGTGTCATCCTGCTGTTCCGACTGTGTGCTGTTATACCCCTCATAGCTCCTGTACGAAATCAGGGCTATGGATCTTGCGCACCTTAGTCCTGCCTCCCCGCCTTTGAGACTCCTGCATTCGCGAAATGTCGGGTCGGCCTCCAAAGCCATTCTCTGGGATTCGTTATATGCCGTCATCCATGGAGTCACCCTTGCATTGCAGGCGATGAAGACAGCCTTCGATATGATATCAGGCTCCATGATGCTCCATTCCAGAGCCTGGAAACCGCCTATCGACCCTCCCACTATCATGTCTATCTTTGCTATCCCGAGATGCTTGCGGACAAGGATATTCGCCTGCACTATATCCCTCACCGTAACTTTCGGGAACTCGGTATAATACGGTTTCATTTCCTGAAGCTGGCCCTTATGTCTGGATATATGCAGTGACGACGGTCCGCTCGAACCGTATGGCGATCCGAGCATGTTCGCGCATACCACGAAATATTTTTCCGTATCGAAAAGTCTGCCTTTCCCGACCAGTTCTGTCCACCAGTCCTCCGCATCGGAATTTGCGGTCAGCGCATGGCATATCCATATGACTTTTCTTCCGTCATTTCCTGGGCAATACGCAACTTCCGAAGTATGGTATGCCACTTTCAAGCCTTCAATGGTGTCTCCCGATTCAAACCGGAAAAGACCTTCATGTATGTATTCGTGCAATTTCATATCTGTTGTGCATAAGCAGCGCCGGCATTGTCTTGCCTTAACTGAATTTTATTAAAATCTGTCTGGAAGAGCCCTGGAGAACATCCCGTACTCCGACCGGGCAAAAAGAAAAGAACATGCATCTTAGCGATGCATTCGCATTGAATTGACAACAAATATGTTAGATTTTCTATCCATAACAGGACGCAAAAGTAAGAATATTTTAATACTTTTGAAAGAGATTAACGAAAAATGTCCATCAAGCAGACCATACTCACTGTCATCTTCCTGACCATAATCCTGCCTGCAGCGGCACAGGACCATGACTGTTACAATGTGGGAGAACTATGCTCCGAACAGAGG
>JADIMD010000079.1 GCA_017695015.1 Candidatus Cryptobacteroides faecigallinarum | reverse complement strand
CTATCACTCCTGACGTGTCCCTGTCCAGACGATGGACAATGAAAATCCGTCTTCCGTCTCTCTGTCTCCGGTCTCTGTGTCCTCTGCCGGAACGTACATAATCTGTAAGGATTGAATAGGCGGTGATTTCTCCCTCCCGTCCGGTGGACATCGTCAGCAGGCCGCCTGGCTTGTCCGCGACAATGATGCTGTCGTCTTCATACAGTATCTCCAGTTCTCTGCGGCCGTCCATTGCGTATCAGATTGCTTTTTTCTCCTTTGCCCTCACGAGCTTGTCCTTAAGGATATCGACGCAGTCAACAAGCGCGTCCTCGAATCTTCTGGCGTTTCTCTCGATCACGATGTCGTTGCCCGGGATACGGACATGGACCTTTACATTCTTGTTTTCGTGGTCGGCGAGCAGGGACATTGTCACTTCGACATCGGTGATCCCGTCATAGAACTTTGGTAATTTAGATAGTTTCTTCTCCACGAAATCCAACAGTTTCTGATCAGCGTTGAATTTGATCGATTGTACTCTAATCTCCATTTTTACCTCCGTTTTTTCTTGCCCTCGGGTGGGCTGATTCATAAACTTTCTTCAGTCTTCCGATGGTGTTGTGGGTGTATACCTGCGTCGCCGCCAATGAGGAATGCCCCAGCAGTTCCTTGATTGCGTTGAGACCTGTCCCCTCGTCCAGAAGCTCTGTCGCAAGAGTGTGTCTCAGCACATGGGGAGATTTCCTGCCTGTGATGCTTCCTATTTCTCCCAGCTCGCTTTTTATGGCCCTGTCCACATATCCCGGATAAAGGGCCTTGCCGCTGAAAGTGACAAAAAGCGGAGAATCAGGTGTACGGTCTCCACCGACCATCAGTTCAACTGACCGTAAATATAATGAAATTTCTTTTAATAATGAAGGTACAGCCGGAATTTCTCTCATTTTATCACCCTTGCCTTTTACGGTGATAGTCTTCCTGCTGAAGTCGACACTTCCCGTCCTGAGCCCGATGAGTTCCGACCTTCTCAGTCCTGTGGCATACAGTGTGGCGATTATCGCCCTGTCCAGCCTTTTGCCGTACATGTGCCTGTTGTGCCTGCTGTCCGGTGACAGGAACAGGGAATCCTCTGAAGCATAGTATTCTGTCTGCCTGAAATATTCCTCCATTGATTCTTTCCTGAAGAATTCAGGAAGCCTTTTCTCCATTTTCGGTCTTGTGACAGACTTGACAGGATTGGATTGCAGTATGCCCTGTTTGAGCAGGTAGCGGCAGAAGCCGCTGAGGACTGACATGTGCAGGTTGACGGTCCTCGGCACCATTTTTTTATCTTCCAGGAGGTGGACTTCATATCCTCTTATGACCTGCGGAACGAGATCCTCCGGGGAAATGTCCCCGGTCTCCGTCCCGTGTACATAACGGGCAAATTCCAGGAGAGACTCGTGGTAGATGTCGCAAGTCCTTTCTGAATATCTGCGTATTCCGGAGATATAGCCGATATATTTCCCTATGAGAGAGTCCATGTGCCGGTCTCAGCTTTTCGGGGTGAGTCCAATCCCGGCTGCCCGGATGCGCATGTACCTGTCGGCTTCTTCAAATGAATTGCCGATAACCCCGTCCAATATGGCGTTCTTGACGGCCTCTTTGAGCAGCCCTATCTGTCTGCACGGCTCTATGCCGAAGACTTCCATTATATATTCGCCGCTGATAGGGTTCTTCCAGTTGCGCAGGGCATCCTTCTCTTCGACTTCCGCCATCTTCTTGCGTACTGTCTCGAAATTGCGCCTGAGCCTCTCGACTTTACGGGGATTCTTGGAGGTGATGTCCGCGTTGCAGAGCAGCATGAGGTCGTCAATGTCGTTCCCTGCATCGAAAAGCAGTCTGCGTACTGCGGAGTCTGTCACTTCATCAGTCACCAGGGCTATCGGGCGCAGATGGAGTCCTACAAGCTTCTGGACATATTTCATCTTCTCGTTGAGAGGAAGTTTCAGCTTCTGGAAAAGTTTCGGGATCATCCTTTCGCCTATGACTTCATGCCCGTGGAATGTCCATCCGGTCTGGGGGTCGTACCTCTTGGATGCAGGCTTGCCGATGTCGTGCAGCAGGGCGGCCCACCTGAGCCACAGGTTCGGTTCTGTCCTGACCTGCTCTTTCTCCACACCGTCTTCGAATATCCTGTCCTTGAGAGAGCCTGCCCGTATGGCTGCGCTTTCATATTCCGCCACATTGTCGAGCACTTCGAGAGTATGGGAAAAATTCTCTTTGTGCCCTTTGCCGTCCACTGTCTCCACCCCTTTCAGCCTGAGAAGTTCCGGAAGTATGTATTCCAGCAGCCCGGTCTCTTCCAGAAGCCTGAATCCGATGGATGGCCTGTCGCACACTAATATCTTGTTGAGCTCTTCGACGATGCGTTCTTCGGAAAGGATCTTGACCCTCTCCCTGTTTCTTTTGATGGATTCGAGGGATTCCGGGACAATCGTGAACTTCCTGTCAGGGGTGCTGAGCTTTGTGGCGAAACGGATGGCCCTGATCATTCTCAACGGGTCATCGCTGTATGTGGTGTCGGGGTCCAGAGGCGTGCGTATTATGCCCTTGTCCAGGTCCCTGATGCCTCCGAACGGGTCCACCAGTTCTCCATAGTCTTCCTTCTGGAGGCTGAAAGCCATTGCATTGATAGTGAAGTCCCTTCTCCTCTGGTCGTCTTCAAGGGTGCCGTTCTCCACTATCGGCTTCCTGGAGTTTCTCCTGTAGGACTCTTTCCTCGCTCCCACGAATTCCACTTCCACTCCATGGTATTTCAGCATTGCAGTGCCGAAGTTCTTGAATACGGACACGGTGCTGTGGACAGTGTTCCCGACCTTCTGCGCCAGTTCGATGCCGCTTCCTTCCACCACTATGTCTATGTCCTTGCTCGCCCTTCCGAGAAAGCAGTCACGGACATACCCCCCTATAACGAAAGCTCTGACGCCGCTTTCCCTTGCGGCGTCAGAAACTATCTTGAATACAGGATGTTCCAAAAATCCTTCTATTGTCATTATGCAGTTCTTTACTTCGCTTTCTTCCCTACGGTGCCTGCCACCTTGTTGATTTCATGGGCAAGATAAGAATAGTGGGCTCTCATTTCCTTTGTGCCTGACTTCACCTTCTTGTTCATGAGATCCTTTGCCTCAAGAAGCAGGTAGAACTGTATTTCCTTGTTGCTTATGGAAGCGTCGGATTCTTTTCTCGCATATTCGAGCTCTTTCTCGAGTTCCGGACTTTCCCAGTCTACTGCGCATGCGCAAGGCATTGCGTCATCGGCAAACAGGTCACTATCATCGGCAAATCCAAGACCGGAACCAGATTTCTTGAGAAGGTTCAGGTCGTCGAACAGTCCGTAGATGAATGCGTATTCCATGTTCATGTCAGCCTTTGAAAGTCTCTTGCCCTGTTTCGTGCGCTTGAACACGAGGTCGAACAGGTCTTCGAGGTATTCATACTGTGAATATCCGTGCTCGGTCCTTGCGTATGTGTTGGCAACTTTCCTGCTGAAGCCGAGAAGCCGTTTCACATAGCTTGCCTGATAGTCGTAGATACCGGTGCTGCCTGGACCGAAATACTTGATGATGTTTTCGTTTTCCATCCATTCAGGGAGTTCCTTGAGCGATTCCACCACGAACCTGAGGGCAGCCCTCTGCGTTTTCCTGTCCACAGGGACGAAAGAGGTGGTCTTACCGTCACCGTATACAGGATATTCGAGGTAATTGCCTCCGATGTATTTCGACACATGGCCCATATAGCGGTTGAACTGGGAGAGAAGCTCCTTGTACATTTCTTCCGAATATGAGTAGTCTTCTCCTGACTTGGCTGTCCATGCGAGAAGGTTGTTCATGATGATTTTCAGGTTGCTGATGCCGTATTCGCTTGCGGCAATGGCATCGTCCCCGAGAGATTCAGTCTGGGAAGCAGGGTCTATGGCTGTGAAGATTTCCTGCCTTCCGTATCTGTACATAGGGTCATCTCCCTTGGCAAGAATCCATGAGTTGAGCACAGGCTTCTCGTCTTCAGGAGTTGCAGCGTCAAATATAGGCTTGTATCCCCATTCGATTGCGAAATAGTCGTAAGGACCGAGTCTCGGAGGAAGCAGCCATCTTACATTGTCGCCGGGCTGTGCCACATAGTTGTACCTTGCATAGTCCATCACGGATGCTGTGGTGCCGTAGACATCGGTAAATGTCCTGGACCTGAGTGAATCCACAGGGTATGCGAATGAGCCGCGCATGTTGTGCATCAGTCCGAGGGTGTGTCCTACCTCATGGACCACGAGGTATCTCAGGAGAGGACCCATGGTGTCCATGTCATACACTTCTTTCCTTGCGGCAGGGTCTACAGCTGCAGTCTGGACGAATCTCCAGTTGTGCAGGAGCTTGAGTACATCATGGTAGAAATATACTGAGCCGTTGATGATCTCGCCTGAACGAGGGTCAGTCCATGACGGCCCCATGGCGTTGGCTATGTCTGTAGATGCATAGCGCAGGCAAGAGTATCTGATGTCATCCGGGTCGAAATCAGGATCTCCGAGAGGATAATCCTTGGCTACAATGGCGTTCTTGAAGCCGATCTTCTCGAATGCCCTCTGCCAGTCCTCGATGCCTTCCTTGAGGTATGGCCTCCATTTTGCCGGGAAGGCGTCGTCTATGTAGTAGACGATAGGCTTTTCAGGCTCTACAAGCTCTCCTGCCATGTATCTTGCCATATCTTCAGGCTTAGGCTGGAGGTTCCATCTGTTGATGTATCCCACGGTCTCGAGCCCGTCCTTGTTCTCGGAATATACAGTGTGCCTGTCGGTGAAATAGCCGATCCTGTGGTCTGAAAGACGAGGCTTCATCGGAGTGTCCGCAAGCCTGATCATGGACACAGTCATGATGGCGGTGAAAGGCTCTGATGACAGGGTGTATACCATCCTTGTCTTGAAGACTATGTTCTGAGGGAATGCCTTGGAGCTCAAAATCCCTGACATGTCCTGCTTGAAGACTCCCTTGTTGCCCTTGACCCCGAGCAGCTGCTCCAGTGCGGACGGCTCGGCGAATGGTGACATGTATTTCTCGTTTGCACAGAAGAACTTGGTCACGTCGATGACTACAGCTGAAGAATCAGGGTTGACAGTCTTGATCGGGAATGCGCTCATGACAGGCTTCATGTAGTTGAGTTCGAAGCCTTTGCGGAGGCTGCCCGTAGCACTGTAGTTTGCCTGTCTTGATATGTCCAGAAGATATACTTTCTCGTCATCCTTGCTCCATTCCACAAGAATAGGGTCTTCAGGCATCTGTCCCGCGATTGCGTCCTCGTTGTCGCTGATTGCGGAAATCTTCGATGCAAGGAGCATAGGCTTGCCCATAAGGGAGTCCGGAATCTCCAGATACCAGGTGGATTTCACCTTGTGGATCGTCATCAGTCCTTCGGATGTCTCTGCATCTTCAGTGATGACGGCGCTGTAGTTTTTCATCAGTGAATCTGATGTTGCAACGGAGTCTTTGACAGCAAGCGAGTCGGTCCCGACTGCAGCTGAATCTGTCATGACTGTGTCAGCCTGCCGGAGTGGGGACAGTCCTGCATGCAGACCTGCCGGAGACGATGCTCCAAGAGTCAGGCTGGCTGCTGACATTGCCGCAATGGCGGCAAATAAGAAAATCTTTTTCATCGATATTTAAGTTATAGTATCATTTCGTCATATTGCGGTGCGTGTCCTGTGAATACATATCCGCTGCCGTCGGCTTTTCTTTCGCAAATGTGCGTCGTGCGGCCGTTGGTGACAATTATGTATTTCACATTCAGCACCATGTTGTACCGTATGGCTTGCATGAGCACCTCCTTGTCCAGCGTCACTTCCGGCCTTTTGCATTCTATGACGGCAACAGGGGCCGCATTCCTGCCGTAGATGACGATGTCTGCCCTGAATCTCTTGGCCCCCAGGCTGATGGCGGCTTCGCTCATCATCATGTGCATCGGGACTTTCATGTCCGTGTGGAGGTATCCGATGAACCACTGGCGCACTTTCTCTTCTGGAGTGAGCGCCACCTCTTTTTTTCTCAGAGGATCCCAAACCGTACAAGCATACATAGTTGCAAAGATAGGAAAAATTCCCTAATTTTCACTATCTTTGCCGACCATGGCAAAAGGATTTGCAAATACTGACGCGCAGTGCCGCAGGATAATGGATGATGTCCGCAAAGGAATATTCAGCCCTGTGTATCTTTTGATGGGGAAGGAGCCGTATTATCCTGACCTTGTATGCAATGCGATTATCGAGAATGCGCTTGACGAAAGCGAAAGGGATTTCAACCAGACGATATTCTACGGTCTTGATACAGATGTGGATACTGTGGTGACTGCAGCCAGGCGTTATCCCATGTTTGCCGAAAGACAGCTCGTGGTGGTCAAGGAAGCCCAGAATCTCAAGAAAATCGACGACCTTGCGGTGTACTGCTCCAAACCTTTGGAGTCCACAGTGCTTGTGATATGCATGCACGGGGATTCCGTGGACAAGCGCAAGGCCCTGTACAAGGCAGTGTCGAAAATGGGGACTGTGGTGGAGTCGGACGAACTCAGGGATTATGAGATGGCGAAGTGGATATCTTCCTTCTATGCCGGAAGAGGCCTGAAGATTTCTCCGGAGGCGGCTGCCCTGCTGGGTGAATATGCAGGTACGGACCTGTCCAAGATTGCCATAGAGACTGACAAGCTCCTGAAAAACCTGCCGGAGGGGACGGTGGAGATCACTGCGGACAATATAGAGAAGAATGTGGGCATAAGCAGGCAGTACAGCATTTTCGAGCTTACTAAGGAACTGTCCTATAGACATTCCGCTGCGGCCCTGAAGATTGCTTCATATTATGCTGCCGCCCCTAAGTTTTCCATGCCGATGGCAGTCAGCGCGCTTTTCACGCATTTCTACAGGATATTGAAATACCAGGCTCTTATCATGGCGTCTCCGCGTCCGTCAGATGCACAGAAGGCGAATGCCCTGCCTGGCGTGAATCCGTATTTCTATAAGGAATATGATACGGCAGTGATGAACTACCCCTTGAAAAGGTGTATGTCCGTAATTGCACTGCTGAGGGAATATGACTTCAAGGCGAAGGGAGGGAATGCAGGAGAGGCGTCTCCGGGGCAGATGCTCGTGGAGCTGATAGCCAAGATCTTGAATTGAAACAGTTATATATATGGGATTGATTGAATGCAAGGAAGTTTGCAGGAGTTTCGGGGAAAAGGTGGCTCTCGACCATGTTTCCCTTGACATTCCTGAAGGAAAGATATTCGGACTGCTCGGACCGAACGGTGCAGGCAAGACGACCCTTATCCGCATTATCAACAGGATTATAATGCCTGATTCGGGTGTTGTCCTTTTCAACGGGAGTCCGGTGACGCAGGCGGATGTGGAGAAGATAGGCTATCTGCCAGAGGAAAGGGGACTGTACCGCAAGATGAAGGTGGGCGACCAGGCGATGTATTTTGCCATGCTCAAAGGCATGAGTTCGAGGGAGGCGATGTCTGAACTGAAGAAATGGTTCGAGAAATTCGGCATCGAAAGCTGGTGGAACAAAAAGGTGGAAGAGCTTTCGAAAGGAATGGCGCAGAAGGTGCAGTTCATCACCACTGTTGCCCACAGGCCGTCTCTGCTCATACTCGACGAGCCTTTCTCGGGATTCGACCCGGTGAATGCCCAGCTGATACGGAACGAGATACTGAAACTTAAAGATGAGGGTGCGACCATCGTCCTCTCCACCCACAATATGGAATCTGTGGAGGAGCTTTGTGACGGGATTGCACTCATCAACCGCTCCAGGCTCGTGATCACAGGGGGTGTTGACGATATCAGACACAAGTACGGCAACAATAATGTGGAGCTGGTCTACACTTCCGGTACTCCGGTCTCTTCGGTATCAGGGGTATTCGATGTGCTGTCCGACGGCGGTGACGGAAGCAGGCGCGTGGCTGTCCTTTCATTGCAGGACGGGACGGACAATTCTGCCGTGCTAAGGCATCTTATGGACAACGGAGTGGTGATCAATTCGTTCAGGGAGCTTGTGCCGAGAATGAATGACATATTTATCAAATTGGTGACAGAAAAATAGACGACATATGAATTTCCGTAACATAGGGGTCATAATTTCCAGGGAATATGCAACCCGTGTCAGGAAGAAGTCATTCCTGGCGATTACATTTATAGTTCCTGTGCTGTTTGCCCTGCTTTGTACCTTGCCGACCCTCATCATCCTCATGAGCAAGGAGAAGGACAAGACTGTGGAGGTGGTGGACAGGTCCGGGATAGTCATGCCTTACCTCACGGACAATGATGCGCTTTCGTTCATCGACTGTTCTGCCTCTGACCTTGATTCGCTGAAAAAGGGCATCTCGTCCGACGGGGCTGATGCCATACTTTATATTTCTCCTGTAGATACTGCTGCCAGGACTGTCAGTGTGGACATGTTTTCTTTGAAGCCGGTGTCCGTGGATGTCAAGGAGAGCATTGTGGTGATGGTGGAGACGGCTGTGGAGGACTACAGGCTTGCCGCATATAAGATAGACGGACTGAGGCAGATAATGGACGACGTGAAGGCGGACATATCCGTGGCGACTTATACCGTGGGGGAGGACGGACAGGACAAGATAACCTCTTCGGAAGTGTATATGTTCGTGTCCATAGCGCTCACTCTTGTCATTTACATGTTCATCGCGATGTTTTCAGGCATGGTGATGACGAGTGTGATAGAGGAGAAGTCGAGCAAGGTGGCGGAAGTTCTTGTGTCATCCGTGAAGGCGACCGAGCTGATGTTCGGCAAGATCATCGGTGTGGCATGCGTGGCCCTCACCCAGTTCTTCCTGTGGATTGTGCTTGCTGTGGTGATTGTGGCGGCAGTCAATGCCACTATCGGGTTTGACGCCATTGCAGGTGATCCTCAGCAGGCTATGCAGATTGCTCAGATGTCGGGCATGGACATGTCCATGGTGGATACCATGACTTCAGGCAGCGGCTCCGAGATGACAGCCATCATCGAGACCCTGAAAGATCTGGACTATATCCAGCTGATTGTCTCGTTCGTGGTATATTTCCTGCTCGGATATCTGCTCTATGCCTCTCTGTTTGCGGCCATAGGTTCGGCTGTGGACAACGAAGGGGACAGCACTCAGCTTCAGCTTCCGGTGACGGTCCCTCTGCTGCTTGCATTTTTCATAGCATTCTATGCATTCGAAGCTCCTGACAGCCAGCTCGCGTTCTGGGGCTCCATAATCCCGTTCACCTCTCCGATTGTCATGCTCGCCAGGCTTCCGTTCGGTGTGCCTGTGTGGGAACTGGGGCTTTCCATCGGTCTCCTGCTTCTGACATTCGTAGCTCTGGCATATGTCTCCGCGAGGATCTACAGGGTGGGACTTCTTGTCTCCGGCAAGAAAACGACATTCTCTGATTTGTGGAAATGGCTGAAGCAGAAATAAATCCAAGACAATGAAAAAAATCCATATGATAATCCTGCTGTCGACGGCCTTGTGGCTTCCGGTGCCGGTGTCTGCCCAGGATACCGGGGACATGCAGTGGTCAAGGACAGTGATGGACGGCTCACGCACAGGGGTGACAGTCCCTGCAGCTACAGATGTAGAGAAGGCTCTCGGGGCAGTCAAAGGAAACACATATTACGCACCTTCAGGAAAGGTGTTCAAGGGAGGGACTGTGGCCCGGGTCGCTGAAGCGGTGATAGAAGCCCAGCCTGCAATGGCCCCTGTCAAGAAGGTGATAGGATATTCTCCTGAAGCCATGGCGAGCGAATATCCGGAGAGTCCGCTGTCCAACTGGTTCGCTGACAATCTGATGAGGGCGACTGAAGATGCATGCGGAAGGCATGTAGACATGAGTATAGCCAATTTCGGGGGAATCCGGGTCGACATGCCTCAGGGAGATGTCACTGTGGATGACATACGGTCGATGTTTCCGTTCAAGAATGACCTGGTGTATCTCTCAATGACCGGGAAGGAGATCAGGCATGTCCTCGAATGGATGGCGGAGGAAGGTTTTCAGGTGCTTGGAGGAGTGAGGGTTGTCGCAGAGGACGGGGAATTGCTCTCTGCCGAGATCGGGGGCAGACCTTTGGATGACAATGCTGTCTACGGGGTGGCTACCATTTCATTCCTGCTCCACGGAGGAGACGGTCTCTATCTGGCGGACGGGGCGGAAGAGGTAGTGGACATCCCTGTGGATATCTATACGGCGATGGTGAGGATTGTAGGCGAGGATGCCGCTGCCGGGAAGCCGATAACAGGGGCTGCGGACGGCAGGGTGACGATAATTGATGACAAAGGAGGAGAATGATGAAAAAAATGATGTCGGCCGCTGCGGCGTTTTGCCTGGCCGTGCTGTGTGCCCTGTCCGGGGACATGGCCTTCGCGCAGAGGCTTGTGATACTTCATACCAATGATACCCACAGCCATATCGACCCTGTCAAGAGCGGGGAAGAGGCAGGCCTTGGAGGAGTCATTGAAAGGGCTGCATATATCGACAGTGTCAGGGCGTCCGTCGGAGAAAAGAACCTTCTGCTTTTGGATGCAGGGGATTTCAGCCAGGGGACTTCTTATTTTACGATATTGAAAGGGGACCTTGAGGTGGAGCTTCTCAACAGGATGGGATATGATGTCGCGTGTCTTGGCAACCATGAGTTCGACAACGGGCTCGATGACCTTGCGAGAAGGCTGAAAATGGCAAGATTCGATGTAGTGTGTGCGAATTATGATTTTACCGGCACCGCCCTTGCCAGATATGTCAAGCCTTATACCATAATCCGCAGGGGAGGGATGAAGATCGGCATCATCGGACTTCTTACAGATGTCACCAAGGTTGTGGACAGGAATGTGGCAGCATCCATGAAATATCTCGATCCAGTGGAGGTGACGGACAGATATTCCTCTCTTCTGGAGAAGAAGGGATGCGATCTGGTCATAGTGCTTTCCCATCTCGGAATAGAGAAATCGGAGTTCACCGACATTCAGCTCGCTGAGTCATCCCATGATGTGGATATTGTCATAGGCGGACATTCCCATACTTTTCTCGAAGAGCCTGTCTATGTGGAAGACAGGGACGGGGAGGATGTGATGATAGTGACTGACGGCTGCTGGGGACTGTATGTGGGCAGGATTGATGTCGAATAGCCTTTGCTGCAGATTATGGATGACTGACAGCGGAGCTGTATCAGGACTTCCTGTTATAGGATATTGAGGCTCTGCTCCTTGATTTTTTCGAGGTCATCCTTCATCTTCACCACTATTTTCTGGATGCCCGTGTGGTTCGCCTTGGAGCCTGTGGTGTTGATTTCCCTTCCCATCTCCTGTGCGATGAAACCCAGTTTCTTGCCTGGATATGGCTCATTGTCAATGGTCTCCATGAAGTAGTGGCAATGCTGGCGAAGCCTTGTCTTTTCCTCGTTGATGTCGAATTTTTCTATATAATAGACCATTTCCTCTTCAAGACGGTTCTGGTCAGGCTGCAGGGACAGCTCCTCGAACCTTGCGAGTATCTTTTCGCGTACGGTTGCAGTGCGCTCTCCTTCAAATGCTTCCACCTCGTCCACATATCCGAGTATCGAGGCTACCTTGGATGTCACATCCCTGTAGAGGACAGCCCCTTCAGTGGAGCGGAATTCATTCAGCCTGGAGACAGCCTCCCTGATGCAGCTGTCCACGGCAGGCCAGTTGTCATCGTTGATGATGTCGGCTTTCTGGTTGTCGATTACATCCGGAAATTTCATGGCCCCGAGGATAATGTCCCTCCCTTCGAGACCGTCGATTCCAAGACCGTCGGCGATACTTTTCATCTGCCTGTAATAGCCTGAAAGCACATTTGCATTGATGTTCTTTGCGGAATCCGCCTCGTTGGGCTCGTAAGTCATGAACAGGTCAATGTTGCCCCTCTGGAGCTCTGCCGCGATCATTTTGCGGACTTCCATCTCCTTGTCTTTGGGCAGGAGCTGGGTCTTGATGCTGATGTCGGCTGTCTTGCCGTTGAGTGAGCGTATCTCTACGCAGAGCTTGCCTGATTCGAGTGTGGTTTCGGCTTTGCCGTACCCTGTCATTGACTTGATCATTATTGTTCCGGACAGTTTTAAGGGGTGTCTCCCCGTCTAATCTGTAATTGCGCCTGCAAAATTACTTAAATTTGCCATAATTAGCGAATAAAAATGTTGTATATTTGCAGTTTGTGTTATGACTGTTATATATGGAAGAAGTAATCAAAGAGGGCGGCGAGACCCGCAATCTCAATTTTCTCGAAGAAATCATAGAGGCTGATCTTGCCTCGGGGAAGTATGAAAGCATAATGACCCGTTTCCCGCCGGAGCCTAACGGCTATCTGCACATAGGGCACGCGAAGAGCATATGCCTTAATTTCGGGCTTGCGAAAAAATACGGCGGCAAGACAAATCTCCGTTTCGATGACACCAACCCAGTCAAGGAGGACACGGAATATGTGGATTCCATAAAGGACGATATCCGCTGGCTCGGTTTCCAGTGGGAGAATGAAAGATATGCCTCCGATTATTTCGACCAGCTGTATGAGTGGGCCGAGGAACTGATCAGGAAGGGGCTGGCTTATGTGGATGACCAGACACAGGAGCAGATCAGGGAAGGGAGAGGCACTGTCCAGACCCCGGGCAAGGAGAGTCCTTGGAGAAACCGCAGCGTAGAGGAGAATCTGCGCCTGTTCAGGGAAATGAGGGCCGGAAAGTATGCTGACGGGGAGAAGGTCCTCCGTGCCAAGATCGATATGGCGCATCCGAACATGCTGTTCCGTGACCCGATAATGTACCGTATCATCCATGCAAGCCATCACAGGACAGGGGACAAATGGTGCATCTATCCGATGTATGACTACACCCACGGCCAGAGCGATTCCATAGAACATATCACACATTCAATATGTACCCTTGAATTCGATGTCCACAGACCTCTTTACGACTGGTTCATCGAGAAGCTGGGTATCTTCCCGTCTCATCAGTACGAGTTTGCAAGGCTCAACCTCACCTATACCGTCATGAGTAAGCGCAAACTCCTTGAACTGGTGAAGAACGGCTATGTGAGCGGCTGGGACGATCCGCGCATGCCGACCATCTGCGGAATCCGCCGCAGGGGATATACTCCGGAGTCTATAAGGATGTTCGCCGAGAAGGTGGGCGTGGCCAAGAGGGAGCAGCTCATCGATCTTCAGCTGATGGAATGGTGTGTCCGCCAGGATCTCAACGAAAGGTCCAACCGCTACATGGTGGTTCAGGACCCTGTGAAGCTGACAATTACCAACTGGGAGCCGGGCAAGGTGGAGTGGTTCGATGCCCCTCTGAATCCTGCTGCACCGGAAGGCCCGTCACGCAAGGTGCCATTCACCGGGGAGCTGTATATCAGCCGCAACGATTTCATGGAGGAGCCTCCTAAGAAATTCTTCCGCCTGAAACCTGACGGAGAAGTGCGCCTGAAATACACCTATATAGTAAAATGCAACGAGGTGGTCAAGGACGCCGAAGGCAATGTGGTTGAACTCAAATGTACCTACGATCCTGCCACAAGACCAGGCGGAGGTGAGTGGAGGTCAGTGAAAGGCACTATCCACTGGGTGGCTGCGGAATATGCTAAGCCTGTGGAGCTGAGGCTGTATGACAAGCTGTTCACTGAGCCTGACATGAACGGGATTCCTGAGGGAACGGATTACAAGGAGTATCTCAATCCTGAATCTCTCGTGGTGGACAAGGGGCTTGCAGAGCCTGCCCTGCTCGATGACAACAGCGGAATTGCAGTGCAGTTCGAGCGCGTGGGATATTTCTTCAAGGACCCTGACAGCACGGCCGACAATCCTGTATTCAACAAGACAACCTCTCTGAAGGATTCCTACAAGGTAGGCTGATCCGCCGGAGAGGCTGTCTGCAGAGTCTGAATCCGATTATACGAGCCCGAGGAGCTTGCTGCGTGAAAGCATGCAGGCACCGAGGGCTCCTCCTTTTGTCCCGAGTTTCGAGAATTTGATGGAAGTGTCCTTGCTCACGACAATGAGGGAATATTTGTTGATGGCACTCATTATAGGCAGCATCAGATAGTCTTTCGCAACTGTCAGCCTTCCCCCGATCACGACCAGCTCCGGGTTGAAGATGTTGATCAGTCCTGCGATTGCCCGGCCGAGCTCGTGACCTGTCGATTCTATGGCTTCTATGGCAAGCATGTCTTCGTCTTCGAGGGCGTCGATGATTTCGTCGAGAGAAATTTCTTCACCCTTGTCGAATTTCCCCCTCAGGATGGATGTCCTGCCTTCTTTCAGCTTTTCCATGAAGAACCTGTGTATGGCAAATCCGGAAGCGACTGTTTCAAGGCATCCTATCTTGCCGCATCTGCACATGATGTCATTGTCCTTGAACGGGAAATGCCCGATTTCTCCCGAGAAGCCCGACTTCCCGTACGAGAGTTTGCCGTCGAGTATCATTCCCATCCCGAGACCCCAGCTGAGGTTGATGAACAGCATGTTCTTCTCGTTGTTCCCTGCACCGCTGATATATTCCCCGTATGCCATGGCCCTCGAATCGTTGTCGATGTATACGGCTTTCCCGAGGAATTCTTCAAGGGTCTGGTCCAATGGACGCTCGTCCCCGATGAAGTATGAGAAGCAGATGCCGGTGTCATGGTTGACTCGCCCTGTGAGGTTTATCCCGTATGCAAGGACTTTCTCCTTGTCTATCCCGAGCTTTTCCACCTGTGACAGGAGCAGCACGCACAGTTTCCTGAACGACTCTTCGGAGCCTTCAAGTACAAACGGGATGTCTTCGAGATAAGCTATGATATTGCCCTTGAAGTCAGTGACAGCCAGATTGATATGATGTCTGCGGATGTCTGCCCCCAGGAGATATCCGGCGGAGCTGCACAGCCCGTATATGTTGGGTTTCCTGCCTCCTGAAGTGCCCTGCTTCCCGAGATCCTCTATGAATCCGTCTTCCATCAGTTCGCTAAGCAGCTTGGTGATGGTAGGTATGCTCGTGTTCAGCTCCTTGCTCAGGTCCGCAATGCTGAAATCACCGTCGGTGATGCATAGTCCGAGAATCTT
Source organism: Candidatus Cryptobacteroides faecigallinarum (assembly GCA_017695015.1). Taxonomy (GTDB): domain Bacteria; phylum Bacteroidota; class Bacteroidia; order Bacteroidales; family UBA932; genus Cryptobacteroides; species Cryptobacteroides faecigallinarum. Next base: position 5,146 of record JADIMD010000079.1, on the reverse strand, counting down.
TTTCTTCAGCAGTCCGTTCTTGCCGTCTATGCCGTGCAGAAAATCTTTCATAATGTGGGCGTCAGTTATCTGTGGCAAATGTACCTTATTTTTTCCAATATTCCTCAATCTCTTCAAGTGTCTTTCCTGTAGTTTCCGGCACTGCCTTCCACATGATCAGGATATACGGGATGCACATGACGGCGAACAGGAAGAATGTCCCTCCTGGCGTAAGGTTCTCCAGTAGCCACGGGGTGAGCTGACCGATCAGATAAGTCCCGACCCACAGGGCAAGCCCGGCAACCGACATGGCCCGTCCGCGGACGCTGTTAGGATACATTTCTGACAGCAGCACGAACACTACGGCGCTGATGGAGATGGCGCAGCAGAATACATAGAAGAGGAAGAATGCGAGAAGAAATCCGTTCCCGAGCCCCCATGCTTCTCCGAAAATGAAGTACATCCCTATCATGACAAGGGACAGGATCATTCCTGACACTCCCCAGTAGATCAGCTGTTTGCGCCCCACCTTGTCGATGATGAACACTGCGATTATCGTGGTGAGCATGTTCACCGCCCCAACGAGCACCTGGGAGAACATCGAGTCTCCGCTTGACAGCCCGGCCTCGCTGAAAATCTCAGGTCCGTAATACAGGACGGCATTGACTCCCATGAACTGTCCGAGAATGGCTATTGCGGAGCCGATGATGACCGCCTTCATGATTCCCGGCTGGAGCAGGGCTTTCCATTCGGACTTTGTCTCCCCGGCAATCGACTTCCTCGTTTCCTCAAGCTGCATTTCGGCAGTGCCGGCGTCTGAATATATCCGTTTCAGGGTGACTATGGCCCTGTCTCCCTTGGCTTTCACTATCAGCCATCTCGGGCTTTCCGGGATAAAGAATATCACGATGAAGTACAGTACGGCAGGTACGGTCATCGAGCCGAGCATCCCTCTCCACATCTCGTCTTTCATCAGATGGCTCCACAGTCCTGACGAGTAGTCTGCCCCCTGTGCGGAGTCCTGGATCCAGAAATTCACGAGGTAAGCGGCGAGGAATCCGATGGTCACGGCAAGCTGGTACAGGGAGACCATCGTGCCTCTCCTGTCGGCAGGGGAGACTTCAGATATATAGATGGGGGATACTATCGACACTATTCCGATGCCTACGCCTCCGATTATCCTGAAGCAGACCAATTGCATGAAGTCCGCGCTGGCTGCGCAGAAGACTGCTGAAAGACAGAACAGAGTGGCCGCGATGAGCATTGTCTTCTTCCTGCCTATGGTGTCGCTCAATGTGCCGGCAAAGAGCACTCCGATGATTGAGCCTATAAGGGCGCAGCCCACATACCATCCCTGCTGCAGGGTGTCGAGACTGAACTGCCCTGTAACGCTGCTGATGGTCCCTGATATGACGGCAGTGTCATAGCCGAACAGTATTCCTCCGATGGCGGCGACCACTGCCATGAATATTACATAGCCGCTGTTGGTTTTCATATCCTTATTTTATGTTGAAATATTCCTTGTATCTGTTGTAAAGGTTGCCTGCAGCCCCATATACCGACTGTGGGCTCATGAAATGGGAGAACTCGAAGGTGATGGCCTTGTCGTATCCGCATCTTTTTGCCGCTTCGAGCTTCATCCTGAGCTTGTCGAACTTGATGGGGAGAAAATGTATCGGCATGTCCCTGTCGAATGTCTCGGCATTGGTCCAGCACTGCATCCCGTATCTGTCGGCGAGTTTCTTGTTGACGGAGAAGAATGCATCCAGCTCGTCATAGTCTATGTGGCCGTCCTGGAATGCGCATGCGTCCACTACATCATGTATCCCGTCGAATATTTCGTTCCATTCCCTTTCGTGCTCGGCCACTGACACCGCCTGTTCGTTGGTCATTTTTGTCGTGCCCATGACTGCTTTCTTGCCGTCGATCCATGGGGATATGAATGTCGGAAGCCCTCCCGAGACATCCTTGCACTGTTTCCCCATGGCGTGGAAGGCGTCTATCGCACCCTTGGTCTTGCGGCTGATTTCTCCGCTGATGTACCAGCCTCCGAAACTGTCGTATCTGCTGCCGTACATCTCCCATGCCTCGTCGATGACATATTTGTTGTCCTCTATCTCGTATGAGAGGTCGCCCGTGTCCCAGTACCGGCCCGAGTCATACAGCCCGAAATAGAATTTCATCCCGTATTTCTGGGCAAGCCTGCAGAACATGTCGATCAGATCCACTGACGGCATGTAGCAGCCTTTCTTGAGCAGGTACGGGGACGGGTATGTGATGAATTTCCTGTAGCCGCTGCGGATGTCTATCACAGTGTCGATGCCGATGGCTTTCATGTGGGCGAAATCCGCATCCCATTCCTTCTCGCCCCAGTTCTGGTGGGGTATGTCGTGGGAAATCTCGTCGAGGAATGTCCCTGTGATGCGCAGCCCGTTGTCCTTGGGCACTATGAGAGTGCTTTCTCTTGCAGCCCTTCCATGGTTGTGCCTGTCAGCCTCGTCTGTCACATGGAGGGAGTTTGTGCCCATGGCCTTTCCGACCTGTGGGACGGCGACTGCCGTAGCCGCCGCAATGGCCGCTTTCTTTATGAATGTCCTTCTGTCTGTCATGGTTATTGCTTTTAATTTGTCATTAGCTTTTCCAATATATTGAAAATGACTATCCTGCCGCTGCTTCTGACTGTCTGCATGTTGCTACAGATATGGCTCGACAGGCATCTCCCATCCTGTTATTGACGAAATGTAAGGGATGACGATGCTGGCGATCTTCCTCTGTCCGATACGGTTGGGGTGGTAGCTTGCCCCGAGGTCAGAGACATTGCTGTATGATTTCTCGTGCATCGTGCAGAGCGACAGCCTGCCGTCCCTTGCGCAGGCTTCACTTATATAGGAGTGAAGGAGCGGATCTGTCCTTGACGCTATGCAGAGTATTGGAATGTCCTCCCCGTAGTTTCTCCTGACTTTGCCGACGAGTTCCAGATATCTTTCGACGAATACCTGCATCCTCGGCTGTTTCCCTGTGGAAAAGTCATTGCTTCCGAGGAATATGACCACGATGTCAGGGATTCTTGAAATGTCCTCCTGTCCCCATTCATGGTTCGCGTCCATGTCCATTGCCCTGTCGTACCTTTCGAGCATGGTGATGTCTTTCATGTCCCCGTCATAATTTCTTGCGACTCCTTGTCCTGAATGTGCTATCAGTGCCAAATCGGCATTGAAGTATCTGGATACGATGGCTGCGTATGAAAGGTTGCAGTTTTCCGTCTCTGGTGTGAACGGGTCTGTGGCGACATTGCTCTCAACCCCGAAGCCGCATGTGTTGGAATCCCCGATGAATTCGATGAATCTGCCCTGTGTGGCCCTGCTGTTTATGATTTCCCCTTTGGTCGAGAAGCTGTGGAAAGTCACCGTGCCCTGTTCCCCTTCGGTCCTTTTCTGGATAATGGCAGTGTGCTCTCCTCTCCCGAGATTTTCAGCGATGACGATAAGTGTGTCCTGCCCGGAAGTCCTTATGACCTTGTCAGCCTTGTCTGAAAACTCCTTGTCAATCCAGACATTGAAATAGTTCGCCTTGGTGTCGGAGCACCTTACTGCAAGGTAAGGTCCGGAAAATCTGATTCTGCAGTCTGTGCCGGTCCAGTCGAACGAGACATTACCGTCCTCGGCAACGGTTCTTCCTGTATAGCATATCCGCGAATCGGATGCCGGGGTTTCCACGATGCGGCTGTCGGCGTAGCCGTGGACACAGTTTGCCGCCAGCGCCAATGCAAGTATGGCTTTGCATGCCAGAAAAATATTTTTCATTGTCTTTGTTTTATTTTCGTCGTCAAATATAATAAAAATATTAAATAATTATGTAGTTGTTTATAAAAATCATTATATTTGTCCCCGTGTAAAGTCCGAATCTTTCGGCTTGGGCCGCTTCGGGCATTTGATTCAACAATTATAACTGATTATTTTATGGATTTCAAGAAGCGTGCAAAGGAATATAGGGACGAGCTGATGGAAAACTGTCTGCCGTTCTGGCTGGAGCATTCTCTGGACAAGGAATACGGCGGATATTTCAGCTGTCTTGACAGGGACGGAAGGGTGTATGATACCGACAAGTTCATATGGCTTCAGGGCCGCGAGGTTTGGATGTTCGCAATGCTGTACAATAAGGTTGAAAAGCGTCAGGAATGGCTGGACTGTGCTGTCCGGGGGGCGGAATTCCTGAAGAAGTACGGACATGACGGGAATTATGACTTCTATTTCTCTCTGACCCGCGATGGCAGGCCTCTGATACAGCCTTACAACATCTTCTCCAACACATTTGCCTGCATGGGTTTCGCCCAGCTGGCCGAGGCTACGGGCAAGGAAGAATATGCCGAAATAGCGAGGCGCACATTTGCGAGGATATTGGCAAGGAGGGGCAATCCTAAGGGGCCTTGGGAGAAAAGCTATCCAGGCACCCGTCCTCTGAAAGGTTTCTCCCTGCCGATGATCATCTGCAACATGGCCTTGGAGATAGAGGGTATTATGGAGGACAAGAGCCTGCTGGACAAGACGATAGAGGAATGTCTCCATGAAGTGCTCGGAGTATTTTATAAGGACGAGGTGGGAATGATGGTGGAGAATGTGTCGAGCGTGGACGGAAGTCTCGTGGACTGCTTCGAGGGTAGGGTGATAAATCCGGGTCACAATCTTGAAGCCTTGTGGTTTCTGATGAACCTCGGTGTCCGCCTTGGGGACAAGGCTCTGATAGAAAGGTGTGTCGCTATATCCCACAATGTAATAGAGTTCGGCTGGGACAAGGAGTATGGCGGTATTTATTATTTCATGGACCGCAAGGGCAATCCTCCTCTCCAGCTGGAGTGGGACCAGAAACTCTGGTGGGTGCATATTGAGTCTGCAATCGCGATGCTGAAAGGATATCAGCTGACGGGGGACAGGACAAGCCTGGAATGGTTTGAAAAGCTTGACAGCTACATGTGGAGCAGGTTCAAGGACAAGGAGTATCCCGAGTGGTTCGGCTATCTCAACCGCAGAGGGGAAGTGCTGATGCCTTTGAAAGGCGGCAAATGGAAAGGCTGTTTCCATGTGCCGAGAGGCCTGTACCAGATATGGCAGATAATGGAAAATTTATAATATTAAAAATTTTTAATAAAAATACAGTAGTAATTAAAATT
>JADIMD010000078.1 GCA_017695015.1 Candidatus Cryptobacteroides faecigallinarum | reverse complement strand
GATAAGTCTTTACATGTTCGAGAATATGCAGGGAGAACCATTGGGAGACATATCAGGCTATGACGAAAAGGTTTTTGACGATGGAGACCCGATGTCCAGACAATGCTCCTACATCGAACTTGTTGCCGAATATCTTTCTGACGGCTACTATTCCCTGCCCGGAGAAGGTCTCGTATACAGGTTTTACCTCGGGGAGGGGCCGTCCAACTTCGATGTGGAAAGGAACTGCCATTACCACATAACCGTCAGACCTGAGAATGACGGGCTCGACGGCAGCGGATGGAGAGTGGACAAGTCAGGACTCGGATACAGGGGACCGGTGGACATGAGTGTCTCGCCAGGAAACTACATCAGGGGGAAGATAGGAGAGACAATACATGTCAGATGCAACCTCGTGCCTGATGACACTCCATTGGATATCGGTCTCGAACACCTCGAATACGACAAGGAGAGGGGCATATACGACTTCAAAGTGGATGAAGACGGCAAAGGGGTCACACTCACGCTCACGGGAAGCGGAAGAGGCATGATGTACTTCGAGGCAGGATATCCTGTCAATGATGCGGAACTTATCGTAGTGGAGGTGGACCTTCCGGGATAGCTGTCATCTGATGTATCTCGATGTGAAAGTGTCAGCCTTGGCAAGGTCTTCCGGAGTACCTTCAAACACTACCCTACCTCCTGCATCTCCGGCATCAGGTCCGAGGTCTATAATCCAGTCCGCTGACCTTATGACATCGGGATTATGCTCGACAACGACTATTGAATGACCTTTTGCAATCAGGGCATCGAATGATTTGAGAAGCTTCTCCACATCGTAGAAATGCAGTCCGGTGGTCGGTTCGTCAAAGATGAACATTATCCTCTGCTTGCCGTTGCGAGGCTGTGTATCGTTCAGGGACAGGAAATACGCCAGTTTGATTCTCTGGCTCTCGCCTCCCGAAAGGGTGCTGCTGCTCTGCCCGAGCTTGATATATGACAGGCCTACATCGGCAAGAGGCTGAAGCCTTTCCGCTATTCTTTTCGCTGTCGGATCTGACTGGCTTCCGAAGAACTGCATTGCTTCCTCAACACTCATGTTGAGTATGTCATCTATATTCTTTCCCTTATATTTGACCTCAAGGATATCCGGCTTGAATCTCTTTCCCTCGCAGGCTTCACATGTCATTGTCACATCTGCCATAAACTGCATCCCGATCCTGACAAATCCTTCTCCCTGACATTCCGGACATCTTCCCCCGTCCATGTTGAACGAGAAGAACGACGGCGTGTACCCGTTAAGTTTTGCATATTGCTGTTCTGACAGGAGCTTTCTGATGTCGTCGTATACCTTCAGATATGTGACAGCATTGGAACGGGAACTTTTGCCTATCGGATTCTGGTCCACATATTCAACAGATGATATTCTGTCAAGATTTCCGCTAAGCCCACGGAATGTGCCAGGAACCGGACCTGTCTGGTTGATCTGCCTGAACAGGGCCGGATAGAGGATGTCCCCTACCAGCGAGGATTTGCCGCTTCCGCTCACTCCGGTAACTACAGTCAGGACTCCAAGAGGGAACTTCACATCTATATCCTTCAGGTTATGCTCCATTGCACCTTCCACAGTGACGGAATAGCTCCACTGGTGCTTAGGTCTCACATATCTTTCCCTCAGCCCGTTGAGATACTGCAGAGTAAGGGATTTTTGCATTGTCTCCTGCGGCACATTGTCTCCGATCCTGCCGTTGAACACGACTTCTCCTCCATTCACCCCTGCCTTAGGTCCTATGTCGACAAGCAGATCGGCTGCCCTCATGATTTCCTCGTCATGCTCCACAACGACGACGGTATTGCCGATGTCGCGCAATCTTTTGAGCACAGCTATCAGCCTGTCCGTGTCTCTCGGATGCAGCCCTATACTCGGTTCGTCCAGAATATACAGAGAGCCCACAAGAGAACTTCCGAGAGCCGTGACAAGGTTGATTCTCTGGCTCTCTCCTCCGGACAGGGTATTCGAAGCCCTGTTGAGAGTCAGATATGACAGACCTACTTCCTTGATATACTGCAGTCTGGACATGACTTCAGAAACCGCCTTTGAAACAATGCTCTGCTCGTATCCGGTCAGCTGAAGTCCCTTGAAGAAATCCAGAAGCTGGTCCACATTCATGCAAAGCAGTTCATGTATGTTCTTGCCACCTATCCTGACATACAGGGCCTCTTTCCTCAACCTGCTGCCTCCGCATTCCCTGCACACGGTCTTGCCTGAATAACGGCTGAGCATGTACTTGTACTGTATCTTGTACTTGTTGGCCTCCACCCAGCGGAAGAATTCATTAAGCCCCACTATGGTCTCTTCTTCCGTCTCCGCATGTCTGCCTTCCCATATCAGCGACTTCTGCTCATCCGTCAAATTGTGCCACGGCTCGAAAATAGGTATGCCATACTTCTCCGCATTCCTGACAAGCTGGTCCTTGAACCAGCCCATCTTCTCCCCTCTCCAGCAGGCGATGGCACCGTCGTAGATGCTCTTGCTCTGGTCAGGAACCACGAGATCCTCGCTGATGCCAATTATCTTTCCGAGACCTCCGCACACAGGGCATGCCCCGAGGGGACTGTTGAAGCTGAACATATATTCGTCAGGCTGTCTGAAAGTCATCCCGTCCGCTTCGAACCTGTTGACAAACTGCCTTGACTCCACCCCGTCCTGCCCTTCGCATCTGACCATGACAGTTCCCGTACCCTTGTCGAAAGCGCTCTGTACGGAAGAATGCAGCCTCGTATGGAAATCTTCCAGCTCCTGCCCGGACAATGCCTTCATATCAGGCATCTTGAGCCTGTCCACAAGCAGATACAGTTCGTCAGGATAATCCCCTGTCTCGGCCCTCTGCATCATTTCCTCTATTCTGACAACCTTATCGGTAAAGAACCTGGAATAGCCGTCTTCTTTCAGACCGAGCATAAGCTCAACCTTGTCCTCCCTGTCTTTCCAGCCGATGTCAGCAAGAAGATAAATTGCAGTGCCAGGGACCTGCTGCCCCAGGATATATTCCATCACATCATTGACACTGTGGCACTTGACTTCCTCTCCAGACACCGGGGAATAGGTCCTGCCTATCCTTGCGAACATTATCCTCAGATAGTCGTAGATCTCGGTGCTGGTGGCGATGGTGGAGCGTGGATTGCGTGTGTTGACTTTCTGTTCGATGGCTATTGCCGGTGGAATGCCCTCTATCAGGTCCACATCTGGCTTGGACATTCTTCCGAGGAACTGCCTGGCATATGAGGAAAGGCTCTCGGCAAACCTCCTCTGCCCCTCTGCAAACAAAGTGTCGAATGCCAAAGACGACTTGCCTGATCCGGAAATGCCCGTTATCACGACGAATTTTCCTCTCGGTATCTCCAGAGAAATGTTCTTGAGGTTGTTGACCCTCGCATTGTGAATTATTATCTTTCCATCGTCTGACATAGTACACCGCATCCAAATAGCTTACAAAGATAGCAAAAATCATTATAAGAGATACCTCATACGGGGCAACAGACTTATATATCAGCACCGATGCCACATTAAAAATTCGTCCCGGCAAATCCTCTCCAGCCTGCCTGGCATGTGCGCAGGGAATCTCCAATTCACGCACTCGGGGTAACTTCCAGCTTTTTTCGGCTGTTCATATATGAATACACACAACTCCGGCCGATTCACGGAAGATTTCACTTCCCCCCGACCATGGGCGAACGGATAGCTATTATTTTGGGAAATGGCAATTAAATTCTATATTTGCCGCCAGCGAAACGGCAGGTAAAAGAATGGCAGATAAGGATACATTGGCGCACATGATGTTCGAGCAGGTCTTCAGAGAAAAAGGGGAATACACCTCAACTGCAGGATCAAAAGGCTGATGACAATCTAAAGAGAAAGCGATATGGACAGACTCATTTTCATAGACTGTACGATGAGGGCAGAATCCAGGACGAGGAAAATAGCGATACCCCTCGTGGAAGAACTCGGCAAAAGGTACGACATCGAGACAATCCGCCTTGACGGGGCAGGCTTTCCTGCCGTCGGAAGCAAGATTCTGCACGACAGGGACAACGGTATAGTTCCTGAAGAATAT
>JADIMD010000077.1 GCA_017695015.1 Candidatus Cryptobacteroides faecigallinarum | reverse complement strand
ATTGCCTTGCCTTTTCAGGTCGTACCCGATTTTGTCTATTTCAGGGTTCTCGAGAATTTCCCTGAAATCTTCAGCTTTACCTGCGGCAGCCGCCCTTTTCCCGTTGCTGTCTGTCCCTACAGTAATCCTTTTTATGCCAGAGAAGATGTCGGAGCCAAGCCATTCGGAAATGATTGCCGCCTTGCCTGCATCCTTTGCAATCCTGCAGATTTCGGGAGGGGTTATTTCATGATATTCCAGTTCTTCCGCTTTGCTGTCGGAAGTCTTTGCCGCCTCTCCGAGATACTTCTTCAGGGAGCCGAATTCATATCTGTCGAAAATCTCTGCCGCCTTGCTGCTGAATCCGCTGTCAAGACTCATGGAAGAAGTGTCGAAGTCCACCGGTGCATCAGTGCGGATGGTCACAAGGTCATGGCTCATGGCGATATGCCCTCTGGCTTCCTCGAATGCCGACTTCTGTTTCGGAGTCAGCTCGTCGAGGTGGCTGTATATTTCTTTTGCGGATCCGTACTTTCCTATGAGTTTCCTTGCCCCGACTTCTCCCACTCCCTTCACTCCGGGGACATTGTCAGATGCGTCACCGCAGATTGTCAGGATTTCAATGACCTGTTTCGGGTCGCTGATGCCGTATTTTTCGCAGATCTCTTCTTTCCCGAGGATTTCCCTGTCACCTCCGGCCTTGCCCGGCTTGTACTGGATTACATGGTCGGTCACGAGCTGTCCGTAATCCTTGTCCGGAGTCACCATGTACACTGTGAACCCTTCGTCAGCGGCCTTGCATGCGACAGTGCCGATCACATCGTCCGCTTCATACCCCATGACCATGAGCACGGGGATGTCTAAAGCCTTGCAAATCTCCGTTAGGGGGTCGAGTGCGTCTATCACCAGCTGCGGGGTTGCTTCCCTTGTCGCCTTGTAGTCGGGATATATGCTGTTGCGGAATGTCCCTCCGGGAGGGTCGAACGACACTGCCAGATGGGTGGGCTTTTCCTTTTCGACAAGTTCCAGGACATATTTCGTAAATCCGAACAGGATGGATGTGTCTTCTCCTTTGGAATTGATCATCGGATGCCGGAGAAAGGCATAGTACATCTTGAAAATCAGGGCGTGTCCGTCTATAAGAAAAAGTCTCTTGTCCATCTTCGAAAAAGGCTTAAACATCAAAGGTAATACTTTTATTTCTGAAAATGGAGCGTGCGGTCCGTATTTTTTCCGCGTTGCGCGAATCCTCTGATGCTGCGCCATCACTGCCGTTTCCGTTTAATTCCGATGAAATGCGGAATTTATGGTCATGACCGATTGCCGCAACCCTGTTGCAGAATTTCAAGGCTGTCGCTATGTCGTGGGAAGAGAATATGACGGACCTGCTGCCTTCTGCAGCGATTTGGCGGAGCAGGGAAAGCACTTCGATCCTGCTTTCAGTGTCGAGAAACGCTTCGGGTTCATCCAGAATTATCGTTTCAGAGTCCCTGCAAAGGGCAGATGCGATGCATCCTTTGCGGAACTCCCCGTCACTCAGGGTGGAAATGTCCTTGTTCCTGAACTGTCCTATGCGCAGCCTGTCCATGACTTCGGATGCTTTCCGCTCGCTTTCGGGAGACAGCAGTCCTTTCCAGTCGCTCATCGTATAGCAGCCTGTACGGATGAATTCTTCCAGTGTGAACCCTTTGACTTTAGGAATGTCAGCCGGGATCATCGTTACCCTGTCAGGCCAGAGTGATGCCAAGGTGCGCAGAAGGGTGGTCTTGCCGCTGCCGTTCGCTCCGCACAGAAGGATGCAGTCTCCGGGATGCAGCCTGAAACTGATGTCTGAACACAGTGTCCTGCTGCTGTATCCTATGTCAATTCCGTCCATATGTATCGTCTCCCTTGATGTGTGCTTTTTCATCCGGGACTCCTCCGATGTGCAGACACGGCTTATGCAGGCGGATTTTTCAGGGCGGAGCATTATATATAATATTATAGGTATGCCTATGAGGGCCATGGCGCTTCCTGCAGGGAGAGGGTATGGACCGCATCTTGAGAGCAGGTCTGCAACTGCTCCCATGATTCCTCCTGTCAGCAGGGTGGCGGGGATGACGCTCAGGTGCGAAGTCGTCCCCATAAGCTTTCTGGCGATGTGCGGTGCGGTGATGCCTACAAATCCTACAGGTCCGCAGAAGGCAGTGACAGCTCCTGTCATCAGACAGCATCCGGCAAGCGATATCCATCTGATTCTTTCGGGCCTGGCTCCCGAGAGGGAAGAGAAATCGTCCCCGAAGAGAAGACTGTCGAGTCCTTTGGCATTGCCGCATGCGATGGCTGTCCCTATGATGCATCCCGAGGCAATTATGGCTATCCCGTCATAGCCCGAGTTGATGAAGCTGCCGGCAGACCAGCTGTAGTATATCCTCAGGCTTTCAGGGTCGGCCCATGACTGGAGGATTGAGGTGAGGGCGTTGAATGCAAACCCGGTCAGCACTCCGAAAATCAGCAATGTATAGTCCCGTTTCGCCTTTTTGGATATGAGGATTATCAGTAAGGACGACAGCAGTGCCCCTGCGGATGCAGCTGCGGCAACGGATATTCCTCCAGTGAAACCTGCGGATACTCCGGTCCCGGCAAGGACGGCTATGGCAGCACCCAGACCTGCTCCTGAACTGACGCCCATTATGTGGGGGTCGGCAAGAGGGTTCCTGAAGATGGCCTGCAGCTGAAGTCCTGCAAGAGCGAGTGCCGCCCCTGACACCATGGCAGTGACAGCGCGCGGAATTCTCAGCAGAAAGAGCACCTCTCCCGATGCAGCTGCTCCTGCCAGAATATCTGCCGTGACTGTGATGACGAGGGTCGCCGCCGCGACTGTCATGTTGCTTCTTTTCCCCATAGACCTGCAAAGGTAGCAAATATGACGATGAGTGCCGTGCGGATTGCGATAAATTGAGGAAAGTTGTATCTTTGACAACATGAAGATACTTATAGTTGAGGACGAGGAGGCTTTAGTGGAGCTGATGTCCGCAGCGCTTAAAAAGGAAGGCTTTGTCGTGGAGACGGCCTCCGACTATCACACGGCTGTCTCAAAGCTTGCCGTGTATGCATATGACTGTGTCCTGCTGGACATAATGCTGCCCGGGGGAAGCGGTCTTGACCTGCTCAGGAAACTGAAGGCGGATGGTGACAGGACCAATGTGATTATCACTTCCGCAAAGGGCTCGTTAGACGACAAGGTGACAGGTCTCGGTCTCGGGGCTGACGACTATCTTGCCAAACCCTTCCATATGGCGGAGCTTGTGGCGAGGATAAGAAGTGTGGTCAGGCGCAGCTCCAATGCGGGGAATCTCGCTTTCGTCTGTGGAAATGTGTCGTTGGAGCCTGATACCGGCGCTGTGTCCGTAGCAGGAGTTCCTGTCCAGCTCCTTAAAAAAGAGTTCGACATCCTTAAATATTTCATGCAGAGGCCGGGGAATATCGTGGACAAGGCGGTTCTTGCGGAGGCGGTGTGGGGAGACCATGTGGACCAGGCTGACGATTTCCAGTTTGTATATGCCCAGGTCAAGAATCTCCGCAAGAAACTGGATGCAGCAGGCTCGGACATGGAGATAAAATCGGTATACGGGTTCGGATACAAGTTCGTCACAAAGAATTGACATATGAATCTTTCCACCAAGATAATTCTCAGCCTTTCCGCATTTGTCCTCGTCGCCCTTGGCGTGTGGGGAACGGTCTTCTATTATTCCTTTATGGGAGAGCTGACGGAAGAGATGGACGAGACTCTTGACGACTATTCCGAAGACATAATAATCTGGTCTCTTGCCGGGGAACCCATGCCGTATTCCGATGCGGTGGCGTACAATACTTTTGAGATACGCGAAGTGACTCCGGAATATGCTTCTGCCAACAACAGGATCAGGTACTGGGAATCTATAACATACATCCAGAGCCAGGATGAAGATGTCCCTGCGAGGAACAGGACATGTATCTTCAGGGATGCACAGGACAGATATTATGAGCTGACCGTGTCTGTGCCTACTGTGGAGAGGGATTCGATATCCGAGCATATCCTGAAATGGACAGTCATATTGTATGCAGTCCTGCTTGTCGCGATCATTGGCATAGCCCACAGCGTAGTGCGCCACAGCCTCAGACCGCTGGATGCTCTGCTGAAATGGTTCGACAGCTATACGCATGGAGACAGCCCGGGGTCCATGCCTGTAGAGACGCGTGTCGTGGAATTCAGGAAACTTTCTGATGTGGCAAAGGAGGCAGTGGCCAGGCTGGAAAGCCGTAACGAGGAGCAGAAGGCATTCATCGGCAATGTCTCCCATGAACTTCAGACTCCGCTTTCGGTATGTACGGCGAGGATAGAGATGCTGCTTTCCGATCCAGACCTTACACAGTCGCAGGCGGAGCAGCTGATGAAGATAGACAGGTCTATAAGGGATCTCAGCCGTATAAACAAGACTTTGCTGATGATTCACCGCATAGAAAATGACAGCTTCCCCGAATCCGAAAAGATAGATTTCTCGGTTCTGGCGGTTGAGGGGATAGAACTGTATTCAGAGATATATGCTTCCAGGAACATTGATGCTTCACTTGATGTGCGCTCCGGATTTGTCTTCGAAATGAACAGGCAGCTTGCGTCGATGCTCATGAACAATCTGCTGAAAAATGCCTTCGTTCATGGAAATCCGGGGAGTAAAGTGAAGGTTGACATGTCTTCCGAGGGTTTCTCCGTGTCGAACGAAGGCGCTGTGCCTCTGGACAGGGACAAGATTTTCACCAGATTCTACAGGCGGTCCTCTGACAAGGATGGGTCTACCGGTCTCGGACTTGCCATTGTACATTCCATCTGCCAGAGTTACGGCCTCGGCCTTGAATATTTCTGGAAATCGGGATGGCATATTTTTCATATTTCAGTTTCTTTTCAGAATCGGCATGTACTTTTGTCCCCGGAAACCTGAAAGAACGGTATCCAATGACAGAATTACCAACCATTAAATTTTTAGAGATATGAAAAAGATCGCTTTATTCTTCGTGGCAGTCATGGCATTCGCAGGCGTTGCATCGGCAGACGACAGACCTATCACTTTCGAGCAGCTCCCGGTCAAGGCCCAGCAGTTCATCAAGGCTAATTTCCCTCAGGAAAAGATAGCTTTCACCACCCAGGACAGGGACATATTCGGAGATTCATACGATGTCCTTTTTGCAGGCGGCACCAAGCTGGAGTTTACAGACAAGGGCGAATGGAAAGAAATCAAATGCAAATATGCTACTGTAGACGAGAAGTTCATTCCTGAACAGATCCTCAATTATGTGAATGCAACCTACACGGGTACAAAATGTGTGAAGATAGAGAAAGGAAAGAACGGGTATGAGATAGAGCTCACCAACGGGCTTGAACTTACATTCGACCGCAATTTCGTCCTGATAGACATCGATGACTGATTTCGCTTCCTGTAATTTTGCCGGCCGGGTTTTCCGGTCGGCTTTTTTATGTTTTGCGGCAATTTGCTAAAAAATTTTCGATAAATTGTGTGTATTTGATGAAAATTACTAATTTTGATAGGCAAATTTTTAACACATTTATACTAATAACATAACGGAAGTCTATATGCAACATAAAGTAATTGATACTAAAGATGTTGTGATTCGATTTGCGGGAGATTCCGGAGACGGCATGCAGCTGACCGGTTCTCTTTTTGCTAATATGTCAGCCTTATATGGTAACGAATTGTCCACTTTCCCCGATTTCCCTGCAGAGATAAGAGCGCCTCATGGCACATTGTCAGGAGTATCAGGTTTTACCGTACACATCGCCAGTGAGCACATCAGTACTCCCGGCGATTTCTGCGATATGCTTGTTGCAATGAATCCTGCGGCTCTCAAGACCAATGCGAAATGGCTAAAAAGGACTGCGATGGTACTCGTCGATGAGGATACATTCGACGGACCGGGACTTGCGAAGGCCGGCTTCAAAGAGGATCCGATAACGGAGCTTGGTATAGAGGACAGGACCATAATCGCGGCCCCTATAACCTCCCTTACCTTTGAAAGCCTCAAGGACAGCGGACTTGACCACAAAAGCATAGGCAGGTGCAAGAATATGTTCACCCTCGGGATGGCATGTTTTATTTTCAGCCGTCCGGTGGAATACATATATGACTATCTTGAGAAAAAGTTCGGCAAGAAACATCCAGAGCTGGTGGCGCCCAACAAGAAGGTCCTGAACGACGGATACAATTATGCCGCCAATATACAGGCAATCCCGAATACATATCATATCGAGCCTGCACACATGAGTCCGGGGCTGTACCGCAACATAACAGGAAACCAGGCCGTGGCGTGGGGGCTTCTTGCAGCTGCGGAGAAGTCTGGACTGAAACTTTTCTGCGGTTCGTATCCTATCACTCCTGCAACTTCAATCCTCGAAGAGCTCGCTATCCACAAGAGTCTCGGGGCGACTACCCTGCAGGCAGAGGATGAGATTGCAGGCATCTGTACAGCCATCGGGGCGGCATTTGCAGGTGACCTTGCAGTGACTACAACTTCAGGTCCCGGACTTTCCCTGAAATCCGAGGCCATGGGGCTTGCAGTGATGACGGAGCTGCCGCTGGTGATCGTGGATGTGCAGAGGGCGGGTCCTTCCACAGGTATCCCGACCAAGACCGAGCAGACCGACCTCAATCAGGTGCTCTATGGCAGGAACGGGGAGTGCCCTCTGGTGGTGATGTCCTCCCATTCTCCTGCACATTGTTTCGACGCGGCCTTCCATGCAGCCAAAATAGCCCTTGAGCACATGACTCCTGTTGTGCTCCTGTCCGAGGGATTTCTCGGCAACGGTTCAGAGCCATGGAAGATCCCGTCAATGAAGGACTATCCCGAAATCCGTCCTCCGTATGCAAAGGAGGAGGATACCCCGTTCCATCCTTTCGAAAGGAATCCTGACACCATGGTCCGCAAATGGGCCGTGCCGGGGCAGAAAGGGTTCGAGCACAGGGTAGGAGGACTGGAGAAGAATCATTTCGGTGTCCTTTCTTCCGCTCCCGAGAACCATGAACTGATGGTAAGGGAAAGGGCGGAGAAAATAGCAAGGGTGGCCGACTTCATTCCTGCCCTGAATGTGGACGGTCCTGATTCTGGAGAGCTTCTCGTGGTCGGCTGGGGCGGAACATACGGACATATCAGTTCTGCAGTGGCTCAACTCAAATCGGAAGGCAAGACTGTAAGCTATGCCCATTTCGACTATATCAATCCTCTTCCGAAAAATACGGCAGAAGTATTCTCCCGTTTCAGGAAGATACTTGTCTGCGAACTCAACAGCGGACATTTCGCTGGTTATCTCAGGTCTCTGATGCCTCAGTTCAACTACTTGCAGTACAATAAGGTACAGGGACAGCCGTTCCTGGTGCAGGAGCTTGTCTCCGCAATAGAGAACGAGATGTGATTTTTCAGGAAATGATCAGATAAAGGAACAGGATTATGGCAAAATATACAAGTTCAGATTTCAAGAGCGACCAGGAGGTCAGATGGTGTCCCGGATGCGGCGACCATGCCGTATTGGCTGCAATGCAGAGGGCAATGCCGAGAGTGGCTGAAATGCTCGGGTACGACAGGGAGCGCTTTGTCGTGGTGTCAGGTATAGGATGTTCTTCGAGGCTTCCGTACTACATGAACACTTACGGCTTCCACAGCATCCACGGCAGGGCAACTGCAATCGCGACAGGCATCAAGGTCGCCAATCCTTCATTGAACATATGGCAGGCCTGCGGAGACGGTGACGCCCTCGCCATAGGCGGTAACCATTTCATCCATGCCATAAGGAGGAACATAGACATCAATATAATATTGTTCAACAACCAGATTTACGGGCTTACCAAGGGGCAGTATTCCCCGACCTCCAAGTTCGGGGCCATCACCAAGACCTCTCCATACGGGACTGTGGAGCATCCTTTCAATCCTGGAAGCCTTGTGCTGGGAGCCAAAGGCACATTCTTCGCAAGAGGGCTCGACACTGAGCTGAAGCTCAATGAGGAGATCCTTGTCGCCGGGGCGACTCACAACGGTACTTCTGTCGTGGAGATGCTGACCAACTGCGTCATCTTCAACAACGGGGCGCATTCAGCGATTTCAGACCGAGCTGCGAAAGAGGACAGGACTATTGTCCTGAGACACGGGGAGAAGATGATATTCGGCAAGAACAGGGATAAGGGCCTGATTCTCGACGGGTTGAGGCTCAAGGTGGTCACAATAGGGGAGAAAGGCATCACTGAAGATGACATTCTCACTCATGATGCCCACAACGACAACATCGGTATCCACATGATGCTTGCGGACATGAAGTATCCGGAATATCCGGTGGCTTTGGGAGTGATCAGGGATGTGCCTGACGTGACATATGACGGAGGAGTGAGGATGCAGGCCGAGCAGGTCACGGCAAAATCGAAGATACACAATGTGGACGAGCTGCTCAGGAGCGGAGCCACATGGGAAGTGAAATGACATGCATTTTTAATAACATAACACTATCATGAAGACCAATGACATCATGGCCAGATTACAGGCCAAGTATCCAAATGAGAAAGAGTATCTCCAGGCAGTGCGCGAAGTGCTGGAATCCATCGAGGAGACTTACAACAGGCATCCTGAATTCGAGGATGCAAAGATTGTGGAGCGTCTTGTGGAACCTGACAGAATCTTCACTTTCAAGGTGACATGGGTGGATGACAACGGAGAGATCCATACCAACACAGGATACAGGGTGCAGTTCAACAGCGCTATCGGTCCATATAAGGGCGGACTCAGATTCCATCCTTCCGTGAACCCTTCAATCCTTAAATTCCTCGGATTCGAGCAGATTTTCAAGAATGCCCTGACTACCCTTCCTATGGGAGGCGGCAAAGGAGGTTCCGATTTCAACCCTAAGGGCAAGTCGGATGCGGAGATCATGCGTTTCTGCCAGGCGTTCATGCTGGAGCTGTGGCGCAACATCGGACCTGACACTGATGTGCCTGCAGGCGACATCGGAGTCGGCGGAAGGGAGATCGGTTTCCTTTTCGGAATGTACAAGAAACTTGCAAGGGAGCATACAGGTGTGCTTACAGGCAAGGGAATGACCTGGGGAGGTTCTCTTATCCGTCCTGAGGCTACAGGATACGGAGCCGTATATTTCGTGCAGCATATGCTCCACCGCCAGGGGAAGGACATCAAGGACAAGACTGTCGCAATTTCAGGATTCGGCAATGTGGCATGGGGTGCAGCAAAGAAAGCTACCCAGCTCGGAGCGAAAGTCATCGCCATTTCAGGACCTGACGGAGCCATCTATGATCCTGAAGGCATGAACGACGAGAAGATTGCGTATATGCTTGAACTCCGTGCTTCCAACAATGATGTGGTTGCACCTTTCGCAGAGAAGTTCCCTTCAGCTACATTCTATCCTGGAAAGAAATCATGGAGCATCAAGTGCGACATCGCAATGCCGTGCGCTTTCCAGAACGAGATGACAGGAGCCGATGCAGAGGAGCTCATCAAGAACGGCACATGGTGCTGCGCAGAAGTTTCCAATATGGGATGTACGCCTGAGGCTATCGAAGCATTCCAGAAGGCAGAGATACTTTTTGCTCCAGGTAAGGCTGTGAATGCCGGTGGTGTGGCTACATCAGGTCTGGAAATGACCCAGAATGCCATGCATATCAGCTGGAGCGCAGAGGAAGTGGACAAGAAGCTCCATGAGATCATGTCCAATATCCACCATGCGTGCGTGCAGTATGGCGAGCAGCCTGACGGCTATATCAATTATGTCAAAGGAGCCAACATCGCCGGGTTCATGAAAGTGGCTACGGCTATGCTGGAGCAGGGTATAATATAGACAGATTAAAATGACAGCAACCGACATACGATCCGGCAAATTCAATTTGAAGCTCTATGTGATGCTTCCGGTTATCGTGGCGATAACCTTGTTCCTGTGGCTGGTGCCGACAACATTCTTCGGGATAGACGGTCTGACGATCACTGAGCAGAGGACGATAGCGATATTCGTCTTTGCCGCCCTGATGTGGATGTTCGAGGTGATCCCTACATGGACGACTTCGGTGCTTGTTATCGTGATCATGCTGCTGACCATTTCGGACAGCAGTCTGCCGTTCCTTAAAGCGGACGGGGTGCCTGGAGAACTGGGCACCCTCGTCAGCTACAAGTCATTGCTGGCGACTTTTGCTGATCCAGTGATAATGCTGTTCCTCGGAGGTTTCGTGCTGGCGATAGCATCTTCCAAATATGGGCTTGATGTGCAGCTTGCAAGGGTCCTGCTCAAACCTTTCGGGAAAAAGTCCGAATTCGTCCTGCTCGGGTTTCTGCTGGTCATAGGTATATTTTCCATGTTCATGAGCAACACGGCTACGGCCGCAATGATGCTCACTTTCCTCGCCCCTGTGCTCAAGACTCTGCCTCCTGACGGAAAGGGTCGCATTGCATTGGCCCTGGCCATCCCTATTGCTGCAAACATCGGCGGTATAGGAACACCTATCGGGACACCTCCGAATGCCATCGCTTTCGGATATCTCAATGACACTCTTCATCTTGGGGTCACATTCGCGGACTGGATGAAGATAATGGTGCCGTATGTGTTCGTGATGCTCCTGTTTGCGTGGGGTGTGCTACTGTGGCTTTACCCTTTCAAGCAGAAGACGATAGAGCTCAAGATAGAAGGAGGTCATGAAAGGACATGGAGGACATATGTCGTATGGGTCACTTTCGGCCTGACAATCCTGCTGTGGGTTCTTGAAAGCGTGGTGGGGATCAATTCCTATGTCGTTGCCATGATCCCTGTGGGAGTGTTCTGTGTGACGGGAGTGATAAAGGAGGAGGACCTCAAGGATATCAACTGGAGCGTGCTCTGGATGGTCGCCGGAGGTTTTGCCCTCGGACTTGCCCTGAATGCTACGGGCCTTGCCGAGCATCTTGTGTCATCGATTCCGTTCGGGGAATGGCTGCCTCTTGTAGTCGTGCTTGTCGCAGGTTTCATCGGATATTTCATATCCAACTTCATCTCGAATACTGCGGCTGCAAGTCTGATAGTGCCAATCCTGAGCGCTGTCGGAGTTGGAATGGGAGAGGCTCTGCTGCCGGTGGGAGGACTGAAGGTCCTGCTTGTCGGGGCAGTTCTCTGTACCTCCCTGGCGATGCTTTTCCCGATATCGACCCCTCCAAACGCCCTGGCGCATTCTACAGGGTTGGTCACTACGAAGGACATGACGAAAGTCGGTATCATTATCGGGGCTGTCGGTTATGTTATCGGATATCTGGTGCTGTTTTTCATTGGAATCTGATAAAAACTTAATATCTTCGTTGCCTGCAACGGTGACGGCAGACAGTGGGAGGGATGTCGTACTGACATCCCTCTTTTTTTGTACAGAATTTAAACCTATTTATAATGAAACATTTTGCATTATTGTTTTCCGCTATAATCTTGTCTACGGCCGCTGTCAATGCTGCTGACGGTGAAACGGAAAACCATTTCAAGTTCTATGGCTTCGTCCGTAACTTTTTTGCTTTCGACACGAGGGAGAGTGTGGCAGGGACAGGAGATCTGTTCTATTATCTGCCAAAGGATGTAAAGATGAACAGTGACGGGACGCAGGACTTGAATGCCAGGTCTTCTTTCCGTTTCCTCGCCCTCACGACTCGTCTTGGAGTGGATGTGACGGGATATCAGGTGGGAAGGACGAAATTCGGGGCAAAAGTCGAGACTGACTTTTATGCGGGCCTGACAGGTTCTACCGGGACGGCGCAGCTCCGTCTGCGTCAGGCATATGCCACAATCGGTTGGGATAATCTCGGAATGGGGAGAAACTCCGATGCGACTGCATCTGTCGTGTTGAAACTCGGCCAGGCATGGCATCCGATTGCTGCAGACCAGCCTCATGTGACCAGCCTTGAGACAGGAGCACCTTTCAATGCATTCAGCCGTACTCCTCAGGTCCTGATGGATGCAAATCTTGGTAAACATTTCACTATTACTTCGGGTGCCATCTGGCAGATGCAGTATACATCGGCTGGACCGTCTGGCTCTACCGCCGATTATATAAAGTATTCCGGTATTCCTGAAATGTATCTCGGCTTCTCTTACAAGGCCGGAGGATTCCTTGGCCGTGTGGGAGCAAGTGTGCTCAGCATCAAACCTCGCAGTACAGGGGTGAATGCGGACGGAGTGGAAGTGAAGGTGTCTGACAGGATCACGACAGTCAATCCTTACATCTATCTTCAGTATACGAAAGGAAGTTTCCAGGTGAAGGCAAAGACTATTTACAGCCAGGGTGGGGAGCACATGAATCTGATGAGCGGATATGGTGTGACTTCCAACAGCAGTCCTGACGGACATTGGGAATACGCGCCTTTGCAGACTTCATCGACATGGGCCTCATTGTCCTATGGCAAGAAATGGCAGGTGATGCTCATGGGAGGCTATATCAAGAATCTCGGTGCGACCGAGGATTTCGTGACATCTGACGGCAAGACCTCGGAGAAGAATTTCTGGTTCAGCAAGAATGGCTTCCAGAATCTCAATGCCATGTGGAGGGTGATTCCTACTGTGGCTTACAATATCGGCAAATTTACGCTTGCTCTTGAATACAACCTGACTGCGGCCCAGTATGGAGACCCTGAATTGCGTCAGGAAGCAGGATCTGACGGCAAGACTGTCGATGTAGCATATTACAGCCCTCGGGGACTTGCGACAGACAACCTGCACTGGGTCTACAACAGCCGTATCCAGATGATGGTGCGTTTTACTTTCTAAATGACACGGCACTATAATTTGACATATGGGAAAGAATATCTTTTTTTCTGCTTTTCTGCTGTTTTTCATGCCATTGTTTTCGGCTTTTGCTCAGCAGTCCATCTGGGGAGGACCTCAGTCGCTTGTCTCGCCTCAGATAAATGATGACAAGACTGTCACTTTCCGTCTTTTCGCTCCGGATGCATATTCTGTGCAGGTGACCGGAGACTGCATTCCCGAGAAGTCTTTCTTCTCTCCTGACGGTGATGAATACAAGGCGAGGATAGCGGAAATGGTGGATGATGAGCCGGGAGTATGGGAGTATACATTGCCGGAGCCTCTCGAATCGGAGCTTTACAGCTACAATTTCATCGTGGACGGAGTGAAGATCACCGACCCTTCCAATGTGTATATGATCAGGGATGTGGCTTCCGTGTTCAGTGTCTTTATCGTAGATGGCGG
>JADIMD010000076.1 GCA_017695015.1 Candidatus Cryptobacteroides faecigallinarum | reverse complement strand
TTAACATAAAAAAATAACTTTGATGAAACCGGTTTCATCAAAGTTACTATATGGGCATATCTGTCAGTTAGTTATGGATATTTCACCAACTATTTCGTGCACCATTACCAGAATTTTCTTAACTTTGCCGCCACTCAACAGGAGAGATGCTCGAGTGGCTTAAGAGGCACGCCTGGAAAGCGTGTATACGACAAAATCGTATCTCGGGTTCGAATCCCGATCTCTCCGCAAAGGACAGGGCTCAGAGTCTTTCCATTTCTCTGCGGAGATCCTTTTCTTTGATTGACTGGCGTTTGTCATATTCTTTCTTGCCCCTGGCGAGAGCGATGAGCAGCTTGGCATATCCGTTTTCCGCTATATACAGTTTCACTGCTATTATTGTCAAGCCCTTTTCTTTCACCGCCCTGCTGAGTTTTGTCAGCTCCTTTTTGGTAAGCAGCAGCTTCCTGTCGCGCCGTGGATCGTGCTTGCCCCATGTGCCCCACCAGTAATCGGCCACATGCATGTTCTTGACATACAGCTCACCGTTGTTGAAATAGCAGAAACTGTCCACCAGCGAGGCCTTCCCTGCCCTGATAGACTTGATTTCCGTCCCCGTGAGGACAATACCTGCCTGAAAGGTCTCTAAAAATTCATAGTCGAACGAGGCCCTTCTGTTCTTTATCTCGACTTTACTTTTCGCTTTCGGCATATCTGTTCAATCTCCACTGGTAAAGATGGTCTGCAAAGATAAGCTTTTTATGTTTAAATTTGCACTTCATGATATTTCTATGAAAGAGCGCAAGAACAAGGAATGGAACATGGCCCCACTTCCGGAAGCCGAAAACATAGACATCCCATCGGTGCTGAAACAATATCAGGATGGGGAAATCGACCTTATATGCATCCTCGGGCCGACGGCTTCAGGCAAGACCAGATACGCCGTGGCAGTGGCAAGGGAAATCGACAAACTCCTTGCCTGTGACGGGAATGCAGCCAGGGCAAGGGCAGAAATAATATCCGGAGATTCCAGACAGGTCTACAGGGGCATGGACATCGGGACAGGGAAAGATCTCGATGAGTACGGGGATGTGCCGTATCATCTGATAGACATAGCTCCTGCAGGCTCGAAATACAACATATACGAATACCAGAGAGACTTTGAGACCGCATACCAGAACATCAGGGAAAGAGGATGCATCCCTATACTTTGCGGAGGTTCAGGACTGTACATCGAGGCTGCCACATGCAGCTATTCACTGCCGGAAGTCCCTGCCAATCCAGGACTGAGAGAAGAGCTGGAAAAGGAAGACACCGAGACCCTTATCAGGAGACTCGCGGCCTTGAAACCGCTGCACAACTCGACAGACTACGACACGAGGAAAAGGCTGATACGGGCGTTGGAAATAGCGATACACGAGCAGTCCAACCCTGCGCCAAGAAGTTCTTTCCTTCCGAAAAAGACTTTTTACATCGGCACTTTAGTGGACCGTGACGAGAGGAATGCGCGAATCGACAGAAGGCTTGACGCGAGAATCGAAGAAGGGCTCGTGGAAGAAGTCAAAAATCTGATGGACAGCGGAATACCTGCAGAAGACCTGATATATTACGGACTTGAATACAAATTTGTGACTCTGTATATCACAGGTGAAATCGGAATGGAGGAGATGCGGGAAAAACTGGCCGTCGCCATACATCAGTTTGCAAAAAGGCAAATGACCTGGTTCAGGGGAATGGAGAGAAAAGGCATCAGGATACACTGGACGAGAGTATGACCGCGGCATGATGGTCAGATCAGCTCAGATATAATATCATCCGAAACGAACATATGCTTCTCCGAGATACGGAGTTGCAACTCATGAAGGGCAAATCCTCCCATGCTGTCTCTTCCTACAGATTCGAGAGCCCCGGCACGCAGCAGTTTTTCGGCATTTTTCGCCGCGCATGGATCTTCTGCCAAAAAAGCTCCAGAAATACCCTTGTCTGTCCTGAGAGAAAGCATTATTTCTTCTTCCCTGTACTGCTGCCTTGACAATATCTCCGATTCCCTTACTCCAGACCATGCCCCATTCCTGGAGGCTGCAATATATGCCTCCACATCAGGCAGATTCCAGCTGCGTGTCCAGATATCCATACCCTCAACATCCCCTGCAGAACGGGCTGAACGGCAAAGGGAATGCGCCCCGGGACCTATACCTGCATACGGAATATGCTGCCAGTACGCGCTGTTGTGCATGGCCTCATAACCGGGCAGTGCGAAATTCGATATTTCATAATGGTGGTATCCTGAATCTCGGAGAATCCTGCACAGCGTGGCATACTGTTCCGCGCATTCATCTTCGGCAAGTTCCACATATCTGCCGTCAGACACCATCTGTGCCAACGCACTACCCTCCTCCACCGAAAGCTGGTAGGCAGATATGTGCGTCGGCAAAGTGCCGTCTCCAGCGATGTCAAGCAGTTCCATGACCTGCGCGGACCATGAAGCATCAGCACCTGCCGGGAGAACGCATGCCGGATTATACCCGAATATCATGTCTATGCTGATATTCTCCATGCCTGCATCTTTCAGAATACGGTATGCCTTGCGCGCTGAAGCGGCGTCATGCCTGCGGTTCATCCATTTCAGCACCCTGTCATCCATAGACTGGGCTCCCATACTGACCCTGTTCACTCCAAATGAGAGGAGAGCCTCCACATAGGCATGACCTTTAGTGACGATATCATCGGGATTGACTTCGACCGTAAATTCCTCAAATGGATGAAATTCATCGCTCATGTTGCCGCCCTCATCACCATATACAGCATTGCGGCACGCCATGGCAATCTTCCCGATCTTTTCTGCCGGCAGCACCGAAGGCGTCCCACCTCCTATATACAGAGTATTCCTGCAACTCGCCGGACCACCTGCACACTGCCCTCCAGGAACGGAGGAAGCCCTTATCTCTTCTGTCCTTGATGAAATCTCCGCACACACCGCGTCCACAAAAGCATCATATCCGTGACATGGCATCACGGAATAGAAATCGCAGTAAGTGCAGAAACTCCTGCAATATGGGACATGTATATATATCACGGCTATCAAAAAGCCCGGCCGTTGAATGACCGGGCTATGTCTGTACGCTGTAAAAACTATCTCAACATCAGCTCTGCAGTGCCGAGGCTTCCTTTCTCGGTGAATGCTTCGACAGTGTAGATGCCTTTGACATAATCTTCAATGTCGTTGAGGTAGATGCTGAGTTCAACTTCAGAACCCTGGTAGTCCACCTCTCTTGAAGCGGATGCCATCAGAGGCTGACCTTCCATCATGAACTCCTTGCTTGAAGCATTGGTAAGGAGGGCTCCGTCAGGATCTTTCACCTGGATGTATACACGTACAGGACCTTTGTCCGCAAGTTCGTTCTCCACAAGGCTCAATGTTGCCATGAGGCGGACTACCCTGCTGCTTCTGTCTGTAATCCTGTTGGATGCATTATATGCATCAAGCCTGATGCCACGGCCCTTGAGGACTGAACCTGCAGCCACCTGACCTGAAAGGCTTTCCACAGCCTTGTTGAGCTCCTCGTTCTGCCTCCTGCTCTCGGCAGCTTCACGACGGGCAGCGGCCGCATCAGCAGTAAGCTTCTGGTTGAGGGTGTTGAGAGAGTCTATCTGTACGATATAGTTCCTCATTATGCTCCTGAGTGTTCCAAGCTCCTTTTCATACTGGCGAATCTTGCTTCTGTTGGTAGCCTCTGTCTTCTTGATCCTCTCTATCAGCTGTGACACTTCCTCACGGGAAGAATCCAGCTGCATGTTGATGGATTCATAGTCGGAAGAAAGGCTCGCATAATCATTCTGCAAGGCAATCATCTCGGCAGTAAGGTCTTCCTTCTCAATCTGAAGTTCCTTCACCAAAGATGACCTCTCAATCCAGACTACAGCCAGAGCGACGAACAGCACGGCCGCCACAGCTGCAAGGATGTACATTGTCTTTTTCAGCCCGGCTTCCTGCTCCTGCTTCATGACCGGTCCCTGTCCAATCTTTTTATTCTCTTCCATGTCTAATTTGTTTTATTACAACCAACATCGTACAAATATAATATATTTTTCTCTTAGTAGGGCCATATCGGTTAAAAAGACTATCTTTGCCACGAAAACTGAAAAACCTGGTCACATGAAATATTTTGTAAGAGCCGTCAAATACTTCATCTATCTGTCTGTTCTGATTGTGGTGATACTCGGACTGCTTGTCCTGATAAAAGCAGTCGAGCCGAACATCGACACCATGTTCAGGAACGGATATGATGCCCTGTGGCAGATTGCCCTTCTGTTTGCAGTGCTGTCAGCCATTTACCCGAAAGTAGGATATGTCGCAAAGGACGCCGCCATATCCGGAGACTGGGACACCGTCAGGGCCGACATCAAGAAATACATGGAAAACCATTATTACAGCCTGGAGAAAGCAAAGCCGGGTCTGATGACTTTCAGACACAACGGGACAGTCAGCCGCATCTCCAGAATGTATGAGGACAGGATAACAATCAAGGAAATCCCGGGAGGAGTCAATGTAGAGGGGCTCAGAAAAGATGTTCTGCGCATTGCTTCAGGGATTGAAAGAATTCCTTCCCAAAATAACGGGTAATAGGTTCTTCCAGGAACTCGTACACGCGGACTCCTTCTTTTTCCCCTTTCGCAAACGCATCCTTGCATATCTCCCAGCGGTGGAGGTTGAGGGCACGCATCCCGTTGCCCAGCACAGAGACCCTGATCGGATACAGCCAGCAGGATATGGGTTTGCGGAAATCCCCTTCTCCCTCAAACCATTTGCGTTCCATGGAGCAGAAGCAGTTCCCGTCCTTGTCAAAACATGTGTAGGCACATTCCTCGCTTCCAGGCACAAGGGGCGTGACCATGTCCCCGTCAACATCGATTTCAAAAAAGCCCTTGTCAGCGACAGCTGCCCTGCCCTGTGGCCTCATTATCGGAGAAAACACGCTGTAGTTCTTTTCTATCGCCTCAGGCTCGCTTTCTTCCAGAGGAGCGCCGCTGTCCCCTATGACACAGCAGCAGCCCTTGCACTTCGCATAATCGCAGGCAAAAAATTCCGTCAGTATCTCGGATGAGACCAGACAGTCGTCAATCTGTATTATAGATGGTATCCTGTCCATTCCTATTGCATTTTATCTTACCACATACTCCACTTTGCTTCCCGAATCCAATGCCGCAATGATTTCCATAACCTCCTCGGCCGTAACGGCATCTATCTTCTCAGCATATTTCGTATTGAGATCTTTCCCTTCGGAATATCTCCGCCTGATCATGTCCACCCAGTAACGGGGAGAGCTCTGCCTTGAGGCATACATGTTCTTGAGAATCTTTTTATACAGGGCAAGTCTGTCTTCAGGGACAGGGGTGGCAGACAGCCGGGCAAGCACTGGCCTGATTTTGTACAGAAGCACGAGAGGATCAATCCCGGACTCGCCGAGAGGCAGGCCGTTCAGGTCCATTTCTCGCACCGAAACCAGCATATTCACCCTTTCCTGAGGATACGGGATAAAGCCGGCAGACACCGACGCCCTTGCCCCTGTCCCGACAAGAGCCTTTTCCAATTCCGACTGCATGGCTATCGACGCGAGCCCCATCGCTGCATAGGATTCCGAACTGAACTGATGCCTTGCTGACATCCCCACATCAAGAGTCTGCCTGATCCCATCCATGATATGGGTCGTCCATCCTGAAATCGGCTGATACGGGAGATTTATCCTTGCTACCGCCAGAGGCATCGTCCTGAAACCGCCCATATTCTTCTGGAGGAATTTTCTCATTGCAGTCTCTTCCATATCCCCGACTATGACAAACACCCCGTCATTCATCCTCGACAGCTGGGAATCGAAGAAAGCCATGGCGCGTTCCTGCAGGTCAGCAGAGAGACCGTCCGAAGTCTTGTAGGAAGAATAGTTGTACGACGGGCACATCAGGCTGTCTATAGCGGCTATCCTGTCTCTGAAACGCCCCTGCGAGCGTTCAAGTCTCAGAAGTTCGCTGTCCCTGTAGTATTCAAAAGCCTTTTCGTTCAATGTCCTGCTTCCCGACACAGCACCGATGCACTTCATGAGCAGAGTCAGGGAAGGTCTGACAGCCACACCATACAGGCTCATGTCGGACAGCCCGACCCTGCACGACATGGATATGCCCTCCGAGAGCATGAGCCTGTGGAAATCTTCGCTTCTCAAACCCGATATGTCATATGTGGAAAGCACATCGGCAAGGAACGCCCCTTCCCCCTTCCTGATGTCCTGCATCATGGAAAATCCACCGCGCACCATCAGGTCATAATAGAACAGTCCTCCAGTGTCCATCCTCTTGTAGACCACCTTCATCCCGTTGGAGAAAATCCACATGGTTCCTTCGGACATAGGCTCTTTCCTTGTCTTGACGACTTTTACCTTTTCTTCTGGAACTTCAGCAAGACTGAGCGAATCCATTGCATTCACGGAATATGAAATGACGCTCGAATCCCGCATGGTCCTGTCCCATGCCCCGGAGAATATGCCATGGACCTCTTTCTCGTTCACATACAAGGAATCGGCTGTGATTTCGAGGGTGAGGTTTGAGGCGCTGTCGAGCATTTCCATCATGAAATTGTTGAACAGCCTTGTCCTCGTAGAATCCTGCATCCTGCCCCGGACCAGAAACCTGAAACGGTCAGAGGCCGAATTGACTGCAGACCCGTACAGAAAAGCTGAAATGCACCTGTCCACATATTCACTGTTGCACACGACAGGGTTCTTGAACTTCATATACCTGTCCAGAAGGGACTCCCTCCTGACATCGGAATATTCCTTGACTCCCACCCCATTGACATCGAGATCCGAGACCACGGACGCAAGCACATCCAGAGCCTTCTCCACATCGTGCCCGGCAACATCCACATATATGCTGAACGACTCGTCACCCGGGGCTTCAGAGCTTCGCTTGTAGCGGCACCCCATCCCTGACATCGGGATATCTGCCTGCTTCATCTCCAACACAAGCCTCTGTCTGATAATCATCTGCAGCAGATCTGCCATATGCCCCGACATGAGGGGCACAACGGACTTCATGTATTCCTCCGGAGTCCTTGGAGATGCATAAGTAACTGAAATACGGGCAACTGCCGCAGAGGCATCCACATTCACCCTGTATTCCGCCGTATCCCTGCTTATCCATACATATGCGGAGTCGGCATTTTCTTCTTCAGTCTGCACTTCCGGCTCGGGCACCAGCATCGACAGGAGACTCATCCTCGACAACAGGCTGTTCCTGTCCACATCCCCGGCAATTATCACCGCATTGTCGGAAAGAGAACCGTCGCCATCCTGCCCTGCAACCATACTGAAAATCAGGAGCAGGGTCGAATCCACCACGAAATCCCTTCCATCGACCTCCAGCGAGCCGAACCTGTACACTGTAGCATCTTCCGACACTTCAGCGAGCCCTGACGGGACACCGCGGCACAACGAAACCGAAGGTCCAGCTCCTGAAAGATAATCCCTGACAGTCCTGTCCCCGAATCGTGGTATGCGTGTCATGGACTTCCTTGCATGCGATACAGCATCCTGCAGAGGCTCATCAGCATCCCTTCTGGTCACCAAAGCGAATTGGGCCAGTCCTTTTTCGGAAGGATTGGACACGATATAATATGTTATCCCGTTCGGCAGCAACCCTGTAGACAATGCCGGATCCTGCGGCAGTCCGGGAGGAACCGGAGACGCAGAATAGGCCTGCACAAAGGATGCAAGCGACAGAATGATATAAAATAGCAGCTTCTTTTTCATCTTTTATTCCCCAGATTGCAAAATTAAAACATTTTTTGCTAAATTTGTGAGTTGCATAAGCAAGAGTATGTTAAACGAATAATCACAATAATTATGAAAAGAATCTTTCTTTTGGCCATTGCGGCTCTTTGCGCTACAGTAGCAGTTTCCGCCCAGAATGTGGAAGAAGCCATCAACACTTACAACAATGGAGCCATGTCACTCCAGATGGGAGACAATGCTTCAGCCCTCCTGTATTTCCAGCAGGCTCTGGCTACTGCAGAAGCATGCGGTGATGCCGGCAAGGATGTGGTGACAAACTGCAAGAACGCCATCCCTGGTGTAGCCCTCGCCGTAGCCAAGGACCTTATCCAGAAAAAAGACTACGACAACGCAATCACAAAGCTCAATGAAGCTGCCGCCATTGCCAAAGAATACGGGAATGCAGATGTAGAGGCTGACGCCAATGATCTCGTACCTCAGGTTCTTCTCCAGAAAGCCAACGACCTGGTTCGCTCAAAGGATTATGCAAATGCAGTGACTGCATACAATGAGGCTATCGCTGCAGATCCAGACAACGGCCGTGCATACCTCTTCCTCGGAAGCGCACTTGCTGCAACAGGCAAGATCGCCGAAGCTGAAGCTGCATACGCAAAGGCAGGTGAACTCGGAGAGAAGGACGCTACGAAACAGCTTGCCAACCTTTATCTCAAAGTTGCCAACACCTACTACAAACAGCAGAAATATTCAGAGGCTATCGCAGCTGCCGACAAGTCTGCTTCATACATCAGCACCAACGCCAACACCTACCTCATCGCTGCCAATTCTGCGACAAAGCTCGGTGACAACGCTGCTGCCATCAACTATTACGAGAAATATATCGCAGCTCCAAGGGCAAAGAATGTAAACGCCTACACCTTCACCATCGCTGTCCTCTACCAGCAGGCAGGCAACAAGGAAAAGGCTATAGAATACTATCAGAAAGTGGCTTCTGATCCTCAGTACGGGACACAGGCCCAGGAGCAGCTCAAAGCCCTCCAGCAGTAATTCCTGACAGAGGATGAGAGAGCTTGAACTTCTTGCTCCGGCAAGGAACGCTGACATCGGCATCGCGGCAATCGACTGCGGTGCCGATGCCGTATATATTGCAGGACCGCGATTCGGGGCAAGACAGGCTGCCGGGAATGACATCAGCGACATAGCAAGGCTGTGCAGTCATGCCCACATGTTCGGGGCAAAAGTGTTCATCACCCTGAATACCATCATCTATGACGATGAAATCGATGATGTGAGGAAAATGATGGACGAAATACGGGAAGCAGGGGCTGACGCCATCATAATCCAGGACATGGCGATAGTGGAAATCCTGAAAGAGGAGGCAAGGAAGACTGGTTTCCCTGGAATGGCGATGCATGCATCCACACAATGCGCCATCAGGACAGTGGAGCGGGCGAAAGAGCTTGAGGCATTGGGCTTCAGCAGGATTGTGCTCGAACGGGAAATGTCTCTCGACCAGATACGGGAAATCTCATCTTCTGTGGACTGCGAAATCGAATTCTTCGTCCACGGGGCATTGTGCGTATGCTACAGCGGACAATGTTACCTTTCTGAAAAGATTGCCGGCAGGAGCGCAAACAGAGGCGCCTGCATCCAGGCTTGCCGGTCGCGGTATGACCTGATTGACGCTGACGGAAGGACGATTGTGCGCGACAAGGCTCTTCTGTCTCTGAAAGACTACAATCTCATCTTCAGGATAGAGGACCTCGCCGAAGCCGGTGTCATGTCATTCAAGATAGAAGGAAGACTCAAGAACATCTCTTATGTCAGGAATACGGTAAGGGCATATTCAATGGCTTTGGACAGGCTTGTTGAAAGATTCCCTGAAAAATACCGCAGGGCTTCATACGGCAAGGTCACAGGTGGATTCTCTCCCGACCTGGACAAGACCTTCAACAGAGGCTATACGGAACTGTTCCTTGACGGCAGACGAGGGAAATGGGCGTCGATGGATGCCGCCAAATCCATGGGAGAGGAGCTCGGGACAGTAACAGGGCTGAACGCAGCAAAAACAGCCTTTACCGTCAAGCCTGCCAAAGGTAAGACAATCAGGCTCAACAACGGTGACGGGCTGTCTTTCATAGGCAGGAACGGAGATGTCGAGGGGGTAAGAGCCGATGTGTGCGAAGGGCTGGAGGTCCGATGCAAAAGCACGGCTGCGCTGTTCAACGGGGCGCTGCTGTACAGGAACTATGACATCGCTTTCGAACGGGAGCTTGCATCAAAGCCTTGCTCCAGGAAAATCGGTGCCATGGTCGCTGTCACATTCAGAAGGCAGGGAAACGGAACAGGCAAGGCAGAGGATTCCGGGATATTGACGGTCAGTGTGCGGAGTGAAGACGGACGGTTTGCAGAAAAGGAATACAGGGGGATTTGGCAGGAGTTTGCCTCTAATATCGGAAGAATGGAATCGATGATCAGGGCACAACTGTCCAAGACCTCAGGGATATATTCTTTCAGCGTCTCAGACATCGTCCATGACGGGACCCTTCCACTGCTATCTTCTGCCGTACTCAACTATATCAGGAATGAACTTCCTTCCCTTCTTGACAGGGACTCTGACTCCAATAATGTCATTCCCAACAACACACCTGTCATCCTGAACGGAGTGAAGGAACTGGACTACAAATCCAATGTCGCAAACCGTCTTGCGCAAAAGCTATATTCCGATGCAGGCTTCAAGGTCTCTGAACAAGCCTACGAGCTGACACATAGAGACGGGGTGGAACTGATGAGGACAAAATATTGCATCCGTCATGAGCTTGGCATGTGTCCGAAACACCCGTCCGCTAAAAACTATCGTCCCGGACTTCTCGGAAAGTCAACAGAAAAGGGAAGCAACACTGGCGCCGCCCCCCTTTATCTGATGAACAACGGTCAGAAGTTTACCGTTGTATTCGACTGCAACAACTGCGAAATGATCATTCGATAGGTCTGTCCAGGATAGTGACCTGGATGTGTTTCACTTCTTCAGATGCCCCAAGGTAGTTGTAATTAGTGGACACGAAGGTAGCCTGATAAGTGCCCGGATTTTCATATGTATAGGAATATGAGTCCACTGCATTCTGAAGGTTCTTCACCACCACTCCCGTGTCGGCATTTCTCGAATTGAACGGACGCGGTGTCGAGAAAATCCAGCCCTCGCAACGATGGTCGATACCGTCATTTTCAGCTTCTGTCCCGGGATTGTCAAGATAATATCCTCCTGCAAAGGTCAGATCCTGGTTGGTATCGAGCCTGATGCTCCCGTTTCCGCTATTGACATGATATGCAGAGATGGTCTCATCGAACATCACAGTCGTTCCCATCATGTTCTTCAGATCGTATGTCATGGTCTCGGGGCCATTCAGTCCATTGATAACAACAGTCAGGGACCCGTTGATCCAATAAGTGTCTATCAGGGTGTTCTCTCCCTCCAGATCAGGCATCCAATGGAATGCAAGGCAGAAATTGGTGACACATGACAAGACATCTGCAGAGCATTTCACAAACACATCCTGCTGTCTTCCCGGATCTTCATACGGGAATTTCTTCCATCCTTCGGCAAGCATCTGCTCTTCTGTCCAACCCTTTACCATAGCCCTGTCAGCAGGGGCATCGCTGCCGTTAAGTCCCTCGAACTTGTCGGTATACCAGATCTCCAGACCCGGACCGTTTTTGGTATCCACCCCGTGGTTTCCGGCCCTGTGCTGAATCTCCAGGTCGAGAGTCATGGACAGCACATCCTCCACAGGGACATCATAATAATCCTTGTACTTGTACTCATGTCCAGGCTCTCCGCTGTAGAAAACCAGATTGTCAGGGTTGCCTGCAATATTGAATACGACAGGGTCTCCGGCATAATATGTATTTTCGGCATTCAAAGTGACATTGCTGTCCACTTCGTAATATATATCAGTCTGTTCGCATCCTGCCGATGCCATCACGAGCAGAAATGCAGCCGCTGTATATGTCAATATTCTTCCAGTCATAACTTTTACTGTTTGCGAATTGATAGTTCTACCATAAAGGATTCTGACGCAACTTCTTGTTGACTCCGAGCTCGATGGCAGGTATCGGAAGGACGATATGCCTGTCCATTACTGAATTTGCCATCGTGGTTGCAGCGGTGGCTGTGCTTCCGGTCCATTCGGAGCTGCTGGCATCCTGCAGATACTGCTGCATCGATTCCTTGAAAATACCCCACCTGATCAGATCGTATTTGCGCAGGGACTCGAACACGAGTTCTCTTCCCCTCTCATTCCTTACCAACTGCCTGAAAGCCTCCTGAGAAGAATATTCGGAATAAGGTTTGGTCTTGATTCCTGCCCTCTCCCTTATAGGAATGATACAGTCATTGAAAACATCTTCAGACGGACCTCCATTGTACTCATTGTACGCCTCCGCATACATCAGGAGCACATCAGCATATCTCAGGATAGGATAGTTGACCGGTGTATACGGACCTCTGTCCCCTTTGACGCCTTCATATTCCGTCTCCCTGCGGAACTTGCCGCAATCCCTCACGGCCTTCGCCACAGCAGGACTATGCTCGGTAGTGATTGAAGATTCCCTGTACGGGGTCTTGTCAATGCCTGCCACCCATGTGTCTACAGTGGTATTGCCATTTTTAAGGGTTCCGCCGATATAATTGTACGGCGACATGTTCCAGAACTGCCTCCTGTCCCATCCCTGGAGACGGTCTTCGATATATGAACCGTCATCCCAGTTGAAGGTCTGGTCATTGAGTCCGTCCCCGAGCCTTGCCTCGTCGTCCGTCCTGTCTTCCTCCCAGTACAGATACCAGAGTTTCAGGGACCCACTGTACTGTCCGTAGGCAAAATTACAGTTCACGTTGTCGTATGTGTCAGGCTGGCACTGAAGCCCGAGCAGGTCGCCGATACGGCCGTTGCTCCAGTTGTCCGAGCTGGACCTGTTGCCCTTGAACTCGGCTTCCCACATGGATTCATGATATTTGGTGTCATACTTGTCGGATATCATGTTGATGAAAATCTGTGAATAGCCGTCATGCTCCTCAGTTCCTTGATTGAGTTTATGCTTGTCACTGCTGATTACATATCCGGCATATTCAAGGGCCTTGCCGAAATATTCATGCTTCATTGCAGCGTCAGTTCCAGAAACCGACTCTCCTGCCATGAAAAGATACACTCTCGCAAGGATTCCCCACATGGTGGTCTTCACTACCCTTGAAGGAGCATTGTCAAGAGACTCTTCTGCAAGCGGAAGGCACTCCTCCATCTGTGCCACAACCCATTTGAGGACTTCCAGCTGAGATGTGGCTTCACACTCCACTTCACTCGGAGATGTGGTCGCAGTGGTCCTCAACGGGACATCGCCCCATGCCTGTGCCAGAATGAAATAATAATATGCCCTGAGGAATTTGGCTTCATTGTAAAGCTTGTGGTCAGGATCATATTCGGAATTTTCCATCGCTTCCATGAAGGTATTTGCATTGCCTATTCCGCGGTATATTTCTGTCCATGCATCATAGACTTCCGGAGAACTCGCATCATGCTGGTACCATACGGAATAATTGCTTGCGGAAGTCCTGTTGAAATAACAGAGGTCATCCACATTTGAAAGCATGAGGGAATAGTAATTCCCGTAAAAGGCCTCGTTGTTGATGACACCGTAAACTCCTGCAAGACCGTAAAGAGCCTCTTCCTCGGAAGTGTATCCACCCACCATCACTGTCGGGGGAACATCAAGGAAGCTGCAGGACGAAAACGCCATCAGAGAAGCCGCCAATATATATATCTTCCTGTTCATAATCTATCCTCCTTAATCATCAGAATGTGAATGAAACTCCTGCTGTCAGACCGAATGCCCTCGGATATGCAGACCAGTCGAAGCCCGGGGTCAGGACTGAATTCCTTGTGGAAACTTCCGGATCAGGCCCCGTGTATTTCGTCCATGTCCAGATATTGTCAGCAGAGACATAGACACGCATAGTGTCGAAATGCATCCTCCTGAGAGCCCTCCTCGGAAGTGTATATCCCACAGACACATTCTTCAGACGAAGATACGAGCCGTCTTCGACCACTCTCGAAGAATAGACATACATTCCGTTGGCATTGATTCTCGGAATGTCGCTGGTCGGATTCTCATAACGGTCAAACCTGTTCACATACGAAGCGAACTGATTGAGGTTGGTCGTTGAACCATTCTCGAATATAAGCCTGTTGGCATTGAGGATATCATTGCCATAGCTCCAGGTGAAGAATATGTTCACATCGAAGCCATAAAAATAGAAAGAGTTCCCGAATCCGCCGGTATGGACAGGCTGTCCGCAGCCGATGATAGTGCGGTCATTGTCGTCCACTACCCCGTCATTGTTGATATCCCTGTACTTAGGGTCTCCAGGCCTGACCTGGTCACGGCCTACACTCGACAAGTAAGGAATGCCGTTCTTCAGATAGTTGCCGGTGAATTCCTCCGGCTTGTAGGTGCCGTCATATATGAATCCGTACATCATTCCGGACGGCTTGCCCACCTGGGTTATGTAAGGATACTGGCTGTTGAAACGGTTCTCCCATGTGACAGAGGTAAAAAGGGACTGCTGTCCTGAAGTCAGGGCGGTCACCTTGTTGCGGTTGAGGGCGATATTGAAGGATGTCGTCCACTGGAAATTCTTGGTGTCGATGTTGACTGTCTCCAAAGAGAATTCCCATCCCGTATTCCGCATCGAACCGATGTTCATCATCGCTGAAGTGTAACCCGTGGAAGCAGGTATCGTAGCCTGCAGAAGCAGGTCGTAAGTGTTCTTCATATACCAGTCTGCCGTGAAGCGTATCCTGTCTCCTTCAAAGAATGTAAGGTCTATACCGGCATCCCACTGCTCAGTAGTCTCCCATTTCAGTTTCTCATTTGCCATGTTTGCAGGATAATAACCCGGAACAATCTCTCCCCCGAACACATAGTCCCCCGATTCGGATGAGCCCGGGGTATATGCCAGCTGGGCATAGAAATCATAAGGAGTAGTGGTCCTGTTGTTACCTGTCATACCCCATGAGAGGCGGAGCTTTCCGTTCTTGAGCCAGCTGCTGTTCTTCAGCAGTTCCTCCCTGTTGAAGTTCCATGCCAGGGATGCTGAAGGGAAGAAACCCCACTGATTGTCCGTAGGGAACTTGGACGAGCCGTCCGCCCTGAATGAAGCCGTCAGATAGTATTTGTACTTGTAGTTGTACTGCAGCCTGAACAGTCCGGACATCATTCTCCAGTTGTACTCCCATGGCACTACGGTCTGGTAATGACCTGTATGCATACCGTTGAGACCAAGCTCCTCGGTGGTCATATTCGTGGATCTCGTGCCTTTGTAGTCATTGGTCTGTCCCTGGAAAGTGAGACCTCCGAGCAGGGTCAGGTGATGCAGCCTGCGGATGTGCTTGGTCCAGGTAAGGGTATTCTCGTTCAGCCATGTGATCCAGTTGGTCCAGTAGATGGCGCCGTTGATGCCGTTGCCAGACGGAGACCGCTCGTTACCGGTGTAGGTCATCAGCCCGTTGAACTCCTCCCTGCGGCGGTTCTGATAGGTGTAGGTACCTGTGACCTTCAGCACCAGATCCGGGATAATCGTGTATGTCAGACCAAACTGTGCGTTGAGATAGTCCTGGATGGTCTTCCTGTATTCATTGCGGACAGAAAGCGCAGGGTTGAACCTGTAGTCGCTCGAATCTGAAATCTGCTCGTCGAACGGCTGGTTGAGGAATTCATCGTCAGTAGCAGTATCCCACAGAGGCTTCACAGGGCGATATCCCCACACGGAGTACATCAGCCATCCCGACGCCGAGCTGGAGTTGGTGGCCGCCGTAGGATTGGTACCCCCTGTTATTGTCCTGGAATAGTTAACATTCAGGTCCGCCTTGATCTTCTTGCCTATGTTCTGGGAGAAATTGACCTTCCCCTGGTATCTCTGGAAATTGGAATTCACTATGATTCCGTCCTGATCCAGGGCGGAGAAGCTTATCGCATACCTGTTGCCGGCCTCCTTGCTTCCTCCGGACAGGGACACATTGTAGTTCTGCACAAGCGCAGTCCTGTATATCTTGTCCTGCCAGTCATAGGTGGAGACATCCCTGTAATCCTCTATACTGTAGGTCTGGTCATCGTGCTGGAGATAGATGTTCGTGCCGCCAGTGGCGTTGTATTTGTCCGTCTGGTACTGCACGAACTCGTATGCGTCCATAAGGTCCACCTTGTTGTAGATTTTGTTGGCAGACCACGATGCGCTGAAGCTTACCTTAGGCTTGCCTTCCACTCCCTGCTTGGTGTTGATGACAATCACTCCGTTGGCTCCCCTGGCTCCGTATATCGCTGTCGCGGATGCATCCTTGAGGATATCGATGGACTCTATGTCAGCCGAGTTGAGAGACAGGGCCATCGAACTTTCTGAAGGGAATCCGTCAATGACATACAGAGGCGCACTGCTCTGGGTCAACGAGTTGTTTCCCCTGATGACAATATTTGCCTCAGCACCCAAAGATCCGTCGGATGTAGTGACGACCACTCCGGCCACCCTTCCTGTCAGGGCCTGGTCGAAGTTTGTGACAGGAGTCTTCATGACCTCTCCCATGTCCACCTTGCTGATGGAGCCAGTCAGGTCACGGCGTGTCACTGAACCGTAACCCACACTCACCACTTCGGCAGCATCGAGAGAAAGCTGCTCCTCCTTCATGGAAACATTTATCATCCCCCTGTTTGCCACTGCTTCCTGAATCTCTTCAAATCCGAGGCAGGAAAATATGAGCGTCGCAGACTGTGGCACCGAAATGGTGTAGTTGCCATCCATGTCTGTCACTGTTCCATTGGCAGTATTGCCCGACTCATATACTGTGACTGCTATAAGAGGCTCCCCGGAAGTGTCGGTGACCCTTCCCTTGACCTCCATATTCTGTGCTGACGCTTCCCACAGGGATGCTGTAAAGAATGCCAGAGTTGTCAATAGTACAGTTAGTTTATACATCAGTATTTGGTTTATATATATAACTTGTTAACAGATTCTTCACTTCGTTCAGAATGACAGTCTTACAGTTTCCTGAGAGTGAATTCCACCGGCTGTCCGTGTACGCATGATGCAGTCAGGACTGTCTTTCCCGACTCCTTTGAGACAACTACATTCCCGGCAGGCGCCGCGAGATCCCAATCTCCGTCGACAACCACCTTCTTATGCAGCACCTGGCTCGGCTGAGGAGTGGTATAGGCCTTCTGCGTGATGCCGAGATCAGGAGTGCAGATGCTCACGACCGTCAGCCCGTCTTCGCGGGTCCTCTCCATGACTATGGTCTCTGCATCTATCGAGGCAACAGGAAGATACGGCTTTGCCTCCTTGCCTTTCGTAAGCGACGAGAAAGCCTCCGCAGAAGCAGCCCCGTCATATGC
This sequence comes from Candidatus Cryptobacteroides faecigallinarum, assembly GCA_017695015.1. Classification (GTDB taxonomy): domain Bacteria; phylum Bacteroidota; class Bacteroidia; order Bacteroidales; family UBA932; genus Cryptobacteroides; species Cryptobacteroides faecigallinarum. The sequence continues at coordinate 17,859 of JADIMD010000076.1, read as the reverse complement.
CTTGTAGCAGATATATGCCGTGATACCGGTGAGGTGGTCATTCACCACATGAGCTGCATTGTCTCTCCTTATCACGGTATATGGCAGATTCCTGGAATATTTGTTCACCTCTTTCCCTGCAGGCTGGACAAGCATCAGGTATTCATACGATTCATTGTCGGGAGAAACGCCATGGTCGATGTAAGCAGTGACAAAGTCGCCTGTTCCCTCCTTCTTCCTCGTATCTGAAGGGGAAGTCTGGGTCTGTTTGACCACATTCAGGCCTGTCCCGTCAGGAAGGATGTAGACATTTCCCTTGATGTCCGTCACGACAGCCTGCCCCTCGGATGCAAACTTATAGTTCAGAGGAAAGGCGTCGAACCAGTCGTCATTGACATCCACCTCTGCTGCACGGTCATCGAGTCTCAGCTGGTACATAGTAGTCTCCGTCGGATATGAAGAATTATTCGTGATGCCGCTGCCTATGAAGACTATCCTGTTGTCGAAACAGAAAACGCTCTTGGTCGCAGTGGCCCCGGCACAGAAATTCGGACGGTCTTTCTCGACATAAGTGAAAGCGAGGACTCCGTTACGCCCTTCAAGGGACGACACTCCAGGGAAACGGGAATCATTCCTTTCCATAAGAGTCCCTTTCATAGGGCTGTCCAGCTTGTCATACGGGAGATGTATCGTGGTGGCGCCAGGCATCCTGTTCCAGTCCCAGCCCTCCTGCGAATAACCGCTTTCCTTGGCAGACACAGGCTTGCCCGACCCGATCAGCTGGGCTGTACCGTAGCTCTGGTATCTTCCGTAACGGTTGTCCGCCGCGTATATCTCAGCGCTCCACACATCGGAGTTATATGCTTTGAGCGACAGCATCCAGTCCCCTCTGCGGTGGATCCCGAGAGCTGCATAATTCAGGACGAAGAATCCTTCAGGAGCATCAGAAGCCGAAGAGACCCCTGCATTGCGCAACGCAGAGACAGTCTCAGGATTGGCTCCTCCAAGATAGAAATACGCTCCACCGAGGTCAGGATCGGCGGCAAGTCCGGAACCTGTAAGGTCTCCGAGCAGGGCAAGGGATGCAAAGGCCTCGACATCCGCCTTAGGGATGAACCCGTTGAAAGGATGCCCTCCGCAGATTCCGACTCCCCAGTCAGTGGTATTGCAGTAATCTCTCATGGTCAGCAGGGCATGCTTGAAAGTGCGTCTTGCATCTTCTGTGATGACGAAATCCGTCCCCTGGGTGTAATGGCAGAAATCTCCTACCGCAGCGAATGCTCCCACAGAATATGCAGGATAATGTCCTCCGTGATGGAAAGATGTCCCGTCCACTTTCAGTCCTCCGAGAGTACCGGGGGAATAGGCAAGTGACCCTGAAACCCATGTGCCGAGGCCTTTCATCTTCGCATATCTTTCGGCAGGGTCGGAAGTCATCATTGCAGAAATGATTTTCGCATCCAGCAGAGTGTGCCAGCTGTCGAGAATCTCATCCCTTCCATACACAAACGGCAGACGAGTCTCCTGAAGTCCGCTCCAGTATTCCAGGACCTCCACATAATCATCAAGCTTGCCGGCAGCGGCTATCTCGTCACGGAGCAGCCACATGCCCTTGTACAATTCCCTTATCTGATAGCCGTAATGGTGGTTCGTACCCTGGCCGCTGCCATAGGCGAACCCCTGGTCTATCGCATGGTCAAATGCCACGAAAACCTTGTCGAGATTGCCTTTGTTGCCAGTGTAGTAATAATCCTGGGCGTAATAGTAGATCATCTGTCCGATGAAACGGATTCGCATCTCCCCGAGAGAATTGTTGAATTCGTCATCGCTCAGAAGAGGAGCACCGATGACGGAACCGTCGGGAAGCCTTTTCAGTCCATATTTGGAATACATGTCATCCGCCCTCTTCAGAAGGGTGTTCTTGACATAATTGTCGCTCGAATTACTTGCTGCAATGAACTTGTCCATCCTTTCCTCCACAAGGTCCAGCATCTTCTGTTGCGCGTCAGTAAGAGGCTGCACCTCAGGCGCAGGATACTGCTCCCATTCCCAGAGACGGCACCAGTGCCACATGTTCCTGCGGAGATGGTTGTTGTTGTCAGGTATCTGCATGTCGGGGGTAATCTGGTCATGCAGCTTCTTTGCAGGGAACGAGAGCCTGTCGACATAGATTGTCCCTGACTTGAGAGATTCAGGCATCTCCACCGTCATCCTGGCCACATTCTTCAGCCTTTCCGACGCCTTGATGTCGCCGTAATAACCCCCGTCAGGGGTCTTCATGTCGATGTATTTCATCCATGCGGTACGCCAGCCCACATAGCCGATATTGAAATCGAAATGGCAGATCTCCTCACCGCTCCAGTTCCAGAAAGTGAAACGCAGAGGCTCGTCGGAAGGGACAGTATTGTATATCCATATGATGATGCCGGCACCGTTGACCTTGAAAGAGGCCTCCATATCAAGAAAATTCTCGAAGACCAAAGAAGCAGGCCCGTTCCATTCGAATTTAAGTGAATGCGACCCGTCCTTGTACTTGTCGGCAGAAGAAGTCACTGTGCCCTGCCCCTGTACCTTGACAAAACCCGGCACTCCGGACTCGAAATTATACTGAGCGTTGATTGCCGCCTCTGCAGCCACTGACAGCACCATCAGAGGGAACAGCATCAGAAAGAATCTTTTACCCATTATTATGTGATTAGTTTGCAGACTTGCAAATTTATCAAAATTTCAGGTTTATCCAATAGATTATCAATTATTTTGGAGCAAATTTTGACTTTTAATAATAATTTTATACATTTGTAAGCTATTGCAAATCAACACAACCCCGATTTCTAATTTTTAATTGTGATAAAATAGACCACATTATGAACCTCAAGACAGCCTTGGCAGCTTGCATGGCCGCAATGGCAGCAATCTCTTGCAACACTGGAACTGACATCATCACAGACAACATCGAAAACGCGAAAGTACAGATCGGAGCCCTGATGGAAGCTTCGGAAGCCGGTGACACCATCCGAATCCCGTCGACATACAAAGACGGAGAGGTCGTATATGTCCCTACCGACGACTGGGTGAGCGGATTCTTCGCCGGCACATTATGGTACATGTACGAGCTCACAGGAGATGAAATGTGGGCGGAACACGCTAAGAAGCACACTGAAATCCTTGACAGCATACAGTATCTCACATGGCATCACGATGTGGGCTTCATGATATACGACAGCTACGGCAACGGACTGAGGCTGAAGAATATCCCGGGATATGAAGATGTATGCGTCACCACTGCCAGGTCCCTGTCCACAAGGTTCAGACCGGGGGCAGGCGTCATCCAGTCCTGGAATGCAGACAGAGGATGGCAGGCAGAAAGGGGATGGACATGTCCTGTAATCATTGACAACATGATGAACCTGGAGCTGCTTTTCAAGGCTTCGGAATTCAGCGGAGACCCGACTTTTGCCAAAATCGCGATAAGCCACGCCGACAAGACAATGGAAAACCATTTCCGTCCGGACTACAGCTGCTACCATGTGGTGGACTATGACCCTGAGACGGGAGAGGTGCTGCACAGATGCACAGCCCAGGGATATGCGGACGAATCCGCATGGGCAAGAGGACAGTCCTGGGCATTGTACGGCTACACCGTGGCATACAGGTTCACCGGTGACGAAAAGTACCTCGAACATGCAGAGAATGTGGCAGGCTACATCTTCAATGACCCTAACATGCCTGAGGACCTCGTGCCTTACTGGGATTTCGACGCTCCTGACATTCCTGACACTTACAGGGATGTGTCTTCAGCCGCAGTGAATGCTTCAGCCCTCTACGAACTCAGCTACCTGACAGGAGACGCTTCATATAAAGAAAAGGCAGACAAAATCATCGAGTCCCTGTCCACACCTGCATACAGGGCGGCACAAGGCACAAACGGAGGTTTCATCCTGATGCATTCTGTCGGAAGCATCCCTCACGGAAGCAGCATCGATGTTCCTTTGAACTATGCCGACTACTATTTCCTTGAAGCACTCATCCGCAAGCGCAATATGGAGAACGGGCTGGCTCCAGTTCCCGGAGATCCAGAAAAATAGCCCAGACCAGGACGAATAAACATATCTGAATGACTACCAACCGCATAATTGTTACACTTGTTGTGCTGCTGTCGTCCATGCTGACGGCAGCGGCACAATATACCGACTTCCCCGACCATAAGGAAATCCTGTCTTTCGAGCAGGATGCAAAAGCAGTGAAAGCGCTGAAGAAATCCTCCGTGGACATATCTCCGTTACACTCGAAACTCGGGGAAAATTCCCTGCTCTGGAAATGGAAAAAGGAAGGAGCAGGCATCGAGATACCGGGGATAATCCCTTATCTGCCGGAAAACCCCAACCCTAAAGAAACTTCCGTATCCACCTTCGTGTTCTGGGTATACTCCGAGACGCCTGTGGACGGCAAACTCAAATTCTCGTTCATGAAGGGAGACAGCCTTTGTTGCCAGTTCAGTTACGGTCTGGACTTCAAAGGATGGAGAGGCGCATGGGTAGCTTTCGACAGGGACATGGAGGGGACTCCTGCCGTCGGTATGGACAAGGTAATAATCACAGCTCCGGAAAATGTAAAGAAGGGACGGCTGTTTTTTGACGGGATAATCACATCCGCATTCGAGGATGTCAGGCACCATACCGCTGATTTTCAGGCACCTTTCATAAACAAGGAGACTACAATGCACTGGCTGGTGCTCCTGAACAGCTGGGAAAAGGCGCTCGACATCACCCCTGACGCATCGGTTTCCGCAGAAGACATCGCGCAGATGGAAACTGTCAGGGAAAGGTTCATAACCCTCGTGACTGACGGCAAAAAAGTTCAGGACGCCGGGAGGCTGAGAGAGCAGTTTGCCGGCTACGGCATCACGGAGAACAAGGACGGTTCGATAAAAGGCAAGCCTATATTCTTCACGAGATACGGGGAGACTTACATCAATGTAGGCATACCTGATGCATCGAAAATATTTTCGGACAACGGACAGCTGCTGAGGGCGGCGAATGATTTCATGTTCAATCTTGCCCTCGCCTATCTGAAATCCGACGACCCGGCATGGAAAGACGAGCTTGCCGGCATGTATATCACTATGACAAGGCACATGCTCGACCAGGGATATGCTGCAGGAAGCGCCCTCGGGACTCTGCACCATCTCGGCTACAGCATGAGGAATTTCTATACCGCGCCTGTGATGATGAAGGATGTCCTCGAAGCAGCCGGTCTGGCTGACGAGGTTCAGCAGGCAATGGAATGGTTCTCGGGAGTGGGAGAAGTGAAGACTGCACCGGTTGAGCCGGGAATGGACATTGACGCATTCAACACCTCGCTTATGGGACGCACCGCCGCCCTGCTCATGCTCGAAGATTCACCTTACAAGAAAGCATACATGCAAGCCCTGTCCAGATGGATTGACAACGGCTTCAGATATGCAGAAGGTTTCAAACCGGCATTCAAGCCGGACGGGACGGTACAGCACCACAGGAAGGCCTATCCTGCCTACGCGACCGGTGGATTCGACGGTGCTGTCAATGCAGTCTGGATGCTGCACGGGACTGATTACGCGATATCCGAGACAGGACACAATGTCCTGAAAAAAGCATTGCTCGAAATGCGGTTCTACTGCAACAAGAAATCATTCCCTCTTGCGATGTCGGGCAGGCATCCGGACGGAAAGGGAGCGCTCATCCCTGAACAGTACGGACGGCTCGCGGACGCGGGATCTCCTGACGGCACATCTGCCATAGACAGGGAGCTTGCCGAAGCCTACCTCAGACTCGATGCCGACGGAAGGTGGAGCAGACAGTTCACCGAAGCCGGTTTCACTGCCGAGGATTCTCCGACAGGATGTCATTCATACCCGTTCAACTGCTCGCTTACATACAGGCAGGACGACTGGTCCGTAACCATTGCGGGACACAGCAGATACCTCTGGTCGGCAGAAATCTACAACGGGGCCAACCACTACGGAAGATATCTCACCCATGGGAGCATGCAGATACTCGCGGACGGGTCTCCGGAAATAAGCTGTCTCGGAAGCGGCTATCAGGTGGCAGGCTGGGACTGGTGCCATATCCCTGGAGCGACGGCGGCAGAAATCCCGATGGAGGCCATGAAAGCCGATGTGAAGAATGTGGACGAATTCTCCGGATATGAGGAAATGCTGCTTTCAGACGAATGGTTTGCAGGCGGAGTGACCCACAAGGGAAATGCAGGAGCATATGCAATGATACTGCATGAACACGACAAATATAACGGGTCCCTGAGGGCAAGGAAATCGTATTTTGCATTCGACAACAGGGTCATAGCCCTCGGCTCAGACCTGGAGAACTTCCTGCCTGGATCTTCCCTCCATACCACATTGTTCCAGAATGTATTGAATGATCCTCAGCGTGACATAACCGGGGTCAACGGAGGAGCGATAGCGGCCAGGGAATTCCACCATGAATATGAAGGCGACCTTGTAACTGTCCGGGACCGCTTCGGCAATACATGGTTTGTGAAGGACGCCAAAGTCGCTGTGGAAAGAGGGCTGCAGAAGTCATTCCATGAAGAGACTGACGCCCCAACCGAAGGTTATTTCGAAAAGGCGTACATCTGCCACGGGGACATTGTCAGCAAAGGGGCTATCAGCGGAAATGTATATATGAAGGATTCATACGAATACATGACCGTAGTGCATGCGACGGAAGCCGAGATTGTGGAATATTCCGAAAAACTGCCATACACCATCATACGGTGTGACAGCAAGGCACATATCATTCGCGATGACAAGTCGGGCATCATTTCGGGAGCCGTTTTCGAAGAGCTTGATGGCGAGGACACTGCAGGCGAGACCTCAAGGCTGTCTGGGATAGTGGAATCTTCTCCTTGCATGGTCATGATGAGCCGTTCCGGAGCGATAATGACATTGAGCGCCAGCAATCCCGACCTCAACCTGTATGAGGGAGAGAGCGACGAGATGTTTGACGGACATGGGGACAGGGTCGAAAGGAGCGTCTACGGAAGAGAATGGATAGACAACCCTTGCGGAGAGACCGGAATCGACATGAAGATACAGGGCAGATGGAAATTGGAGAATGCCGGAAACAGCGATGTCACTGTGAAGGTGGAAGGGAACAGCACAAGAATACATTTCACGACGAGGGAAGCAAGGACAGAAGAGATACAGCTGTCCAGAATTATCGGGGAATAATGCAGTACGCCATAGACTGCAGCCGACAAGATTTGAACCTATCACAATATGAAAATAAGGAACATAATTCTTCCCCTGACAGGGATTGCAGCCGTCTCCTGCAGCAACGCAGGAGAAGAACTGCCCAATATAATATATGTCTTCCCTGACCAGTTCAGGATCTCGTCTCTCGCGTTCTGGGACTCTCCCGAATATGAAGGTGCAGTGAACTGGAAGGCAGATCCGGTTCAGACCCCGAATCTGGACAGTTTTGCGGACGAATCGCTGGTACTCAACAGTGCAGTCAGCACATGTCCTCTGAGCAGCCCACACAGGGGAATGCTGCTGACAGGGATGTATCCCGAAAGGAACGGCGTCACCCTCAACTGCATGGCTCTCAGACCTGAAAGCACATTGAACCCTGAAGCGACCTGCATTTCAGATGTGCTTGACGAAGCTGGATATTATTGCGGTTACATAGGCAAGCTTCACGCAGAGACACCGATGAAAAACGACCCTGCCAACCCGGGGCACTATGTAAGCGACCACAATCCGGAATGGGATGCCTACACACCGCCTGAAAGAAGACACGGATTCAGGTACTGGTACTCATACGGTACATTCGATGTCCACAAGGACCCTCATTACTGGGACACGGAAGGAATCAGACATGACCCAAAGGAATATTCCGTAAAACACGAGACCGACAAGGCCATCGAGTTCCTCCGCAATGCAAACGGGGAAAGGGATGCAGACAAACCGTTCTTCCTGATGCTCGCATACAATCCTCCACACAGTCCTTACGAATGCATGGATGACTGTATGGAAGAAGACTATGACCTCTACAGGAATATGGGCTACAATGAACTGTATGTCAGGCCAAATGCAGACACCACTCTTGCCAAAGCCCCAAGTGCAAGATACTATTTCGCAAATGTTACGGGAGTGGACAGGGAATTCGGGAGACTGCTTGCAGAGCTGAAGAAACTCGGGCTCGACGACAACACTATAGTCATATTCACATCGGACCACGGGGAAACGATGTGCAGCCAGGGCACATTGGATCCAAAGAATTCCATCTATACCGAGTCCTATTGCGTACCTTTCATGATCCGCTATCCCGACAGGATAAGACACAGGGTTGACAGCACGATGCTCTGCTCGGTGGACATCATGCCGACTCTGCTTGGACTTGCCGGACTGGAAGAGAGGATTCCGGATTCTGTCGAGGGTCGGGACCTATCCCCTGTTTTTCTCGAAGACGGCAGGGAGTGCGATGTCCCGGATGCTACACTCTACATCCGCAACCTTGACGGGGAGAAGGATGCCGACGGCATTGTCCACGGCATCTTCCCTGAGGCCCGTGGTGTCAGGACAGACAGATATACCATGGAAATAGCCATAGACAGGGACAAAAAGCTGAGCAGGGTGCTTATTTTTGATGACTGGAACGACCCGTACCAGATGGAAAACATTCCTTACACGGAAAACAGCGAACTGTTTGCGGAACTGTGTCGGACTCTGGACAGGAAACTGGAGGAAAGCAACGACATCTGGCACCGAGAAGGCATACTTGACAAACTGCTGGCCCAATAGACAACTATTAACTTACCACATAAACATGAGAAAGACATATCAGACAATAATCGCATTTGCAGCAGCCTGCCTGGGTCTCGCATCCTGCGTGGACACATCGCAGCTTGAATCCGACCTGTCGAGACTCGAAGACAAGGTCGCTGCCATGGAAGAGACGGTTGTCAATGTCAACGAGAATACCGTCACTGTATATGCCCTTTATAAGAGCGGTCTTATTATCATGGATGTAAATGCCTATGACGACGGGACTGTCTACCGGCTCGACATGAGCGACGGAAGCACTTTGGACATTCATATTTCGGAAGACGGCACAGGAATCACGCCTGTAATGGGAGTTGACAAGAACGGCAACTGGATATATTCCGTGGACGGAGGGAAGAATTTCCAGCCTGTCGAAGGGGCGGACAATGTCGCTGAAAGCACTGCTTTCCCCGAGCTGAGAGTAAACGGAGACGGGGTGTGGGAGATGAGTGCGGACGGGACCTCATGGACAGAGCTGACAGATGTAGACGGCAACAGGGTCATCGCCAACACAGGGGCATTCACCAATTCATTCTTCAGCTCAGTCTCGTATGACAAGGAGACCGGAAAGCTCGAAATAGGGCTTGCCACAGGTGAAAACCTGTCCCTGCAGGTATTCCAGTCCCTTACCATGACTGTCGGGGATTATACTGAAGGCATGTCCATTTTCCTTGGACAGGAACTCACCCTGCCGGTCTCATTCTCCTCCGATGTCAAGGATGCGACAATCCGCACTTGCCCGGAAGGCTGGCGTGTCCAGATCACCGAAGAAGGACAGATGATAGTTTCAGCGCCTGCGACATCCGTTTCCACAGAACCTGAGAAACACAATGTGGAAGTCTGGATAATGTCCGACGATCCTTACATCAGGAAATACAAATTCACATTTACCCTTGTTCCCGAAAAATTCGATCCTGCTGCCTGTAATGCATGGAACAATTTTTTAGCCCAGTCTGCGGACAATGTCCTGCCTGATTTCTCTTATGCAGGATACAAATACGGGGTGGAAGCGCCCCCCACGGTCGATGTATACGAGACTTCTCCCGGAGAATATGCCACAAGCCTTTCGGGATACAAGGTATATGATGTGACTGACTATGGGGCTGACGGCTCTGATGACATCTCTGACAGGGAAGCTTTCATGAATGCCGTAGCCGCTGCCGCAGGTGATTTTGAACTGACCACAGACAAGAGCGCATACAGGACTGCAAAGCCGAAAAACAACGGCGTGAATGCAGTCATATACTTCCCTCCTGGAAGATACATCCTGCACAGCGAAGCCGACAATGAAGATGACGGGTCAGCAGCAAGTCCGAGCAAGATAATCAGGGTCAGAGGGAGCAATATCGTCCTGAAAGGCGCAGGAATGGACCAGACCACCCTGGTGATGCAGGATCCCAACCTGCCCAAAGACGAAAAAGTCATGTACAGCTCCCCGACGATGCTGGAATTCAAGCATGACAGCAGTCCCACGAAATTGACAGATGTTACAGCTGATGCCCCTGCAGGGGCATTTCAGGTACAGGTGGCTTCCACATCCGGCATCAAGACCGGCGACTGGGTATGCCTGTGGCTCAAGAACAATGACAGCGAACTGATTGCTCAGGAACTTTATCCGTATTCTGCTCAAAGCTACATGACAGACATCCTGAACAACGGGGTGCAGGTCATGGAATATCACAGGGTCGCAGGGATTTCCGGCAACACGCTCACCTTCAGCGAGCCCATCATGAAGACCGTGGAGGCAAAATGGAACTGGGAGATACGGTCCTATCCTCATTATGAAAACATAGGAATAGAAGACCTCACTTTCGAAGGCAATGCAAAGGAAAAGTTCGACCATCATGCCACATGGGAGGATGACGGGGCATACAAGCCTGTAGACATGATCAGGCTGACAGATTCATGGATGAGAAGAGTGAGGTTCACCAGCGTCAGCGAAGCATGCTCCATAGTGAGCTGTGCCAATGTGTCGGCATACGACATCGAAATAAACGGGACGCGAGGACATGCCGCAGTAAGGTCCCAGGCATCGAGCAGGGTGTTCATAGGAGCCGTGACCGACAATGCATCCGGATATGCGATGGACACCGAAGGTCATGGTGTGACAGGTAATTTCCTTGACAGGGCAGGACAATATCATGCCGTCGGGGTCTCGAAACAGAGTATAGGAGCCGTTCTGTGGAGAAACCGCTGGGGTGACGACTCCTGCTTCGAATCCCATGCGACACAACCTCGTGCAACACTGATAGACTGCTGTACAGGAAGCATGAGGGGATGGAGACAGGGAGGAGATGATGCACAGATGCCTAACCATATGTCCGGCCTTGTCATCTGGAATTTCAACAACACCACATATTTCGACTATGAGGGGATGGATGCGTTCATATGGTGGGACACCAGTTCCCAGTGGTGGAAGATACTGCCTCCTGTAATCGTCGGATTCCATGGCAACCCTATCAGGTTCGACGAATCTTCCGAACAGGTAAAATACATGGAAAGTAACGGGAATCCGGTGTCTCCGGGCTCTCTGTATGAGGCGCAGCTTGAGCACAGGCTCGGATATGTTCCTGGATGGCTTACCGCCTTGAAATAGAAAATAACATAACATTAAAACATTATTCAATGAAAAATTTCCTCAATTTAACCAAATGTGCTGCCTTCCTTTTCGGAGGAATGACGCTTTTTGCCTGCACTGATCTCAGCGGACTCGAAGAACGAGTCGATTCGCTGGACAGCAGGATTACTGCTCTCGAGACACAGGTAAAGTCTCTGAACGAAAACATAACGGCCATCAACGGGCTCCTCGACGAATCCACCTTCATTACCAATATTGAAAGGACAGAAAATGGATTCTCCATCACCATGTCCGACAGTGAAGTCTACACCATCGAAAACGGCAAGACCGGAGACACTCCTCTCATTACCGTTGACGAAGACGGATACTGGAGAGTAAAATATGGCGATGGAGAATATCAGTACATCACGGTCGACGGCACTCCGGATGGAGAGAAAGTGCTTGCTACTGCTGTCGCCCCTCTGTTCAGGGTGACCAACGACGGATACTGGGAAGTCAGCACAGATGGAGGTCAGCACTTCGATACTGTTTATCTTGAAGACGGCCATACTCCTGCCCAGGCTATCGGCAAAGACGGGCAGCCAGGACAGCCAGGAGAGCCGGGCCAGAACGGGGACTCATTCTTCAGGGATGTACAGTACAATGAAGAAGACGGAATCCTTACCCTTGTCCTTGCTGACGGCGAAAGCTATTCTTTCACTGTCGTTTCCGATTTCGCATGTGAAATCGATGGCGTGACTTATGCTGAAGCCGAGATCTTCCAGCCCGGTGTCAGCAGAAACTTCAATGTAATCTACAAAGGAATAGACGATGTGTACCTCATCGTACCTCAGGGATGGTCTGCAACTCTTGAAGGAGAGACTTCTCCTGCTGTCCTGACCGTGACCCCACCTGCAGCAAAGACGAAAATAAGCGCTGATTCACAGTCCGATGTAGTGGTACATGCCGTGTCAGGCGACAGGTCAATCTTCGCGAAGATGAAAGTGGAACTGTTCGACGGGGCTATCCCTGCTGCTGAAGTCAAGGCCGGTGCTGCTACTGCTACAGAGGTGAATTTCACTGTCACTCCTAATGCAGATGTGACATCATGGAAATACATGCTTCTGGCAGCAAGCGAGGAGGCACCTGACGCTCCTGAAGATTTCGACACAAGGGCTACTGAAGTCCAGGGCAATGCCGAAACGCCTCTGAAACTTGACAAGGATGCCAACGGATCTGCCCTTACTGTAGGTACAGAGTATGTGCTCTATGTCCTCGCCATCGCAACTGACGAAGGCGTTCCGACATATGCCTCCGACATCGCCTCCGCATCCGCAACCCCTGAATACGGCTCATACTACGACATGTGGCAGGCAGGAGCGCTCACAATTTTGGACAAGGCATATAACACTACTGACTGGAAAGCAGAAGTAATTTCAGAAAGCCAAGATATTACAGCGCTCACCAGCGGGACAATCTACTTTATCGAACCAGACGCTATCGTAAATGTCTCCACAAACATCAATACCGTTAACAAAGTGATACTGGTCGGCAACAAACCTGGTCAAAAGAGTACAATAACTTTTGCTTCCGGTGCATATTTAGGTCTGAACAATGGTGTGAATGACAGTGTTGGCGGTGAGTTTGTCGTATTCAACATGGTATTCGATGCTACAAACCGTACGAATTATGTTATCCTGCCTTACCGTAACGGAACATATGACTATATTGCATTTGTCGGAAGTGACATAAAATACGGGGGCAATAATGGATTGATGGTACACACCAACACAAACAATTCTGCAAGACATTTCAATACATTCATTGTCGAAAGCTGCAACATTATCCTGGAATCTGTGGCAGATGACACTAACCGTCAGTTTATAAATCTCGGTACGCTTCCTCTGAACATACAGCAGATATCAATCAAAAACAACATATTCTACTGTCCTTCAGGACATATAGCAGATTTCAGAATGGTCAACGCCAAAGGAGCCTCATTCGGCAATATGACCATTGAAAACAACATATTTGCAAATGTTTGGGCAAAGAGTTCTGTTTCTGCCGCTTATGCCCTGTACAAGAGTCTTTCTACTATCTCTGTCAAGAACAATATTTTCTGGACTAATGAGACAATCCTTTCTGCGAGATTCTTTACACCGGCTTCTGCGCCAGCCTCAGAAACTGCTGCAGAAAGTGCATATGAAGGGAACCCTACAGGAACAGTCTGCGAAAACAACATCGTATATCTTGGCTCAAACGAAAGTGTTTCATGGCAAATGTTCTACGGAGGTCTCGGCAGTGTAAACAACACAGGATTCAGCGCATTAGAAGAGGCTGAGTTAATTGAAAATGACCCATTCGCAGGTGGTACATGCAATGTAGCGCAAGGTGAATTTGTTCCAAATTCAACATACAGCTCATACGGTCCACAGCGCAACTGATCGGGACTTCGGGGAAGTTCGAAGACACATTTCCGACCCCGATACTAACCTATTGTGATTATCACCAGAACCGTCCACCGAATGTGGGCGGTTCTTTTGTGAGTTTATGTACGGACTACGAACAAGGTTTTTGAGTATCTTCTTATGGACCAATCTTATATGAAAAATGGCTGTTCGTAGTCCTGCACATAAACTGCGGTGTACGAACAATGGACTTGTGTATTATGCTGTGTATCTGACACTTACAAAAATGACATGTTCGTGGTCCCGTGTAACGCAACCGTCTTGTCATCCTGGACGGGGCAGCTTCTTCCTGTCATTCTGAACGGAGTCGCTTCTTCCTGTCATCCTGAACGGAGCCGCAGGCGGAGTGAAGGATCGGGGGCTACAACTCCGTCATGTCATCCTGAACGAAGTGAAGGATCTAGGGTGACAGACGGTTGAGAGCAACAGATTCTTCGCTACCGCTCAGAATGACAGGGGAGGGCTCTCAGAATGACAGAAGGACACTCAGAATGACTGAGGGACGACATGTGCGCAGGCAATCCCCGATACATTCCCTGAGTGGCGTCTTCCCTGCACACATCTCATCTCCTCAACCGACATCTGCGCAGAGACACCTCATCCTACGCTTTGGGAGGCATCTCCTCTGCGCACATCTCCAGAGAGCAGGAGGATGTTCGGGAAGACAGAATGATGAAAAAGGATACAGATGTGGGGATTATTTTGTAACTTTCCGCATCTGATCGGGATAACAAGGCAGAAGAGCTCCATACGGCGATCCCTGTATCCTTGCATCAGGGGATTTGACACACAATAATCAGGACAGCATGAAGAAAGTTTATCTGATACTTGCAGCAGCCTTGTTTGCTGCAGCATGCCCACAACAGGCAGAGGGACAGTCTTTGAAAGATCTTTTCAACAAGAAAGGCATTGAAGGTATAGTAAACACTGTGGTCGAGCAGATGGACATCATCCCGGAGAACATAACCGGTCATTGGGAATATGCAGGGACAGCCGTAAAATTCACCGGAGACAATATGCTGATGAATGCCGCTTCTGAACTTGCATCCGGTCAAGTGGAAGAGAAATTGGATGAATACCTGCAGATAATAGGTCTGAAAGAGGGAGCTTTCGGGTATACTTTCAATGCAGACAGCACCTTCACCACAACCTTCAACAAAATGGAATTCCATGGGAAATATACATTTTCTCCTGAAGAAGATACCATCGAACTGAATTACGGCAAGACGGGAAAACTCAAAGGAGTGTCCATGAAGACAATGGTAAGCGTCACTCCTGCAAGCATGCAACTGCTCTTCAATGCCGACAAGCTGCTGGAATTCATAGGAAAGATATCTTCTTCCGTGGGAGACACCAGGCTCGGGACTCTGAGTTCTCTTGTAGAACAGTACGATGGGATGAAGATAGGATTTGAACTTACACGCAAAAACGAATAGACATTCTTCCCTTAATTCCCGTAATCACTGAATATCACAGCGATGCTGGAGACCATCATTCTGATTGCCGCAGGATTGGCTGCCGGGCTGCTTTCCGGGACTGTAGGTTTCGGAGGAAGCATGATTCTGCTGCCGGTCATCACTTCATTCTACGGAATTGAAGTAGCCGTACCGATGGCGACTGTAGCCCAGCTTCTGAGCAATATTTTCAGGGCCGGGGCTGGTTTCAGGTCCATCAGATGGAGGAAGGTGGGATTTTTCCTTATGTTGGCCGCACCTTTGACAGCAGTCGGTTCATATGGATTCGTTGTCGTCCCGAAAGAACTCATGACCCGTATCCTCTGCGTCCTGCTGTGCATCTTCGCCCTGCTCGACATATCCGAGAGATTCAGGCTGCCGAGGTCACGATGGACTATGCTTGCCGGAGGAGGGGTGTCGGGAATCATCAACGGGCTTCTGTGCCTGTCCGGGCCTGTCAGCAGCGCAGTGTTCATGACGCTCGGTCTTTCTCCTGTGGCGTACATAGCAAGCGAAGCCGCCTCTGCGGTCGTGATGCACATAATCCAGATGCTGATGTATGGAGAGTTCGGTCTTCTCGGGAAACAGGTGATAGTTGAAGGTCTGTATCTCGGGGTTGCGATGGTGGTCGGGAACTACATCGCAATGAAAAGGATACAGACCATCAAACGGAAAATCTACCGCCGGGTCGTGGCCGCTGTCATGATCATCTGCTCCATCTGGCTGTTCCTCTCTGTCTGACAGATATCGGAATCACTCTAATGACCGAGATGGTGGCGGTAGAGGTCGAAAAAACTGGGAAGCATTGACGATTCTTATTCCGGGATCTTCCTGGAGATAATCCACCAGAAGCCTTACATCATCCATAAGCACGGGCTTGGGCGAAATGTCGGGAGGATTGGCGTTGAAAAGGATGATAGAATATCCGTCCGGAGATGATGGGTCTTTCGGCATCGACTTGATGCTGTCCGCCACCTTTTCCTGGCTCTTGGGATTGTCCGGGATGTCGAGGGCGAGTATCTGTCCGTATGATTCGGAATTGAAAATCTTCATGTCGAAGCCGATGGCTGTCTCCCCGACAAAGGGTTTCCTTTTGCCGGAGAAAAGATCCAACGAGGTATTTTCAGGTGCCGCCGTAAATCTGAGACCTCCCGGCGTCACAGCAGGGCTGCCGTCCATCAGCAACGGCAGGAAAACAGCCATAATCAGAAGAATATGTCTCACGACCCCCAGCATCGGAGACAAAAATAATAAATTTCCTGATGATTATCAGTAATTGTATCGAGGCATTATCCTCTGATCACAGCTATTTTGTGGACATTTGCGGACAATTAACCGCAAATTTTGCGGCTTATTATCCGCATAATGTAGTTATCTGAACACATGTCAGGAAAAAACGGAGATGTGTGAAGACGATGTGCCACTCAGAGCGTATATTGATGGTTGTCTGGGATCACCGGGGAAACCCTGTGTGAGAAAATGGTCAGGCATAGATGCTACAGAGCCTGAAAAGGAAATATCTGACATCTGAGACACCTCTGAGTTGTCTTCGGAAGGCCTTTATCTTAGCGTTGAACGATTCGGCGGAAGCGTTTGTGGAACGGTTGTCAAAGAAGTTTAGGATGTTCTCATAGTGGTTGTAAATCGTCTCCTCTATGGTGCGGAATGTGTCGATTCCAGACTTCTGGACCTCGTTGAACCACCTTGCCAGTTTCGTGTAGGCCACGCCCTTGATTTTTGTCTTGGAGTAGATCAGCCTCAGTTTGTGAGACAGAGAATATGCCTGGGCGATATCGGGGTATATGTCGAACAGAAGCCTCGCCCTCGTCTTCTGGGACTCCGTCCATTTCTCCGGGGACTTGAACAGGAGGTATCTGCTGCGGAAGAGGAGTTGCTTGAGGGTGTCGCCGTTGGGGAGAAGCTCCGGTCTGTACTCCTTTCCGGAGAGCTTAGCCTGCCTTATCTGCTCGTTCTCCCGGTCCATGGCATCCCACCTGAACCTGACCCTCAGCTCCTGGACCGCGTCAAGAGCCAGCTTCTGTACGTGGAAACGGTCGATGACTTTCACCGCGTTCGGGAACGCGAGCCTGCATATCCGCCCCATCGACCCAGCCATGTCAAGGGTCACTTCCATGACATGCTGACGCACAGCCATCGGGATACGTTCCAAGGCCTCAAGAACGGCCCCGGAGTCCGTACCGGAGACTATCGCAACTATAGCCCCCTTGCGTCCTTTGGCCGCCTTGTTCGTGACGACTGTGTACAGCTCCCCGTTGCTCAGGCTCGTCTCGTCAACGCTCAGCCTTTCCCCTACGTTCTCCGGAAAGACGAGCCAACGGTCGGCGTGGTCCCTTTCCGACCATCCCAAGTAGCCGCTCAGGTGTTCCTTGTACTGCCGCTCGAACTGGTCCCCGTCTATGTGGTATGGCCGCTCAAGACTCCGTGCCGCTATCGGGAACCTGTCCAAATATACCTTTTAAAAAAGCGGCAAACTCTTTCGAGTGCCGTGTCCCATCTGCCGTCAGAGAATACCTGTTACCTGCGCTCTTTCCTGTCGTCTTGTCTATCCACCTGCGACGC
>JADIMD010000075.1 GCA_017695015.1 Candidatus Cryptobacteroides faecigallinarum | reverse complement strand
GGCTTATTTTCATATCTGGAGGGCATTGCCTGACATGTTCAGTTTCATCGACAATCCCAGAATCCCGAAATCTACCAACGCTCTTGAATCTTTCTTCGGCCATCTTAAAGATAATCTCCGATTGCACCGCGTACTATCTCTAGAACATCACAAGAACTTTATCAAGTGGTATCTCTTTTTCAGAGAAAATATCAACAAATCAAGCGCAAAATAATCGCTAATTACCAACTACTTTTTGCACCATTACCAAAATTCTGCCAATCCGCAAATAATATAAAAAGATACCGCCCTCGCGATTCACATCGCAAGGGCGGCGCAATTCTAACCTAAAACTTAACCTATGAAAAAACTATTCGGTGTAAAATTATTGCAATTCCTGTGCCACAACACGCTCAAAGCAGAAGTTCCGGTAAGTTTTTTATGCTTTTTATCTCGAAAATTCTGTCCGAGCACGGCATTTCCATCATTTCGTGGTGCCATGTGACCTGATAAGGGACATGGATGGCAGTTCCTCCGATGGCAATGACAGGAGCTATGTCCGATTTCACGGCATTCCCCACCATGAGTATTTCTTCAGGCAGGATGTCGAGTTTTCTTGCCATCGCCAGATAGTCCTCTTCGCTTTTGACAGGCATGACTTCGACATGATGGAAATATTTTCCCAGGCCTGACCGGTTGAATTTGGAGAGCTGTTCTATGAGGTCTCCTTTGGTCGTTACGGCCAGGGTATATTTTGGATACAGCTGCTGCAGGACATCTTCCACGCCGTCCATCAGTTCCAGTTCATGATATGCGAGCCCTGAGACGATTCCCTTCGTCTTCCGATAGATAGAATCGTCGAACTTCCCTCCGCATATCTGCTCCGCCGTATCGAGCATGCTGAGCAGGAATGTCTTGGACCCGTACCCGAATACAGGTATGTTTTCTTCCTGCTTCTCCGCAAGGGTCTCTTTTACATGTTCTTTGCCTGCAAAAGACGACAACAGTTCTGCGAACCTGTCTTCGGCCGCCCTGAAGAACTCCTCATTCCTCCATAAAGTGTCGTCAGCGTCGAAGAATATGTATCTGAAGTTGCCTGGAATCATTACAGTTCCGGGTAGACTCTGATGATGACAACATCATTTATAGGGCAGTCGTACGGGTCGGTGGCGACAGCGGCAATCTTGTCGATGACATCGATGCCTTCTACTGTCTCTCCGAACACCGTGTACTGTCCGTCAAGCTGGAGGCAGTTCATCTCGTCCTGGACGAGGTAGAACTGTGAGCCGGAAGATGCTTTCTTCGGATTGGCTGCATCACCCCTGCGGGCAGCGGCAAGTGCTCCTTTCTTGTGATAGTATTCCGGTACTATTTCAGCAGGGATAGTATATCCCGGGCCTCCGGTCCCGAACAGTCTCTTGTTGGCCTTGTCCTTTGTCAAAGGATCGCCCCCCTGTATCATGAAACCGTTGATCACCCTGTGGAACAGTGTGCCGTCGTAGAAATGCTCTTTTGCGAGCTTTATGAAATTGTCCCTGTGTTTAGGGGTCTTGCTGTAGAGCTTCACCTTTATCGTCCCGAGGTTGGTCTCTATCACGAATATAGGTTCTGCAGGAAGGTCTGCCGGGTTGAAATCCATAGTGTCTTTATTTGCTGTGCTGTCAGCCGATGCTGTTGCCGGGCTTTCCTGTCCAGATTCAGCCTTTTGTGAGTCCTTGTTGCCTGAGCAGTTGCATGAAACTGCACAAAAAACCATAGCAGCGACAAAGCTGACCGCCATTAGAAATTTTTTCATGTTGATGAATGTCAGATAAGGTTGTTCTTCTCTATGTCCTTGAAATACCTGTAAGTGGAGACTTTAAGCTCTTCCGCAGCCTCTTCGTCGCATACGAGTATCCCTTTAGGATGTACCTGGAGCCCTGTGATGGTCCATGCGTGGCTGTAAGCCCCTTCTACGCACTGCTGTACGGAACGCGCTTTCTTGGCTCCGAGGGCGAGGATCAGGACTTCCCTTGCATCGAGCACTGTACCGACGCCAACCGTCAGGGCAAGCTGAGGCACCTTGTCCACATCATTGTCGAAGAATCTGGAGTTGACAACTCTTGTGTTGTAGGTCAATGTCTTGATTCTTGTGCGTGAAGTGAGGGAAGAGAATGGCTCGTTGAATGCGAGATGTCCGTCTTCTCCGACACCTCCGAGAAACAGGTCAATTCCGCCTGCCTTGCGTATTTTCTCTTCATAAAGGGCGCATTCGGCTTCTGGATCTTCTGCATTCCCGTTGAGGATGTTCACATTTTTCGGATCGATGTCGATGTGGTCGAAAAGATTGTGTTTCATGAAAGAATGGTAGCTTTCAGGATGCTCCTCCGGAAGGCCGACATATTCATCCATATTGAATGTGATTACATTCTTGAAAGAGACTTCACCCGCCTTGCACATTGCAATCAGTTCCCTGTAGGTGGAAAGCGGAGTGGAACCTGTCGGAAGTCCAAGCACAAAAGGCTTGTCGCTTGTCTTCTGGTGGGCATTGATCTTGTCCACAATGTAACGGGCAGCCCATTTCCCGGCATTCTCGTTGGTGTCTTCGATAATAAGTCTCATTATTATATAAATTTAGATAATTGAAAAATTCATATCCATAATCGGACAAACATACAAAAATAAAATTTCTTATCGAGAAGTTGTCTGAAATTTTATGAAAAATCTGTTATTTTTGCACCCGTTATGGGAAATCCTTTAAGACAACTTGCAGGAGAGACCGCAATCTACGGCCTGAGCACCATTCTTGCCAGGATAATCAATTTCCTTTTTGTCCCGGTCTATACGAGAATGCTCACGACAGAGAGTTATGGTGTCGTGACGGAATTCATGGCTTATATAGCCGTGCTTCAAGTAGTCCTTGTGCTGGGACTTGAGACAGGATGCTTCCGTTTTGCCAACAGGCAGGGCGTAAATCCCGTGAAAGTCTATTCGGATGCCCTCGCCGCAGTGTTCGGCGTCAGCGGCGTTTTTCTTGCGCTGATGATTGCATTCGCAGAACCGATATCTTCATGGCTCGGATATGACGGATACGGAAGCTGCATTATGTATGTAGGCGGAATACTCGCGATGGACAGCGTCACTGCAATCCTTTTCGCAAAACTGCGTCAGGAGCACAAGGCTTTGAAATTTGCTGTGTTCAAGACTGTCAAGATTATCACCGAGACAGTCGCCAACATATTGCTGTTCTTCCCGTTCGCCTCGATGTGTGCCAGGAGGGCAGCTGAGGCAGGCGTTCAGGTCGATGCCCTTTCTTCCGGAGATGTCTGGCTTCTGCACTTCGTGTCGCCGACCCCTGATTTCTCCTATGTCATTTTCGCCATTTTCGTCAGCTGCATCGTGTGTACCCTGCTGTTCCTGCCGTCTCTTCTGAAATTCTCCTTCGAGTTTGACGGGAAACTGCTCAAAGAGATGCTGGTGTACTCGCTCCCGTTGATGGTCGCCGCTTTGCCTGGGATTGTCAATGATTTCCTCGACAGGATTCTTTTCCGTTTCTTCGACACAGGAGCCGAGGCGTGGAGATCCAGCCTCGGAATATACCAGGCTGCAGTGAAGCTGTCGGTGATCATGTCCCTGTTCATCCAGATGTTCAGATTCGCTGCCGAACCGTTCTTCTTCCAGAGGGCGGAGGACAAGGGCTCGAAAGCGTTGTATGCCAAGGTAATGGAGTATTTTACCGCATTCTGCGGACTGGCGTTCCTCGGGGTGATGCTTTATATGGATGTCATATCGCTGATTCTCGGGAAGGATTTCAGGGAAGGGGTCGGCATTGTACCGATAATGCTCATCTCGTATATGATACTCGGGATGCTCTTCAATGTGTCCATGTGGTACAAGCTTTCAGGGAAGACATCCATGGCCATCTACATTACCCTGTCGGGACTTGTCGTGACTGCTGTGGTGAATATTGTCTTCATGCCGATGTTCTCCTACTGGGCCTCGGCCGCAGCTCATCTGTCGAGCTATACGGTCATGTTCATCATCAGTGCCGTACTGGGGCAGAAATATTATCCGATACCGTACAGATGGGGCCGTCTGGCATTTGTGTTCGTGGCCATGCTCGCCGTATATGCCGTATCAGTTGTAATTGACAAGGCATTTTTCGGAGATCTGGTGATAGGTACTTCCCCTGCAGGAAGGGTTGTGGCGGAACTTGCCGTCCATACGGTTCTGATAGGCGTATACCTTGCCGCTGCGGCCGTGATAGTGAAGGCTCCTGCAAAGACTTCGAAATCCTTGTCAGCCGGCAGACCTCAATAAAAAATCAGCATCAGAATCTGGATTGAAATGACCCTCAGGAAAATAGAGAACGGGTAGACCGTGGCGTATGATACGGACGGCTCATCTCCTTCGACCGTGGTGTTGGCGTAGTCGAGGGCTATAGGGTTTGCCATGCTGCCGCAGAGCATGCCGACATTGCTGGCATAGTCTACCTTGGTCCATTTCGTGGCTATCCATCCCACTATCAATACAGGTACTGTGGCAAGGATGAAGCTCACGGCTATCCATATCAGTCCTTCTGTCCTGAATACCGTTTCAAAGAAGTCCTTGCCTGCGCTCAGTCCAAGGCCAGCGAGATATATTATAAGTCCAAGCTGCCTGAGCATCAGGTTTGCACTCCTCGTGGTGTATATGGACAGATGCAGTCTCGGTCCGAATGCTCCCATCAGGATACCTGTGATTATGGGTCCGCCGGCCAGCCCCAACCTGACAGGCATGCTCATGCCCGGGATGGAGAACGGGATAGAGCCTATTATGAGCCCGACTGCAAGTCCGACGAATATCGCGAACAGGTTCGGGTTGCGCAGCTGTTTTTCCTGATTGCCAAGGATCTCTGCCACTCTGTCGATAGCTTTGGTATCGCCCACGATGGTGAGTTTGTCTCCGAGCTGGAGTCTGAGCGACGGTGAGGCGAGCAGGTCTATGCCGGCCCTGTTCACTCTTGTGATGTTGATTCCGAACGAGTTCCTCAGTCGTAGAGAGCCGAGTTTCACTCCGTTGAGGTTAGGCTTGGTGACCAGGACATGGCGTGACACCAGCTGTCTGTCTATTGAGTCCCAGTCAATATCCTTCTTGTTCCAGTCTGTTTTCTCCTGGTCTCCGAAAAGGGTGCGGATAGCATCCACATCGTGTTTTCCCGATATCACCAGCAGATGGTCATCCTTGTCAATTACGGTGTCGGATGCCGGTATGCTGACTTTCCCGTCTTTCCATATCCTCGAAATCACGAAATTCCTGCCTGCGATATGGGTTATTTCCTTGATTGTGTGTCCGAAGATGGCAGGATTGCTGACATGATATTCTGCAATGTATGTGTTTTCCCGACTCTCGTCCTTCTGGTGCGGTGCCCTTATCCTGTTCTTGAAGACTGCTCTGAGGACAATTACCGCGAGGATGACTCCCACTACGCCGAAAGGATAGCCTACTGCACACGCGAGTGCCATCTGGTTGCTGCCATCGATGTTGCCCGGGTCGATCTGCAGCAGGGTCTGCTGTCCGGCTCCCAGCATTGGAGTATTGGTCACGGCTCCGCAGAGAAGTCCCATCATGTCTGCCATCCCGATTCCTGTCAAAGGCATCATCGCTATGGCCATGACCGAGCCGATGACAAGCACCGCCGTGGCAAGGATGTTCAGCTTGACCCCTCCTCGCTTGAAGGAAGTGAAAAATCCCGGACCGACCTGGACTCCAAGGGAATAGATATACAGCACAAGCCCGAAATTCTGGGCAAACAGCAGCATGTCCTGGTTGATGCTGATTCCGAGGTGTCCTGCCAGTATGCCTGTGAAGAACACGAAAGTGACTCCGAGGGAGATTCCCCAGATCTTGATTTTAGCCAAGGCAAGACCTGTAGCACAAATGATGCATATTATCAGTATGGCCTGGGTGAAAGTCTGGTCGGTGAATATGCTGTTGTACCATTCCATATCAGAGTAAGTTTAGCAGAGACTAATACAGGAAGAATCCTGCGAGTCCTCCAGACAATATTATGAGTATAGGGTTTGTCTTTTTCATCAGCGAAAGGAAGAATGCGGCGATGAACAGGATCCAGCTTGTCCAGTCCACGAAGTTCTCGGGAGTCATCAGCACTATGGCTGCGGCTCCGATGAGTCCTATTATCGCAGGCCTGAGCCATGACATTATCCCTTCGAATATCGAGCTGTGGTTGAATCTTGCGTAGACATGGCACAGTGACAGCACTATGATGAAAGACGGGAGCACTGCGGCAACGGTTGTAGTGAAAGAGCCGAGAACGCACATGAATTCAGGGGCTCCTGTGGCGTGGAGAACGCTGTATCCTATGTATGTCGCGCTGTTGATGCCGATTGGGCCCGGAGTCATCTGCGAAATGGCGATGATGTCGGTGAAAGTCTGCTCGTCTATCCAGTTATGGACTGTCACCACCTGGGCCTGGATGATGGAAAGCATCGCATAGCCGCCTCCGATAGTGAAGATGCCTATGACAAAGAAAGTCATGAATAGCTCCAGAAAAATCATTTCCCGTCCTCCTTCCTTCTATCCTTGATTTTCTTGATCTGCATTTTCCTCTTGAGCTTCTTGTCGTTGTATATGGTGACACCTGAAGCCACGACTATCACGCACAACATTATATATATAGGTGATATGCTCAGGAATGCAGTCATTGCGAGGGAGGCGAGCATTATTGCCCACTGCCATACCTTCCTGTTGTTCTGCATGGCCATCCTTACCATCGGTGCGGCAATCAATGCCACCACAACAGGTCTGATGCCTTTGAAGATCCTCATTACTACTGGGTTGTCCTGGTATCCTGTGAATGCCATGGCGATGGCCAGGATTATTAAGAAGGACGGGAGAATGCTTCCGAGAGTGGCCACGATGCTGCCTTTTGTGCCCCTCAGCTTGTACCCTACGAATATAGATATGTTCACGGCGAGTATTCCCGGAGCCGCCTGTGAAAGAGCAATAAGGTCTGGAAACTCTTTTTCGTCAAGCCATCCGCGCTTTACCATCTCGTTCTGGATAAGCGGAATCATCGCGTAGCCTCCTCCTATTGTAAAGGCCCCGATCTTGGCGAAGATCAGAAATATCTTGAAAAATGAAGCGTTTTCCTTGCTTTTTTGCTCTGTCATATCCTTTGTGGGAATGATTACGGCGCAAAAGTAGAAAAATAATTGAAAAAAACCTCAAAAAAGTTTGGAGGGAAAGAAAAAGTGCGTATCTTTGCAGCCCGTTTCGAAAGAAATGGATGTGATCTTTGAAAATAATGAAAGACTTTAAGTACAAGGTTAAAGTACAACTAAAGTACCGAGAAACAATGAGAGTAGCGTTAATTCCTAATTAGGATTTGATGATAGAGTCAATGGATTGAGCTTAGAGATATAGAATTATACAATGAAGAGTTTGATCCTGGCTCAGGATGAACGCTAG
>JADIMD010000074.1 GCA_017695015.1 Candidatus Cryptobacteroides faecigallinarum | reverse complement strand
GTCTCATACTCGTTCCGGGTGAACCCAGAAACATATGTCCCGTTGTCCGTCTCGGCGCGGCTTTCCCCGAAAAGCAGGGCACTTCTCGGGCAGTTGCCTATCTGCATTCGTATTACATTGAATTCTATCCCGTCATCGAGCCCGCCCCTATCTATCCTGACAGAAACCTTTGCCATGGCTCTTTTCAGCCTGACAGACATCCTGTCTTCTCCCGTGAATTCAATCCCGGTCCTGCTGCCGCTCATCGGCATGCCTATCCTGTAGTCGTCCGGGTATGCCATGTAGAAGCGGTAATCCAGCAATTCGTCGAGACTTGCGCAGTTCAGCCTGAAACCCATGTTGGCACATACATATATCGAATATATGCATCCTTTCAGAAGTTCCACAGGATATCCGTAAGCATTGTCTCCGACCTTGTCCAGACTTGTGGCGTCAAGGTACAGATGTTCTTCAAGAAGATTGTCTCCGTTGAATATGAAAATGTTCACATCACTGACAATATCTTCGTCAGGATCAGCAGCCTTGGAGCTGTATCCGCCATCTGTCTCGATAACGATTTCTGTCATGCATGGAGTCCCCATATCGGTGTCAAGTCCCATATCGCAGGAAACAGAGTTCCATGCTACGGCAGCCACCAGTGATATTGCCCTTATGACCCTGCCAATGAATTCTCCTGCATGACACATTGTTATTTCTGTCCCCACTGTCTCCATCTCGATGCTGCGTTTAGAATGTTACTGTCTCGTTCTCCATTTCTTTCCATGGCTCGACCATGCATGTCACGGATATGTCATCCTTGCAGACAGGTATGTCAGGATCGGATGTGCCTGTCCTTAATATCGTGAAATC
Organism: Candidatus Cryptobacteroides faecigallinarum; assembly: GCA_017695015.1. Classification (GTDB taxonomy): domain Bacteria; phylum Bacteroidota; class Bacteroidia; order Bacteroidales; family UBA932; genus Cryptobacteroides; species Cryptobacteroides faecigallinarum. The sequence continues at coordinate 3,743 of JADIMD010000074.1, read as the reverse complement.
ATATGTATAGCACATGTTACGTCCTATCCCTTTGCCGTCCCCGCCGGAAGCGATGCCGAAGTCACCTCTGTTTATCGTGACAGGGTACCAGTATGTATGCCCGGAAATTTTCCCTTCAATGACAAGTCTTGTGAAAGGAGAGCCCGGGGTCTCTTCTGGACTGTCATTGGGATAGCAGAACAGCTTTATTCCAGGATATAGTGTTTCTTCCCCGATATCTTCCGTTTCGGCATACAGCAGGCTCCTGTCCTTGAATCCGGACAAGGCGTCCATGTCGAGAAACCCTGGATTGACTATCATCTCCGGGGAAAACCCGTCCTTTTTCAGATATTTGCAGGACGCATTCACGTTGGTGAGATATATCCTGACATCAGTCAGAGGTTCTCCGTCATATTCCCTTCCGCTGAAATCTGTCCTGATGGAATTTATCCTTATCTCCGAGACAAGCCTTTCCATCTCCACATAGTGCATTTCATCCGAGCCGGACGAGATCATTGCCTCACCGCTCATTACCGGACATTCCGGATCTTCATTCTGCAGGAGGGAAATCTCTTCCTGAATCCCTTCGTATGAATTGACGCTTCTCCACCCGTCAGAAGGCATGGGAGCATTGGCAATGGCGACCATGATCTTGTCTCCTCTTCTCGATGCTGCCTTGACAGGGCCTCCTCCTTCAGAATGCTGGTATGAATCGAGCCTTTTGAGAGGATTGTCATTGAATATGAATATGTCCGAATGCCTGATCTCGGAGAGTGTGGCAGAACTTGCGTCTTTCCTGCATAGCAGGACAACATTATGCCGGTCCTGCTCCCCGGAGATCTCGTCGTCTTCCAGGGAGCATCCGGTATAAAAGGCCGGAATACAATAAACAGAAATGAGTAAGGCGATGGCGCGAATGCGCATAGAAGGAGCTTGTCTCCGGCCTTTATGTATATCGCTGCTGTCCATTCTTTTTTTCTGCAAAGCTTGCCATTATCGGGCAACCGTGCAATATCAGAAATGCGTTCAAAGTGCGGAATTTCTGTTTTTTAGCATTCTTTTTATCTTTTTTACATTTAATTTCTCTTTTTATGTCTTTTTTCTTTATAAATTTGACAACCTAAGAAAAATATTTATGAGACTCTTCAGGGTACAGCGTAAATTTACGAAAGCCAAATCCCATTTCCTGCCGATATTCAGCCAGCAGGTGGCATTGGCAAAGCAGGCTTCAGTCGCTTTGTGCGGAATGGTGAAGTCAGGTGACTATTCAGAGTGGGCAAAACTCGAAAAAGAGGTGAAACAGTGCGAGATACAGGGTGATGCATTGCTCGCTGAATTCTATGAGACACTGTATGAAGTGCTCATTTACCCTATTGACAGGGATGACCTGCAGATGCTGGCGATGTATATAGATGAATTCCTTGACCAGATCAACACGTCAGCCAAGTCTATGATGCTGTACAGACCGAAAAAAGTTGACCAGCCGCTGATGGATCTTGTCCAGTATGTGGATATGGAGGCGGATGCCATGATAAATGTAATTTCAAGCATGGCGGACATGAAGGCCAACTTCTCCTCTCTGGTGATGCAGTGCGACAGGATTACTGAGCTGGAACATGCCGGCGATGATTCCTACGAGGAGTATATCGGGGAGATATTCAGGAATGAAAAGGACGCCATAGAGCTTATGAAATACAAGAATCTGGCAGAAGTATTCGAGTCCACCACCGACAGGGCCAAAAAGTTTTCTGACCATGTGAGGAAGATTCTCCTGAGGTATGTAAACTGATATACATAAAAAAGAAGCCTTCTCATTTGAGAGGGCTTCTTTCGTGTATGTTTGTCGGTTATGCACCGAAATCGTCGAACAGGATGTTCTCTGAAGGGACTCCGAGGCTGTCCAGCAGTCCGAGCACGGACTTGGTCATCATAGGAGGTCCGCACATGAGGTAGAGTGCATCCTCCGGATTCTCGTGCTGTTTGAGATATGTCTCGTAGAGCACATTGTGTACGAATCCTGCAGTGTATTTTACTCCTGCTGCATCTGCTTCCGGATCTGGCCTGTCGAGGGCGAGATGGAAGTGGAAGTTAGGGAATTCCTTTTCAAGCTCATGATAGTCTTCGAGATAGAATGCCTCTTTCAGACTGCGCGCTCCGTAGAAGAAATTTACTTTCTTGCTGGTCTTCTCCGTCTTGAACAGGTGCATGATGTGGCTTCTCATAGGTGCCATTCCGGCTCCACCGCCGATGAAGATAAGCTCCTGGTCGTCAGGAAGGTTCTCCGGCATGAAGAATTCTCCGTAAGGACCTGAGATAGTCACCTTGTCTCCAGGTTTCAGAGAGTAGATGTAGGATGAACATACTCCAGGATTTACCGGCAGGAATTTCTTCGTTGCCCTGTCGACCGGAGGAGTGGCGATACGGACATTCAGTTTGATGATGTCACCCTCTGCAGGGTAGCAGGCCATACTGTATGCACGGATTGTAGGTACTGTGTTTACCATCTTGAGGTCGAACACACCCATCTTTTCCCAGTCTTCCCTGTATTCAGGATCCACGTCGATGTTCTTGTAGTCAACAGTACAAGCAGGAACATCCACCTGGATATATCCTCCTGACTTGAAGTGGAGATGCTCTCCTTCAGGAAGCTTGACAACGAATTCCTTGATGAACGTAGCCACATTGTGGTTGGAAACCACTTCGCATTCCCATTTCTTGACGCTCAGAGCGGATTCTGATACTCCGATCTTCATGTCTTCCTTTACTTTCACCTGGCAGCCCAGCCTCCAGTGGTTGCTGATCTGCTTGCGGTTGAAGAATCCGACTTCGGTAGGGAGAATAGTGCCGCCGCCTTCAAAAACCTGACATTTGCACTGTCCGCAGCTTCCTTTTCCTCCGCAGGCTGAAGACAGGAATATCTTCTGCTCTGCAAGGGTTGCAAGGAGCGAGCTGCCAGGAGTGACTTCTATTTCCTTTGTCCCGTTGTTTATGTTGATCTTTACCTTGCCAGCCGGGGTCAGCTTTATCTTTACGAAAAGCAGGAGCGCCACCAGGATGACATTGACCACGACAATCGCGATCACTGCTATAATCAAAGTTGAAAATAATAGATTCATCTCAGTACCTCCAGCTTAAAGTTGAATACCCATAAATGTCATGAAGGAGATGGCCATCAGTCCGACAGTGATGAATGTTATGCCGAGTCCTTTCAGTCCGGCAGGAACCTGTGAGTAAGCCATCTTTTCCCTGATTGCTGCAAGAGTCACGATTGCAAGTGCCCAGCCGATACCTGAACCGAGGGCATACACTGTGGCTTCACCTACATTCACGAAATCCCTTTCCTGCATGAACAGAGATCCTCCGAGGATTGCGCAGTTCACTGCGATCAGAGGGAGGAAGATTCCCAGGGACGAGTAGAGGGTAGGAGAGAATTTCTCGACTACCATCTCGACTATCTGTGTGATTGCGGCCACAACCGCTATGAATACGATGAAGCTCAGGAAGCTGAGGTCGATGTCAGCGAATTTCGGTCCGAGCCATGAGAGTGCTCCAGCCTTCAACACATGTTCGTTGAGGATATAGTTGATAGGCAGGGTCACGAGCAGCACGAAGATAACAGCAATACCCAAACCTGTCGCTGTCTTCACATTCTTTGATACCGCCAGATAGGAACACATTCCCAGGAAGTAGGCGAATATCATGTTGTCAACGAAGATTGACTTTACAAATAGACTTATATATTCCATTTCGATTCGAGTTTGATG
>JADIMD010000073.1 GCA_017695015.1 Candidatus Cryptobacteroides faecigallinarum | reverse complement strand
CATCATGCCTGCCGGGGACTTCGAGGGATGCCGTTTTCCCCGTTGCGAAATTCAATGTATTCTGCGCCTTTCTGATGCTTGAAGTGGGCTTGAATGCCACCCTGAAAACCACCGGATTGCCATTCGTAATCCCACCGTTGATCCCTCCAGCTCCGTTGGAAGCGCATTTCCCGTCAGGTGAGACAAAAGGGTCATTATGCTGCGAACCCCTCATCCTTGCAGAAGCGAATCCGTCCCCGAACTCTATTCCCCTCACTCCTGGAATAGAGAAGACAGCATGAGAAATCATCGACTCTACTGAATCGAAAAAAGGTTCTCCGACACCGACCGGCAGACCTCTGACAACACATTCTACAACACCTCCGAGAGAATCCCCTTGCGATGCTGCATCTTCCAGCTCCTGCCGCCATAAAACTGAAGCATCCTGACTGTCATATTCCCCATTGCTGGCTCCGGCCCGCTTTTCCGCTTCATGTATGGTCACTCCGCCTATTTCAACCAGCCGCGCCGTCACCTGGACACCTGTACCCAAAATCTTCTTTGCCAGGGTCCCAGCTGCCACAACCGGCAATGTGATCCGACCGGAAAAATGGCCTCCTCCCCTCGGATCGTTTAATCCTGACCATTTCACATCAGCCACAAAATCCGCATGGCCCGGACGGGGGATTTTTTTGAAAAGCGAATAATCCTGCGACCTTGTATTCCCGTTCCGGAAAATCACCGCCAACGGAGCGCCTGTAGTATGACCCTCATACACCCCGCTGAGGATTTCAGGCATATCCGCCTCCTTGCGCGGAGTTGTCCCGGGAGCTCCGCTGCGACGCCTGTCGATATCAGGCATGAAATCCTGCTCCGAAATCGGAATGCCAGCAGGGACACCGTCAAGGACAACGCCTATCGCAGGTCCATGAGACTCTCCGAATATAGAAACCTTGTATTTCCTTCCAAATGTATCCATTAAAGCTGATTGTTATTGTTTCCCACTGCCGATGCGAACCTGTCAAGAAAATCAGGGAAAGACTTCCCGACACATTCCTCATCATCTATTTCTATCTTACTGTCAGCCCCGAGCTCAGCGACTTTCAGCGCCATTACCATCCTGTGGTCATGACACGAAGTATATTTGCCTCCTTTCAGCAGGTTGCCCGAAAGAGACCTCTGTGCAAGGGAACTGCCTTCTATGAGCATATCATTCTCCTCTGTCCATGCCTTCACTCCCATCCTGTCCAGCATCTGCAGAATGGCCTTTCCCCTGTCGCTTTCCTTGTGAGCCAGCCTGTCGACACCGGAAATCCTGCTGCAGCCCTGACAGAAAGCCGCCAGCACAGCCACTATAGGGAAAAGGTCCGGGCAGTTGGAAGCGTCAGTGGAGAATGCCGTCAGAGGTGCCCTCTGCACCGCTATCGGACCATCATCCCCGTCTTCCTGCGAAAGGCTCGCCCCTGCATCCATCAGGATATCCATTATGGAAATATCTGCCTGCAAGGATTTGGTATCAAGACCGGACACCTTGACTTTCCCGAACACAGCTCCAGCAACAAGGAAATTTGCAGCCGCGCTCCAGTCCCCTTCAAGGGAAAATTCCGCTGCCTTGTAACGCTGTCCGCCCTTGACATTGAATGTTATCTCCGTACACAGAGACCAGTCGCCACCCGATTCAAAGAACGCCCTGTCACCTCCCATCTCATTGGCGACCTTCACTCCGAAATGTTTCATCACATCCAAGGTGATGAACATATACGGGATGCTCTTGGGCCTTGTCACCACAACCGTACTTCTGCCGTCAGTCATCGGCAAGGCCATCAGAAGTCCTGATATCAGCTGTGAGCCGTCTTTGCCAGAAACCGAAGCATTGCCGCTCTCAAGGCATCCGCTCACTTTCATCGGCACTGTTTCGGATGAGAGCCTGACTCCAAAAGCGGCAAGCATTGTGTCCGCCCCTTTCATCGGCCTGCCAAGAAGGGTCTTCTCCCCTTCAATAGTCACATCTGCTGAAGATATTACAGCTGACAACGGGATCATCAGACGGGTCAACAGACCCGATTCTCCGACATTAAGGTCTTTGATGTCGACATATCCCGGAGATGCGCCCGTTCCTTTGATGTGCAGAGTCTCGCATGACTGAGATGCGTCCTGAGGGTCTGTATTCCGGGTAGACTTTTCCCTTGTGACCTCCGCTCCAAGTGCTTGCGCCACCGATATTGCCGCCTCACTGTCGGAACATGGAGTATATCCGTCAAGAACGGATTCTCCTTCAGCAAGTGCTGCAGCAATTATTGCCCTCTGAGCAAAACTTTTCGACGCCGGCATCCTTACGGTTTGTCCCGCATCTCCTATAAAATGCCTGCTGCCATATACCGCATTCGCCATATCTCCTGCTGCCCATTGTCCCGGAGCCGCAGCCTCATCTTCCGTCAAAGCCGCATATGAATACTGTGCTCCTCTCTTCAGGCATTCTATCCTGGACTGCCTGCCCTCCTCTCCCATGCAGAAAGCGATAAGAGTGACAGGATCATAATCGTCATAAAGGCTCAACACCCTGTCGGCATCATCCTGCGAATGTGCCATGGTGACGAGTTTCACCAGATCCGCCCCGTAATAACGGCATCTGTCCACCTTTTCCACAAGGTCTTCCTTAGCAGGTGTAGAGTCGAAATCATGATACGAACGGATAAACACGGAACCGCACGCATGGGCCCTGGAACGGACCCGTTTTGCCATTTCCTTTGATGCCTCTATCTCAACATCCACAAAAGCCGCCCCTGCCTCTATGGCCGAAACGAGCCTTTTCTCACATATTTTCTCTGCCTGTGACAGAGTCAGACCTGGCTCTGCCAACATTACATCCGCAATCCTGCATGTAGCGACAAGGGGGACATCGGACGAAAAGCATTCTTCAATCTCTTCCTCCGACAAACGGCATCTGTCCAGCCGTATTTCAGCCATCTCGCAATTTCCCAGAGCTTCAAGCACTCCGTCCAGATCTTTATTCTGTATTACCGTACAAATCATAATTCCTTGTTTATTTCAACGGCATCGCATTGTTCCCCAAAGCTTCAAGCGCCTCATGCACATCCATCAGCCTGTCCGTAACGGCTCCTATATCTTCAATAAGGATGAAATGGACCTTCCCTTCATCCGATTTCTTGTCTTTTTTCATTGCGTCTTCGAGCATTCCAAGAGGGAAAGGACAGCGGCACGGCAATCCGCAAATTCCAAGGCTCCTGTCAATCATGTCTGCCAGCCCAGGTTTTGCCAGTCCGATTGCCTCGGACAATCTTGCAGCCATGGAAAGGCCTATCGCCACAGCCTCCCCATGCGAAACGCCTGACTGGGCATGTGAGCCAGCGGAATTGGCGCAATACTCGATTGCATGGGCAAAGGTGTGACCAAGGTTGAGAAGCCGTCTCTCGCCTTTTTCATGTTCGTCACGCGAGACAATGCCGGCTTTTACAGAAGCAGCCTCCTCTATAAGACGGGCAAATGCATCGGAAATAACTCCGACATGCTGATTCTCACGGTCTTGCATCTTAATATCTTCCACGGCATCGAGCATTCTTCCCACCCTGTCCGAATCGGGTCCATTGTCGATTATAAATGTCTTCAACATCTCGGCAAGACCGTCGGCAAACACATTCACCGGCAACGACGCGAGGACCTCGGGACATATCAGAGTGTACTCCGGCTGACAGAATGTGCCGATCATATTCTTGTATGAATCCAGATTCACACCTGTTTTGCCTCCTATGGCAGCGTCCACCTGGGCGAGCAATGTCGTGGGCAAATAGACGGAACGGATCCCTCTTTTGTAAATCGAAGCTGCAAATCCGGCCATGTCAGATACGATACCTCCACCGACAGCCAGCACGGTCGCTCCCCTGTCTGCCCCATTCTCCATAAGCCATCTGCAGATGTCCCGGACCGTGTCCAGCGTCTTGATATCTTCACCGACATTGTCCAAGGCATATGCAGACTCTATCCTGCATGAGGACGACAGAGCATTCGCATACCTTTCCACTGCCCTGTCATACACCAGATAGATATGTCCACAGTGCCCAAGCACCTCTTCGAAAGAATCCGTCCCTGCGCCGAATACGACACGGCCGACCGTCTCGCCGCCTCTTTTTATCTCTATCATGCTATTCATGAAACTGTCCCATTACACTCACGGCACCACGAATACCTCACCCCAATCGGCAGGAATTCCAGCAGATGCAAAATACAAATATATGAAAAGTATGTCAGAGAAGTTGTTTTTTTATTCAATTTGCAATACCTTTGCGCACTCTAGACATAATTTGTCTATCGGAAACATGTCAAACACATGAATGATGCCCGGATGGCGGAATCGGTAGACGCGTTGGTCTCAAACACCAATGTCCGAAAGGATGTGCCGGTTCGACCCCGGCTCCGGGTACCCAGATGAAATCCTCTGATTTTTCAGAGGATTTTTTATTTTTCTTTCCTTGCAATTTATTGGTTTCCTGATAGATAAGGTCGAGCATCCTGTTATATGTCCCGGTTCGATAATTTTTCCCGTCAAATTCGATTTTCTGTGGGAATATCGAACCCAGCAGCAAAACCTTGACTTCCGGCTTTGCTGAACGGAAGAACTCCCCGAGGTTGCCGATAATGTTGATAGAATAGTCCAGTTTGTCCTGTACCTTCATTTCCCTGCTCATCCGCAACGCGCCTATCTGTTCTTTCAGGCTCTCCATCTGCTTATTATACCGTTCCAAAGTCTGCTCTTTCTCGGCCTTGCTTATCTCTCCGTCATAGAACAGGTCTTTTACCCTCTCTGCTCTGCTCCGGATGTTCTGCAACTCTATTTCAAGTTTATCAGCCTGTGATTTGTTGGCCCTGACCTTATCCCCTCTGATGTCCGACAGAATTTCGTTATACAGTTCCAGCACTGCTTTATTTGGTTTCAAGGCAGAAACATACCGTACAAATCCATCATTGACTTCCTCGGCTCTCGTATTGATGTGCTTGTGGTCACAATTACAGAAATAATATGTGTACTTTCCACCGTGTCCGCCCGTGCTTGTCGCGCCAGTCAAAGGATGTCCGCAGACCGGGCACATAAGGAATTTCCGCAGATATAAATCCGGATTGATTTGCTTCTGTGCAAGTTTCACGGCTTTCTTTCCTTTACCGTTAATGATGTCCTGTACCTTGTCGAATGTCCGTTTGTCTATCAGGGCTTCGTGTTTGCCTTCCACAAATTGTTCAGGGTCATTCTTGTATGCCGGGACACGGATTATACCTGCATAAAAAGGATTCCTCAACATATCAAAAAATGAACTGTCAGGAATATACGGGCATATCCGTTTCCGTATTCGTGTCGGGGTCTCCAAACCTTTCGCAACTTCCTCAAACACCTTTTTGATTGTCGGGGCTGTGGTTTTGTCTATCTCTATCCAACAGTTGTGCTTCCCTGCCCTTACATTCCTGTAACCTCTCGGTGCTTTGCCTACCCATTCTCCCCTCATAAGGTGTTCGTGGTTTCCGTCCTTTGTCCTCTCGGCTATCTTGTTGTCCTCCGCGTGGGCGGCTCCGCAATACATTGCAAGCATCAGGGCCCAGTCCGGAGGGCTGAGTCTATCGGGGCTTCTATTGCATTGATTTCTATTCCCATTTCGTCATAGAACTTCCGTTTGTACGTATAGGCAAACTCCACGTTCCGCGTAAATCTGTCCCATCGAAGGAACAGCACCTTGTTTACCTGGCCTCTGTGCTTCTTGCAGTATTGGTATATCTTCTTCAGTTCGGGTCGGTCAAGTTCGTGGCTCTTGGCCGAATAATCTTCCTTATACGGCTGTTCGTCCCCGACTATATTGTAATCGTGGTTTAAACAGTATGCACGTAAGTATCTCTCCTGGGCATCCCGCCCCATACCGTCAGCCTGTTCATCGGTGCTGACCCTTGTATATAGTATTACGTTAGTCATATCGCTAATTTATTATATAGGATATTAGTAAAATCATTTATATCCGTCTCTAAATCATCATTCATTACCTGTAACGAAGCGATAGAATACAGATAATCCCGCAGTTCTTTAAGTGTGTTGTTATCTATCTTGTAATCATATCTGTTGAGTATAGCAGCACACTTTTCAAGTGATAACATCTGTTAGTCACTTATACCTCTTATTCTCCTTTCGACCCCAATGCCTTATATACTATGGCATTGGCTCTTGTATGTCCAGGACGGCTTTGACCTGTCCGGCCTCTGTGCCGGAATTACTATGGATTATTTGATATTCTATTTTTTTATAATGCCAGAACAGGCGGCTTATTAAAATTCAAAGTCAACACAACCTTGAAAGACAGCATCAGAAATTTTCCTCACTGTCCAAAGCAAATATACAGAAATGATTTTCATTTAACAAACCCTACCTATATCATTGTCTTCAATTTCCTTAAAGTATTTACAGATGTCCCTGTAATTGCAGTTACATTCCGAAGGCTGATTCCTTTCTTTAACAAGGCCAATTCTTTTGCATATTGCTCCCTATACGATGTTTCAGTTTTTCTATAAGTCGAAGGCCGTCCCATCTTGATTCCCTGCTCCCTACACCTTTTTATATATTGAGTTCTTCCCGATGTCATTCGCTCCCTAATAGTCAGGCGTTCCATAGATGCGACCTCTAATAATATGGTACATATAAGGGATGCCACCGGATTAACCGTTCCATCCGACATTAACGTCTCTAATCCATAATTCTTAACGTAAAGACTGACGCCATTCTCGTTGAGGGTCTGAATAACCTTTAACGCTTCGAGGGTATTTCGGCCTAATCTACTTATTTCCAAACATACTACGCGCCTTATATCAGCAGCCTTTACATAGTTTATAAGTTCAACTATTTCCGACCGTTCCTCATTCCGTTTTGCACCTGATACCTTATTTACAAATTCTTTGACAACCATCCAACCCATCTTTGCGCAATGCTCACGCAGCTCAACCAATTGTCTTTGATATTCCTGCCTGTCCGTGCTTACCCTTGCAAAAATGACTACCTTATCCATATTATTAGAAGTAATGATGTTAGTGTCAATTAAAATACGCTCTTTTTGCCCGTTAAGTCCGACATAGGTATTCTATGTCTTTTCCCGATACAAATTTATGACTTTTATTGAATATATGCAAATAAATGTGTGACATATTTTGAATATCTGTCACAAAGTCATATATTCGTGGAAAATTGAAATATGCCTAACAGAAAAATCATACATCTTAACTATAACGGTAAAGATTACTACTTCGGCTCCGTTGCTGCAATATATTCCGTGTTCACAAAAGAACAGTTGGGTGTATCATACGGGTCACTGCGGAACTTCTGCATAACTCCTGACAAGCCATACATTAATAACAAAGTGGTCATTAAAGAGGGAATACTCATTTCTGCTAAAGGTTTAAGAGGACGGAAGAAAACCGCAGACACATCCTCTGAATAAGAATTTTTCAACATTGATGAATTTCATTTACTTTGCACGGCAATATCTCTAATACCTCTAAATGAGTGTTGACCGTTATAGGAAAATGCTTACCTTTGTCGTGCCTTATTATGGGGCATACATACGGAAGAGTTTTCGTAGTCCTTTCAAGAGAATGTGGCAATTTTCAGAATGTGAGGACAAGCGGGCAACACTCATTCTGTTTAGATTATGGTTGTTGGATTGGGTAAAGCATACCCAATTATCTCATATTCTAAATTAGTGTGAGGTATTGGTCGTTTATATCCGATAGGCTAGCCACAGCCTCCGTTAGATAGACGAAATCAGCCTCACACTTTTCGTATCATAAAGAATCTTCCGAGAGGCTGGGAAGGAAAAATTAACCTTAAAAAGCAATGAAAAAGAGTTTATTTCTATTGCTACTGTTAGCAATAGGTTTCGCAACTTCCTGCAAAAAAGACGAAGGGACAAGCCAAGATGTTTCCGCTGTTATCGGGGAATGGTACTGTACTGGTATTGAGTTTTATTATGATGGAGAGCAAATTTCAGGTAGCGTACCGAAAAATCATATTTATTTTCTATCAGGTAATTCTATTTCTTATTTCGGTCCCGAAAACTTTGAGGAAGATGGTTATATCATAAATGCAGACGGAAGTGCGTATTACTGCAATTATCTCTGGAGCGATGATGGTATTGTTGATGACACTTTATCTTATTGGGATTTACAAGATGGAACAATAGTATTTGACGGTGAGATAGATAATGTTTTACAACTTTCAGGAACCAATCTCTTAGACGACTATTCTACTGACTGCTCGGGCTACTACATCAGTAACCACTACATAGAAGATTATTCTAATTCATCTCCTGAAGATATTACAACAGATTGGTCGGGACGGGATGGACAGACTCACGAACTGAAAGTTGTATATACATACTCTAAACGATGAAACAGCTTCATATTTTATCACTTCTTCTACTCTGTTGTCTTGGAGTGATACCGCTATCCTGTTCAAAGCCGGATGATGGAGCCGAAGGCATAGAAGGAAATGAAGGAGAAACACCTTCCGAAAGTCAGTACGTCGGCACTTGGGCTATCCTCAACAATGACGGCAGGGCAGTCGAAATTGATATAATCGGCAAGGATATGACCCTGCGGATATATAATGCCGTTGATGATAATGGCTATGGATTTACTGATGGGGTTGTCAGTGCATCTTTGGATGACTTTGAATATGATAATTATGTCTATGACGTAGCAGAAGACGGTTCGGTTTCTTTAGGCGGAAACAATGCCGATATGCAATTGTCATTGGGTTCAGGCGATATTCTGTCCATCAGTTCAAACGGGGATGTTACCAAAGCATACAGGGTAACTGAATTTGTCGGAAAACCAGCACCATCTATTATCGGCACCTGGGATGTTGTAAGATATTATCTGAAGTACGGGGACGGGGCAATTGAGGATGATTCTGAAGGAGAGGGAGAATATTTTGTGTTTTCAGAAACCGAAATGTCCCTGTACTTTTCCCCTGATGAAGCCCCGGAAGTGTACCAATATATTCTGGAAGACGGCATAATATCATTCAACGATTTGGACGGTTATCCTATGATGTATAAGATACAGGAGCTAACAGAAACAGATATGACACTCTTTGTCGATTATACCGAAGATGGTGATACCAGTGGATGG
>JADIMD010000072.1 GCA_017695015.1 Candidatus Cryptobacteroides faecigallinarum | reverse complement strand
GACGGGAAGGCCCTTTGCGGCGCAAATGTAATAGCCTGGTCAGACAAGGACACGCCGTCGGGATATGCCGTCACGGACAAGGACGGTCTTTTCAGTCTTGAAGTCCCGGAGGGGACAGACCATATTACAGTTACATTTATCGGGTTCAAGACTGTGACAGTCAGTATGAACGAATTTGCTTCGCCCCATACAGTCGTACTCGAGGAGCAGGCGTTCTCTCTCAAGGAAGTGGCCGTCACTGCGGAAAGCATATCGGAAACAGGGGACACACTGACATACTCCGTCGCAAGTTTCAGGGAGGTGCAGGACCGTTCCATCGCCGATGTGATAAGCAAGATGCCCGGACTCGAGGTGAAATCCGACGGGGCGATAGAGTACCAGGGCAAGGCTATCGGCAGTTTTTATATAGAAGGCCTCGACCTGATGGGAGGACAGTATTCCCTTGCGAGCGGCAATATACAGGCGGACAAGGTAGAAAGCGTGCAGGTCCTCGAAAACCATCAGAGGGTCAGGTCTTTGAGAGGAATAGATTTCAGCGAACAGGCGGCATTGAATATTGTCCTTAAGGATGATGCCAGAGCAGTATGGACGGGTCTTGCAGATCTCGGTGCAGGATATGCCGGTTCAGGCGAGGGGGTGGTATATGACAACAGGATAATGGGCATGCAGTTCAGCAAAAAGTTCCAGACCCTCATGATGTACAAGAACAACAATACCGGCGCCGATATAGGCGCAGAGGTGCAGGACATCTCCGACCTCGGAGGCTATCAGGCAGAAAACGGGCTTATCAGCATGCCGGAGCTTGGCGGTCCCTCCTTCGACGAAGAGCGGTACTTGTTCAATGCGAGCCATCTCCTCGCGGCGAACATGCTGTGGAAGACAGGCAAGGTCTCGGATATCAGGCTGCAGCTGAGCGGATTCCATGACAGGGAGAGGCTGCGCAGCGAAAGCTCGACCACATACCTCTCCATAGACGGGATGCCGGTCGTCACCGAGGATTATGACATCACTTCCAGGAAAAACGAAATCAAAGGAGAACTGTGCTATACGCTCAACTCTGACCGCACATACATCAGAAGCAGCACGAAGGTCTATGCGGACTGGAACTCCGGGAGCGGTGGGATGCTGTACAACGGCCACACTACGGACCTTATGGTCAGACCTTACAAACGTGTGCTTTCCGAGGACCTGACCATCTCCCATACCACTGCACATGGAGATGTGTGGCAGGTGAACTCGTCCACTGGCGACACATACCTGCCAGGTCAGATACTTACAATAGACGGCATCACCAGACTGCTGGACATCAATATGTTTTCTTCGCGGAACAATGCGAGTTTCAACAAGAGGATCAGAAGGTGCCATTTCAGGAACACCATAGGTTTCGACTACAGGCACCAGAACATAAACGGGACCGCATGGCAGATTTCACAGCCGTATTGGGAGCCGTCCGCACAGATGATATTCGGCAGCCACAGGCTCACCGGTTCGATAAAGACAAGTTACGCGCACCAGACATACGGAGGGGAATCATCAGGACATATATGGATAGAGCCGTCACTGTCCTGGAAATGGAAAGTGTCACCCAAGTCGGAACTCTCATTCAGCTACAGGCATCCGGCTATGCCACACGAAGGGACAAAGGTCATAGGCACACCCGTTTATACATCATACCGTTCCATATATGAAGGGACCGACGATACCGGCGAGCAGTCTTCAGACATCATCTCGGCCGGCTATACATACAGGAATCCGGTAAACGGCATATTCTTTAATCTCAGACCCATGTATGCAAGGTCTTCAGACAATATACTGTACGAAAATACAATGGAGTCCGGCATCCATGTACAGAGGGCGACAGGCCGGACCTATGACTCCGACACATATATTGTCGGCAGCAGGCTTGCCAAATCATTCCTCTGGTGCAGGACGCGCATAGGGATAAACGGGTCTTTCAATTCTACGGGATATGCCTATTTTCTGGGCGGAACCGTCCGTGATGCAATGGTGAATATGTATTCCGTGTCTCTGGATTATTCCATCAGACCATTCCGCTGGTGGACCGTGGAAGGCCAGTCTGGAATGACGGCAAGCAGCCGCAACAATGCCGGCCATGTTACGGACTGGTCCCATTACCTCGACTTCCACTTCAGCCCGGCTTCAGGCTGGATGGTTTCGATGGACAACGAGCTGTACCACAGCAATGACAGAGGGTTCGGACTGAACTATTTCTGCGATGTGTCTCTGGGCTATAAGGCTGACAGGTGGGAAATCTCACTTCTTGCGAACAACATCATAGGGACATCAGGATATAGGCATGTTGCGGTATCTGCGACATTGCGGTCATACACCCTGACTTATCTCCGGCCGCGGGAACTGATGCTGAAATTCTGCATTGACTTTTAGTTCAGCAGATGAGCCTATAGCCCTCTCCTCTTATGTTCATGATGCTGATTCCAGGGTCCTTTGAAAGCCTGTGCCTCAGTCGTGATATGAGGACCTGGAAGCTGCGGGTGCTGAAGAAATCATCATCTCCCCACAGGTCAAGCAGTATTTCTTTTGCAGGGACTGTCTGATTCCCGTTTGCGCACAACCGCTTGAGGATTTCGCTTTCCCTGTTCGGGAGTTCTTCACTTTCTCCGTCTGGCAGGTAGGTCAGGAGCCGCCGTGCAGGTGTGAACATATATTTGCCGACAGTGTATTCTGCCGGGATGGCCTTTCCCTGTACCCCTATCCGTCCGAGGAGCGCCATCATCCTTACTACAAGTTCCTTCATTCCGAACGGTTTTTTCAGGTAATCGTTGCCTCCGGCCTCGAATCCTTCGACAACATCATCAGCCGAGGTCCTGGCGGTCAGGAACAGTACTGGAATAAAGGCGCCGGTCTGTCGGATCTTCTGCACCATTTCGAGACCTGACATCTTCGGCATCATGACATCAGATACGATTATGTCAGGATCCGAGCGGAGGAACATTTCCAGGCCCGACACCCCGTCACTGGCGATGCTGACAGTGAAATTCTCGGCCTCGAGGGCATCCTTGATAATCATCGCCAGTGTGGGCTCGTCCTCTACAAGCAGAACAGAAATCCTTTCCATATCACAACTCTATTACAAATGAACTGCCCTTGCCCGGTTTGCTGGTCACCGATATCTTTCCCCCGTGCTTTTCCACTATGGTTTTTGCGAAGAAAAGCCCTATCCCGTATCCCTTTACATCATGCCTGTCGCCGGTGTGGACCCTGTAGAATTTTTCGAAAATATGTTTCTGGTCCATCGGGGCTATCCCTATACCGTCATCTGAGACGGATATGAGTGTCCTCTGTCCGTCCCGGTATGCTTTTACCGATATTTTCACGCTGTTACCGGAATATTTCACGGCGTTGTCAAGTATTGTCAGGATGACGCTGGACATGAGCCGCCTGTCTATCGTCGCTTCCAGACTGTCCGGGAGTACAGATACGGTTATGTCGCAGGGTTTGCCTGCTTTCAGCCTTGTCTGGGATGCGGCATCCTCGAGCATCGGTCTGAGCTGTATCATTGCAAGGTCCAGTCTGAGACCTGCGCGGCTCTCCACCGCGGTTGACAGGATTATTTCCACCATTCCTGAAAGTCTGTCAAGCTGCCCCTTTATGACGGCCAGGTACTCCTCCCGTTTTGCAGGGTCGTTCCCGAGATCATATTTCTGCAGGGTGTCGCTTGCCGCGTATGCTACTGCAATGGGCGTTTTCAGCTCGTGCGTGATGTTCCGTGTGAAATCGTTTTTCATCTCTTCGAGTTTCCGCTGTTTCTTCACAGTCCTGTCCATCAGGCAGAAGGCCATGACGATTATCAGCAGTATCCCTGCCGAGGTGGCGACTGTCCCTGACATATTCCCTATGATATGTCTTGTAAGTGAGCCGGAACTGACCTGGTAATACCCGTCATTGACATAGGAAGGTACGGCAAGTATCACATTCCCGGCATCATCGGCCCCGGTACTGTCCTTGCCGGATAATGTTCCTGACGCGCCATCATTTTCCATAAATGCCAGTTCGCACTCTATGTCAAGTCCTGCACTGTCCAGCAGGGCACAGAACATGGAATCTATCTTGTCCAGGTCTGGTCTTCGGGACAGCAGGTCTTCCATGGAATTTCCCAGACTGTCAATCCTGTGTACTTGTATCGCATGTGGCCTTCCGCTCAACGAGTCGATAGACATCGACACCACCTTCGGAATGGATTCGGTCTTGACGCTGAGGATGTGTATAGAATCAGCCCCATGCGCGACGCTGGTCCTCTCAAGATACTCTTCCATTTCCGCCTTTGTTACAGATGAACTGATTATAGATTCGGCAGACTCCTTTCCGGTTTTATACATTCCCCGGAGCCAGTATGCTTCATAACATCCGACCGCGGCAAGGGTCAAGACGGCACTTAAAGGAATAATATGCTTCCGGAAGAAATTCATACTGCAAATTTAATAAATTGACCGTCAAATAATGAAAGACAATACGGGAATCTTATGCCTGCAGCTGTCTGGACTATCCTTGATGACCATGATAGTTGTCAAGAATGCAGTACTGCCAGCCGTTCCAATCGTTCTTTTTTGTAAATTTGCATGATTTGGACAGACTGATTAATGGCATTAACTGATAATCATCATGAAAGAAATCTATATCAAGAATATAGCATCTAGGCTGGATG
>JADIMD010000071.1 GCA_017695015.1 Candidatus Cryptobacteroides faecigallinarum | reverse complement strand
TAGACACGATACTGCAACTGACGCCAAAATCAACAGATGTTTTTTCATAATACAGACATTTTACAGGTCAGCACACGATCATTTGCGAAGTTATCTTTTTTCTCAAGAAAAAACAATACTGGACATTTGCTGATACTGTTCCCAAAAGTGTGTCTGAGATAGTGGAATAAAAAAGTCTACAGATTTTTCAGATTTGTAAAAGCAAAAAGAAACAATACTAAAAAAGGAGCAGACTTTATGGAATTCACAAAGGAACAAGTTCCGGTAGAACCGGCACTGCCGGGAGTACCTGCAGGAAGAAGGCCTTGCCTGCAACAAGTGCAACGGGTACCGTCCCGGTCGCAGCTACGGTCATGGGCGTACATTGACATTCCGTATACCGCGTGACAGGTACGGCAACTTCCATCCCCGGATATTGGCCATACTGGCGACAGGAACTACACCGTGTAGCAGGCATGGGGCGAGTGGCAGGGGGGCTGCTCCAAATGGGGCAGGTACTACAGGAGCATTCGCAGGCGCGGCGAATTTGCAAAATTAAGAGGTCTGAAGGCTTGCTCTGGACACACTAATTGAAACACTACCGATTCTCCGAAATATAGCAGATTCAGAACTGATCGTATAGATCAAGCAAATCTGACGGCATATAGCCATCCGGAAAGTCCTCAATATAAATAAATATCACTGGTGCTGTCATCATATCCTTTCCCCACCTGTCTTGAACAAGTACTTTAAAAACCATCATTTCCGTATCGCCCCACGGCTTCATCTGCCGCCTATAACCATCAAATTCATCCTCGTCAAACAGATAGAAATTTATACCGACATCCATTGACTGCCCTCCTGGGTATTCGTCCCACCAGTGTTCTCTTTCTCCGTTCACAATTATTTTCCCAGGAACTCCGCCGGGTTCAATTCCAGCCAATTCATAATATTTTGACAATTGAACATTTAAAGACAACGGCCATCCTTCTGCGGAGGCAATAGTATAATTCGTAGTCAGATATAACTCGCCTTCTGCGTTGCTGACAATAAATTTTGGATTGAGTGTAAATGGATTAGATGCATCATATGTATAACTATAAACAGGACTTGTCAGGCCGGAAGCAGTCTTCACCCTCATATATATCGTTGTCCTGTACATTCTTTCCGGGACACCAAGGGCAAACACAGAATCTTTCTGCACGGTCCATTCAATAGGATTTCCCCATGTCTTTGTCCCCCACTCATATTCAACGAGGCCGGCATCAACCAACATCTTGAACATCGACCCGTTTGTCCTGCATTTTGCCGTAGCAATGGCAACCATTCCGTCCTCGGATGTTGAAATATAGAAATCCGGCAGACCGACCATCACGGTCTTGCTCCTTGAAACCGTCCCATACTCATACTGATATGTGGCTGTCACCTTGACTACCCCCGGTTTCTTTAATGTAATCTCTCCTGAAAGGGGGTCTATTGCAGCTATTGACATGTCGGATATGGACCATCTTACAGGATAGCTGCAGTTTTCAAGCACATAGCGGTCTCCGGACTTAGGGGAAAGCGGCCCTGAAATATATATCCTCATCTGCTCCAGTATCCATTCGTACATATTTTCTATTTCACTGATATGATCGGATGCCTTTGATTCGGCGATAACAGCCTGATACGGCATCTCCACCAAGGGCTGAGGTATGTCAGGCCAATAAGATCTGGTATAATCACCTACAGCCAAAGTCCTTCTTCCTATGCCTATATCAAGCGCACTTGCCGTAGGGACGAACATGAATTTGTCATTGACCGAATATTCGTAATCACCTCCGAGAAATAAAGCGATATTGATGGCATCCGCATCTGAGTTGATGAAATGTGAAAGACTGTAATATGAGCCAGGGAAAGCATCAAATGCCAAAGGGGATGACGGCGCATAATTCATCTGGGAAAAAGCTGTCACTTCCCTGTTGAAAATCCCGAGTACCTTCTTGTGATAAATGATTTTCATATCAAAGACCTTATTCCCTGATGACAAATAAGGAAAGACATCTATTGACGCTGTAATATTTGTTTTTCCGGGAACATAATCCCAGAAATTGGCATCAATCCCTACAAAATTGCACAGAATCGGTCCTGAAAAAATACTCAGCAGATCCGTCAGGAATCTTGTATGCAGATTCCCGTTTGCATGCAGATAACTTGTCACACCGGCCAAATCATCAGTTTCTCCGCCATTAACAATGGCAAAATTCATCATCCCTTTGTCCGGGTCACCTTCAGGGAAGCCCATAAAATCTATTTCATCCTGCCATTCGGCATGTGAGGAATTGTCCAGCCGGCCGTCCTGATTCACAAAATTACAAAGCATCTGACTGGCTGATGTTGAATAAAGATATTTCTGCACCATTCTGACCCAGTCCTCAGAATCAGTCAATAAATCAAGAAGATCAACGGACAAGGATTCGCCATAATAAAAAGACAGCAAGGAATGGACCGCATACAGCATCCCCACAGGGATATTCGCACCCCGGTGAGGGACATCATGACTGACGAATGCTGTAACTCCATGTTTTGTTCCCTCAAACTCCATTGAGCGCAAGGCATAGCGCACAATAAGGCCACCCATACTCTGCCCCACAACAGCTATCCCCTCGCTGCTGCCATTATCCGTCATCTCTTCATTTATCCACAATATGATTTGTTCCATCAACTTGGCATTATCACGGATGTCTGCCTCACTGTTCATCCAGTCAACATATATCACATCATACTCGTCCATGACATTCTGCATAGCCGGGAACAAATTCTCCGCATTGGTGAAGCCGTAATCATCATACCATGCATTATAATTGCCTATTGCTCCCATTCCATACATATAATCGGCCAAATCCATCGGGTCAAAGCCTTCCACTACTACAAATGGTCTGATAATTCCGGCGCCGGATTTGTTCTCAGCATAAAATACTGACGCAGAAGCTTCTATCTGTCCGCTTGCCGAACTGCAGGAAAATGGTTTGACCATATCAGGAATTGAAGGTCTCGGAACTGATGACCCGGCTGACGACAATTCCACGCGACCTCCGGAAGAATACATTGTACCGTGGCAGACAAGCATCTCTCCTGTTGAAAGAGTAATCCTCATCTTCAACTCCCTTTCCCTTTCATCAAATCCTACCGTCAAAGAACTTCCTGCGGAAACCTGCCTGTATCCGCTGCCATCACCGGCATCAAATTCCAATTTTGAAATTTCCGTATTGGTAAAAATGAATTCTGACGGAAAAGAGAACTTTATGCCCGACCCTTTATGTACCCTGCTGTAAGAAGAAAATCCCACAACATATTTTTCGGCATACGGATTAATCCATTGCCCGTTTTCATCGTAATTGTCATAGAACCTGTCTCCCTGATATCGAATCAGGTTATTGTCAAGGGCATCGTCTCTGATATAGTTGTATTTATACAATTATATACCGACTGCAATAGAACCGTCGTTGACATTATGCATGTCATCCAGAATTGAATTTACTGGCCTGAAAGGTTTTTCTCCTACAGCTGACGAGCGTATACTGCGCAACAGATATTCAAAAGTCGTTTTCTCCACATAATTGCTGTCAGTCAACACCTTCCCGTCATATCTGTCAAAATCCACAAGTTCAAACGCATAATCTCTCAACAATCCTGTCGGAACTTTGGACATGTCCAGCTGCCCGAACATATCGTCAAGGAATTCCCTTACTTCCGCATTGTCTTCAAGAGACTGTCCCGATGCAGGAAGGGCGCAGAAAATCACCGATAAGATAGTAATCAATGAAGAGGAAAATAATTTTTTCATAGCCAGTGTCTTATTTTATATATTCATTTGCCTTGTTCACATAATTTAGGAACCTGTCATACATCTCCTCCGGAATACCCAAATCCATAGCATCATTCCTGCTTAATCCAAGGACAAAGTTCCCGTCCTTGAACCATATCTGATTAAGAAGCATCATCTCCTTGTCAGACTGGATTCTGCTCAGCATTTCAAGACTATCCGCAGGAACATCGGGACATCTGGTCCGGATTCTCCCGGGATTCTTCAGCTCGTTTTGAATTTGTTCCGGAGTCAGTTCCGTCAAAGTACATGAAACAATAGAGAAAGCTGTCGACAGGCAAATTAGACCTTTGATATAACATTTCATAAGCATTAGGTTTATTTAAATTAATATTAAATATATTTTTCTTCAAATATACTTAATGTTATTCATAAATCAAGGATTTGTCTATAAAATTACAATTTTAGCCACAATCATAAAAAAAGATGGTCCGAAGCGAACCTCCAGACCATCTTTTATAAGTCAAACTACTCGGTAAAATATTATATCCAAGGAGTCTCCGTGTCTTCACTGGAAATATTCTCGTTCCACTCAAAGTTCGTGCTTGAAACAAGCGGATGTCCTTTTCCTGTAAGATCCTCAAACTGATATGTTCCGTCTCCGTTATCGGTATAGGATGCCCTGTTGATTCTCCAGTAACCTTCAAGTCCATTACTGTCGGCTCCGACAAAAGACATATTGTTGGCTATCTGTTCAGGCGTTCTGACAACAGACCATATTCTGGCTTCTGTAAACATTATGTCACATCCTATCCACCAGCTTGAACCTGTTCCATGCCCGCCATCTCCTGTCGCTCCGCCAAACCAGCTGGCTACAGGGAAAGAACCGTCTCCAACATCTGATGAAGTAATTGCTTTAGTTCCTACTTGCTGTCCGTTATAATACAGATAGCCCGAAGACCCATCCCATGTATAGGCCAAATGCTGCCAGCAATTGACATCAAATCCGACAAGTGGATCCGGGTTTATATACGCCGGACTTCCCTGAAACTGGACAGCTGAATGTGCCTTGACATCGCCCTGATCACTCTGTGGATCTTCAAAACGGAATAGGACGCTTGCACCATTGGAGAAAACATCCCTGTTTCTGTTGGCGGTATTGCTTACCTGAAATTTAACCTCAATCGTAAATCCCGTAGGGAAAGAACCGTTGAAGTTTTCTGCCCTAAGTCCGGAAGCGCCATTGAACTGAGCCAAATCATTTACGAGAACCGTCTCCAAAGCAATCACATAGGAAGATGTTACAGGAGTCGGATCCACATTCCCTGACACTTTCTCAAGCCTCACAGGAAGAGCAAGAGGCGTTCCTGTAAGGTCATTCGGAAGAGTGGAAATGTGTATAGAAACCGGATCGGCCGAGTACTCACCTGCCGGAATCAAAATTTCTCCTCCAAGATCATAGTAATCAGCAGGCAATGCTTTATATCCGGAACTTTGTTCTCTGTTATATACCTCCAGAACGCTTTCATCTGCCACAAATTTGAACACGGCATCCTCTGAAGCCCTGTCAGTCAAAGTAACAGTCAGCGAATAATCCGCTCCTGTTTCTCCAAGTGAAACTACGGTGCCATTTACTCCGGCAGACTGTGTGCCTTCATTAAGGAAAGCATGGACTCCGCCGACCCCGTATTCAGCGTCATTGCAGGCAGAAACAAATATTACTGCCGCGACACTCAATCCAATTCTAAATATTTTATTCATGATATTCTCTTTAATCAATTTCACAGCAGAATAAAATTAATCTCTTGCAACAAAATCTTCAGGAGTTATAATATCAACATCCGGACTGCTCGGATTCTGTTGTTGGATACCTTTTCTGAGCCATTTGTACATAGGCGAATTATTTCTCTCATTACTGAATTTATACGCCCCGAATCCTCCTTTGCGGAATCCATTGGATGGCTGCCAATAAGCCATGCCGAGATAAGACGGCATGACAGACTTGGACCATGAACCGGTACCGTCTATCCAATAAAATCCTCCGTTCAGACAGTCTATGGCACTTTCAAGATTTTCAGTTACGACAAACTTATTGGTAACTTCTTCTTCAGTCATGTATGTCGGACAAAAAATATTGACAATTCTACTTAGACGAGAATCAAGATTAGAAGCAGATACACCAGCATTAGGGGAAGGAGTACCTCCACTGACAGAATAAGCCTGTGCTACAAAATAGTCAAAGCAAGTACATGTTTCAGCCGGGATTTCCCAAAGTTCTCCATCTATGACAAACAATCTTCCTGTACCGGACTTTGGTCCTATATATTTGCTCAAAGCTTCGAAAAGCCACTGAAGATATGTAGCATCTTCATCAAGAGGGCCATATGTGGCATCTATATTCGGTTCTAGATCTATATCAAGGCCATCATATCCATAATAATAAAGAGTATCTGAAATCGCTTTTGCATATTTTTCAATGGCCGGCTTGTTGACCTCTTTATTTTCAGGATTATCTGTCCAGCCCCAATATTCATTCCATGCGGCAACAGTTTCGGGACGACTTGTATCATATTCATATTCGGCAGGAGTAAAGCCATTTCCTATTTTCTGCACAAATGTACAAACCAAGACCTTTGTCCCTTTTACATCCTGGACAAATCTTAATTCTTCTTTCTTTTGTGGAGTCAGAGGTCTTGAATTATTCCACAAGGAGATAATATCCATTGAATCAGGAACAGCTAAAAGCATGTTTGCAGTAGACATCCCCGGTTCCCCCCAGCCGTCATACCAGCCGAAGGCTATGGCATGATCCGACTCCTTGTATGCGCGAAGAGCTTCATAATAAGCATCGTCTCTGGCGACTTCTGTCAGAGAATACTCATCAAAAACCTCCGGTTCAGGAGTCATCCAGTCACTGCAGCCGACTGCGGCGAAGGCGGCGGCTGCAATCATAACCGATTTGAATATATTGATCTTTCTCATATCAATTTATCTGTTAATAGTTAAATTCCTTTCCCCTGCCAGAACAGCGCAGTGCTTTCATGGTCAGCGCCTCCGAGAGCCTGTACGGCTGCAGCATAATTTGCAGGATTGAGACTCGCTTCCGTATACGGATAGCGGAGACGGTGATAGTCCTTTATGGAGTGGATGGTAGCATTCGGCTCCTGAGTGGAGACGGATTCGCACAGTTCCGGATATCCGGTACGCCTGTATTCCGCCCATGCCTCAATGCCCATAGGGAAGTTGGCTATCCATTTCTGGGTTATTATCTGCTCAAGATGCTTGTCTGTCGTGCTCTCGGCATCCCAGGCAATCTTGACCTCAGTAGAGCGGGTGTATGTCTGATTGAGGAAATCGTTGTGGTCAGCAGGTATCGCCGTAGTATTGCTTATGTATGCATCAGCACTGCCGGCTCCCCACTGGTCAAACGACAAGGCTATACCATTGTTGTAGTATGTCTTGGCATCTCCGCTTATCCAGCCGCGAAGGACAGCTTCTGCAAGCAGGAACTGTGTCTCAGCCGCCACGAATACAGGAAGTTTGGTAGATGTGAGGAAGTTAGGCTGGGAGAACGCGGCGGAGCTTGATTTGTTGAAATTGGCTGCCTGGCCCATGCGTATGCCCTGGTATGTCACATCGCCATCTGTGGCTGCGGTGAAGTAGAACGGCATGCGTGGGTCATTGTACCCGTTCATATAGTCTGTGATGCTGGCATTGATTCTGATGTCCCCCCATGATGAAGAGGCAAGCTGATAAGGATTTCCCTGAGACTTAGGGTCGAGAAGAGCATTTTCTGAATTCTCGTCGATATATCCGCATTCTGAATTCATGGCCCTCACGAATTCATCCTCAAAGCCGGCCCTCATGGCAGCCCTCATTGCCATTGACACGCCCAATTTTGCCCAGTTGGCATAATTGCCGCTGTAGATGGCATCGGAGGTCCCGATAGGGGAAGCTCCCACCTGTACTGAATACTGATAAAGCACATCGGCTGCACTGAGGAGGTCGTCAATGATGTTCCTGTAGACATCTTCTCCCGAATCGTATGCCACATACATGTCTCCGTCCTTAACCTGGCTGTAAGGGATAGGCCCGTAGCAGTCAGTGACCCTCATCATGGACGCAGCCTTGACGAGTTTTGCGAGAGCGAACCAGTGCCCCTCTCCGTCAGTGAGGTCCTCGACCTTGAAATAGTTGCTGTAGACGCCCTGGAAAGCCTGGTCATATACAGATGTATTCCAGCCGTCTGAAACATTGAAAGTGTCGTAGTTGGCTCCCTGCCATCTGTTGACATTGGTGAAGTAGCCGCCGAGAGAGCCGACCATCTGGTCTGCCATCTGGGAGCTGTTCTGCTGGGCGTACATCATCGTCTCTATCATCGAAGGGATGATGAGAGCAGGACTCTCGGCACGAAGCGCATACTGGTCGGTATTATACTCCGGAAAGTTCTTTGTACATCCTGCAACAGCGACAAGTCCGCCGATTACGGCAGCATTTGCAAATATTTTGAAAATTGTTTTCATATCTGTGTCCTCATTGCATTGTTAGAACTGGAATTTGACATTGAATCCGAGGTTCCTTGTGCTCGGAAGCATGAAGTAGTCAACTCCCTGATAGTAGTTGCTGCTTGTTGAAGCAGAAAGTTCAGGGTCGAAAGGTGCCTTGCAGTAGATCATGGCGAGGTTCCTTGCCACGAAGCCAACGGTAAGCCCCATCTTGTTGTTGAACCATTTTCTCGGGAAAGTGTAGTTCAGGGTGAGTTCCTGGAGACGGATGTTGGTGGCGTCATACAGATAGTATGCTCCATGTCCGCCGCTACCTGTGGATATGGTCTGATAGTATGACTGTGCGTCAAGCAGACCGAAGTTGACAGGAATACCGCCGTTGTCCCTCATCTCGGCAGACGCTTCAGATGCACCATAGAAGTCGAGGATACCC
>JADIMD010000070.1 GCA_017695015.1 Candidatus Cryptobacteroides faecigallinarum | reverse complement strand
TACAAACAGTCCCCCTTCATGCCCTGCATTCGGGATATCTTCTGCAAATTTCAGATAATGCTCCTTTGGAAGCAATAATGCAGGATCCGGCATTCTGACAGCATCAGAATCAAGGTGACGCCGGCAGAGTTCTATGCCTGATGTTTCCCTGACAGACACGGCTTGGAATAAACCGAGCAATGTCCTGCATTTTTCCGTCTCTTCCGGAGTATAGTCCCAGATGTCAGTGCCGAAAGACGCGGCGTAAGCCACTCTTATTACATTCCAGTTTTTCGCAAAATCAAGGAAACTCATCTCCAAAGGATGAAAGGTATTATACTCTTTCCTCCAGACCTGGTCGCTGCCTACAACCAGAGCATCATATTCTCCCACTTTGACTTTATTCAAATCACGGACCCTTCTCACCCTGATATGTTTTGAAACGAATGAACGGGTATTGCGCGCCACCGCCTCATCAGCTGTCTGACAGCCATAAAAATCCTTGTCTATCCGCAAGATGAACTTGATTATCCTTTTGACACAGATGGATATCCTGTCCCTGAATCCCAGTTTCTGGATATCTTCTCCCAGCACATCCACCTTATGCCCCTGATATTTTAAAACTGTCTGCAGAGCATAGCATTGCAATATGCCACCGAAATTGTCGTAGAGAGGCTGTGTCAATATGGCTATTCTCATTCCCTCCGCTTTTTGGCAGTGCATCAATTGATATTATTTACGACCAGGCTTAAGTCTATTGTATACCGAATGGACAGTATCATAATGACGGCCCAATATTTTATGGGCGACAGATGATATCTGCATTTTCTTCCTGACTTCATCAGGGACCACGCAGGACAGTACTTTCTGCAATGCATCGCTTTCTTCAGCGCTGGATGTGAATACTTCCAGAAAAATCGGCTTATCAGTCAAGCCCGGACGCAGGAACATCGGAGATACGGCTTTGAATTCTTCCTTCGATGACGCCGACAAATATTCAAAACCGAGATCTTCAGCATAATGTCTCACAAGTGCCGGTGACTGATTGCCGTAATGTCCGGCGGCAGCAATGAACGCATCGGCATCTTCCCCGAACATACTGCCCATATGGCAATAATTCCTGAATTCAGTACCTCTTCCATTGTTTATCAGTAATATGCGGACATTGTTCCCAACATGGCGGTTTCCAAGTACATTCATGTCATAGAAAAATGCCAAATCACCGAAAACGCCGAAACAAATCCGGCTTCTGTCTGCAAGTGAAGCTCCTATCAATGATGAGATGTCTCCGTCAATGCCGAAACCGCCTACATTGCAGCTGGAAGAAACCGACAGCGGGATTTCAAAAAGATTCCATGACCGCAGAGTATTCAATATACCGAGATGCAGGACTGAATTGTCTGGCAACCTGGATGAAATCTGCCCGGCTATCCAGATATTGCTGAATGGCAATTCCGGTATATTGTCATGCACCATTTGATGCTCAGAACGACAAAGTGTCAGATATGAATCATCTCCGGTCCTGTCATTTTTCATGTAATGTCTGAAAAATTCGGCTTCTGGCATCTCAAAGACATACCGCAATTGGCGGAAGGTATCCCTTATTTCCCCGTCCGGACTTATCCTCCAGACCTGCTTCGGATTCAATTCTGCTGTGTAGTAATCTCCCGATATCTCTCCGATATGTATAAGGATATCAATGTCAGCCGCTTCGGAATGATAGTACATCTGTCCGAATACTACGGAATTCAACACTCTGTACTTGCCTTTGTATCCGCTCGTGTGGTCACAGAAGACAACAGCATTGTTGGATTGGCAGAATGCATCTACCGCCTCAATATCGGAATCTCTCCATTTTTTATGTACACCGACAAATACTGCGATGCGTCCCTCCGGCAATTCCGGGAAGTCATCAGAGCATGTTATCCTGTCTATTTTCCGTACAGCCGGCAACTCAACGACAGAAAAGTTCCTGCTATATGATGTTTCAAGATTAATGTGTACCGGACCGCCGCCGTGTCTTTTCAGCACAAGCAAGGCCTCATTACACTTGATTTCGCAATTCCATATATCGTTGTCAGTATTCACCAGAGGAAGCAATATGCTTTTTGTAACCGCATCATTAGGGACTGAGGAACGGTCAATGACTTGAGGAATAAGATGCCCCACACCGGCTACCGGTTGAGAAGAAGTCACAGCCAGCACGGGAAGTTTCCTGTAGTATGCCTCAGTCAGGCCAGGCAAATAATTTCTTGATGCCGTAGCACCCGTACAGCTCAAGATTACAGGTTCACCGGTCTCGGCAGCAAGACCGCACGCAATATAAGCCGCAGAACGCTCATCTGCTGCGGAATACAACTTGAACCATGAATCATACTGCATGCTTGCCACAAATGTGATGTTTGTGGTTCCGGGAGATACAACTGCCAGCCTGATTCCATAGGCCTTCAATAACGCCAGAAGTATCTGGACATTCTTTTCATCTGTATAATGGATTTCTGACATAATAATTCTTTCAACGGGAATTTATTGTTTTGCCTTCATTGCATACCAATATCTGTCCCGACAGACAATTGGAAACATCACTCAGCAAATAACAGACAATATCCGCAACTTCTTCAGGCAAATATACTCTTTCTGTCACATTGTAGGAACAATACAGATTGCTGTCCGGACTAAATCCGGTCATGTCGGTAGCTGTTACACCGGGGGCTACGGCATTAACGCGAATGCCTGAATCTATCAGCCTCCTGGCCAAACCTTGTACTAAACTGTTAAGAGCACATTTGGTCAAGCCGTACGGCAAATCATCTGCCTGAAAACCTCTTTCTGATGAAATAAAGATAATATTGCCTGATTTGCAAAGTGATTTTTCATATATTTCAACAAATTTCTGAGACAGGAAATATGGCCCTTTGAGATTTGTCGCAATCTGCATATCGAATTGTTCCTCTGTCACATTCCTTATATCGCCTTCGTGAAGTGATATCCCGGCATTATTTACAAGACAATTTACGCCGTCCAATATATCATTGGCTTCTGACATAAATGTTTCGAATTGTCCGGTCTGGCACATATCAAGGACAAGGTACTTACACCCGTATTTCTCCGATACATTTCTCAGGCTGGCTTCATCCCTTCCTGTTATAAGCACATTAGCAC
>JADIMD010000069.1 GCA_017695015.1 Candidatus Cryptobacteroides faecigallinarum | reverse complement strand
GCTCAGGCAAGAAAATCGAAAAGGTCCTTTTGAAGAAAGGAATGGATGGACCGCAGTTCAGGGAATTGCTTGAACTTCTTGAAAAAGACAGGATACCTTACCAGTTCGTCCCTTTGGAAAAACTCGACAGGACTGTTCGGGGAGTACACCAGGGGGTTGTTGCATATATCCCCGACATAGAATATGTGTCTCTGGAAGACCTTGTGGAGACTGCATTGGCGAGTGATACAGCTCCGCTTCTCGTATTGCTTGACGGTGTGAGCGATGTCCGCAATCTCGGGGCAATCGCCAGAACCCTTGAATGCGCCGGTGGCAACGGGATAATAGTTCCAGCCAAAGGGGGCGCTGCCATCAATGCAGATGCGATCAAGGTTTCCGCAGGAGCACTGATGAGGATAGGCACATGCAGGGTGCCTAATCTCAAGATAGCTGCCTATTATCTGAGACAGAGCGGATTCAGGATTGTGGCTGCTACCGAGAAATCCGACAGGAGAATCTATGATGCCGACATGACAGGGCCTTGTGCCGTGATCATGGGGTCGGAAGGAAAGGGCATATCGCCGGCCATGCTTTCTCTCGCTGACGACAAGGTGTCGATTCCGATGGAAGGGGAGATATCATCACTGAATGTCTCGGCTGCCGCATCCGTAGTGCTGTTCGAGGCTGTAAGACAGAGACTGTCGATAAACAGATAATCCGTCAGGAAAATGAAAAGGTTGCTTCTGATAATATTTGCAGCCGTCATGGCTGTCACTGCAAACGCCCAGAAGAAGGTCGTTGTGGAGCATTCGTATTCGTCTTTTGATGCCGTCCAAGCGGAAGACTGGTTCAGCATTTCCTTTTCCCGGTCTGAAGAATATGGGGTAAGGATAACGACTGAAGCTTCAGTGGAGGATTATATCATTGCATATGCCAAGGAGGGGGTCCTTTATCTTGTCGTGGACGAGAAAGCCATGCCGGCAGATGTCAGGAAAATGTTCAAGGCAAAGAATCCGATTCTTGCCATGCCTCGGGTGGAAATCTTCGCCCCTGAAATCAAGGATGTGACTCTTTTGGGCAATTCCGTTATCGACGGAGGTTCGTTGACAGCAACGGGAAGCCTGTCAATAGAGCTGCGCAAGACAGCGGCAATCAAGGATCTGGATGTGTCTGCCCCTGCATTCCTGCTCCAGATGAGCAACAGGGCCCAGGCGTATATGAATGTCGAGGCTGATACATTTGACATGATCTGTACCCATAATGCAATGGCTCAGATCAGGGTCGATGTAGGCAGACTTGCTGTCGGCACTGACAGTTTTTCCAATGTCTCCCTGTCTGGGAATGCCGATTCCATGTCCCTTTCGTGCGAGGGCAGCTCAAAGATAACATTCGAATAACATCATGTTCGTCCTCGATTCGCATTGCGACACCCCGTCGCAGATACACAGGCTAAGGGACATATGTAAGGATAATGACCATGCGCATGTGGATCTTCCCAAATTGAAAAGAGGGGGAGTGGATGCGGCTTTCTTTGCCCTGTATACCCCTGCATCCTTGTCCGGTGACGCTGCGACTTCATATGCATTCCAGTTGTTGTCAGAGCTGTATGATGCAGTAGAAGGCAGCGCTGGAGCGGCTTCGTTCGCCATGTCTCCGCAGGAAGCGCTTGAATGTAGGGAAAACGGCAGATTTGCAGTATGCATCGGTATGGAAAACGGGTCGCCTGTCGGTGATTCATTGTCCCTTTTGCGCCAGTTCTGGAGGATGGGAGTGAGGTACATGACCCTGTGCCATTCTTCAGACAATCTTATCTGCGATTCTTGTGCTCAAGGCAACACCTGGCATGGAATAAGTCCTTTCGGAAAGAAAGTCATTGCAGAGATGAACAGGATGGGAATGATGATAGACCTGTCGCATGCATCGGACGAATCCTTCTATGACGCCATCAGGCTCTCAGAATCGCCTGTTGTTGCCACACATTCATGCTGCAGGGCTTTGGCTGACCATCCGAGAAACATGACCGATGAGATGCTGAAGGCTCTGGCAGAAAATGGGGGAGTTGTGCAGATCAATTTCTACCCTGTGTTTCTTGATTCAGGATTTGCCTCTGTCTTTGCGGAAAGCGATATCGCCAGGGAAGCCGACATGGCTGAAGAGGCTTTTATCTCCGACCCGTCGGATCCTGCCATCAGATCTGCATGGTATCGTGCCATGGACAGGCTTGCCGGACTTCATCGCCCTTCATACAGAAGGATTGCGGACCATATTGACCATGCCGTGTCTGTTGCCGGGATAGACCATGTGGGGCTCGGCTCTGATTTTGACGGGATATCCGTTACACCGGAAGGGATGGAGGATGCAGGCAAATTCAGCATTATTTTCGATGAGCTTCGCTCAAGAGGCTATACGGAAAAGGATATAGAGAAAATTGCAGGGGGGAATTTCCTCAGAGTATGGCGACGGGTATTCGGTCAACGCTGACAGCTCATGCCTTTTGCTTGTTCTGGTATATCACCACTATTGTAACAGTGGTCAGAATCATGATGATTCCTGCAATATTCAGCACTGACAGTCTTTCTCCAAGGAAAAGGACTCCTGTCAGTACGGCAGTCAGAGGCTCAAGCGCCCCGAATACTGACGCCAGTGTAGGTCCTGCGTTCTTGACTGCATTGACAAGGAAGAAATTGGACACCATTGTACAGATTATGCTGATACCTGCCACATACATCCAGCCTACAGGCTCTGGAATAATCCTTATTCCTCCCATTGCCGTCACTCCGACAAGAAAGTATATGGCGCTGAATCCCATTACATACAATGTCAGCTTGGTGGATTCTATCCTGTCCGCCCCGGTTTTCTGCAGCAGTATGACATATGTCGCGTAAAAGACGACCGAGGCGGCAGAAGCGATGATGCCTTTTACCCTGTCTCCTCCGCTTACATCGGCTGTGTCTCCCGAGGCAAGGCAGCAGGCCCCGATTACAGAAAGGATGATGGCTGCGATGATGATAGGCGATTTCTTTTCCCCGAACAGGAACATCATGGAGAATGCCACGACTATCGGATACATGAAATGGATAGTGGACGCGACTCCGCTGGCAATGTTGGCATACCCTATGAGCAGGGCAAGTGAAGTGAGGGCCCTGAATATGCTGAGGACGAAAATGCATCCGAATTCATGCCTGTCCAGCCTGACAGATTTCTTCGTCCATATCGCAATCAGCAGAAGTACCAGGGTCGCGATTCCCCATCTGTAAGAAAGCACATCCAGGGCACCGAGTCCCATTGCGAGCAGCGACACGCTGAAAAAGGGAGAAAACCCGAAAGTGGAGGATGATATTATTGCATCTATTATCCCTCTTGTCTGTTTCTTCATGTCATTCCTCCTATATGTTCTCCAGTTTTCCAATTATTGTCTGCCTCTGTCCTGTATCTAGGCTTTATAACAAAAATGTTATTAACTATAACATCTTTGTTAAATATTGTTTGAGTCAATTATTTATAAACTTTTGGATTTCTTTCCTCAGTTCATTTAGAGCAGATGATGCAAATCTCTCGATATTCCTTTTCCTGTCGTTGGAATAGCGGAATGAGACCGTCCTTGTGCCCTGCGGGGAAGAGATCCCGACCCATACGAGACCGACAGGCTTCTCTTCAGAGCCTCCGCCAGGTCCTGCAATCCCGGATGTCGCCACGGAGAAGGTGCTGCCCGTTATCTTTCTGACTCCTTCCGCCATTTCTGCTACGCATTCGCTGCTCACAGCCCCGTATTTCTGTATGGTATCAGGATTGACACCGAGGACATTTTCCTTTACGCTGTTGGCATATGATGTGACCGATCCGAGATAATATTCAGAAGCCCCTGGGACAGATGTCAGAAGCTGGGAGATTGTCCCTCCAGTGCATGATTCCGCAGCGCTTACAGTAAACCCTGTATTTCGGAGCATATCGCCGATGACTTCAGGCAGGGTAGTGTCATAATCGGCATATATCGCATCTCCGAGTATGGGGTACAGCTTATCGAATTCTTTCCGTATCCTTGTTTCCTCATCGGATTTCTCCCCTCCGTACACCGAAAGTCTCAGCCTGACTCCTGTCAGAGGATCAGGCAGATATGCAAGATGCATTTCAGACGGCAGGGAGTCTTCCCATGCCTCAATCCTTTTGGCAAGGGCAGATTCTGCAATACCGTACACCATCATGCTCTTGTGGTATATGTCCGAGAGGCTGTTGTGGTGTCTGATGTCGTCGATAACATCCGGTAATGCTCCTGAGGCTTCGAAAGGCACGCCGGGAAGTGAATACAGGGTACACTCATGTCCGAACCTTTCCTTGTCGAATCTGAATACCATTACCGGTGCAGTCCCGAGCCTGTTGAGTATCACTTCGCATCTGTCGGGCACCATTGCCTGTGCCTTGTTGGTGTCCAGTATGTCCAGCCCCCTGGAATGGAGTATCTTCCTGATGATTTCAAGCTGTCCGGAATTCTCCACATATCCGGAGCTGCCGGATAGTTCCGCAAGGGCTGCCTTGGTGATGTCGTCTTTGGTAGGGCCGAGGCCTCCTGTCACTATGACAATGGAATTCCGTTGCAGTTCTGCAGTCAGGCTGCTGATGATTTCCGACCTGTCGTCTCCGAATGAGATCATTCTGGAAACTTTGACTCCGATGCTTTCGAGTGCTGATGCAATGTGTGATGAATTGGTGTCTACAATCTGTCCTATAAGGATTTCGTCTCCGATTGTGCAAATGGATGCCTGTACCATCTCAGTTCTTATGTGCCTCCTCTGCGCCTTTATGTTTCTGAAGATATTTCAATATATGCTTTACTATAGCCGGTCCCTCATATATGAATCCGGAGTAAACTTCCACCAGTGATGCCCCGGCGTCCAGCATTTCCTTTGCCTGGGCAGGGGACATGATGCCTCCGACCCCAATTATAGGAAGGTTGCCATCCGACTTCTTGCTAATATATTTGACCATAGCAAGGCTTTTGCTGAAAAGGGGAGCACCTGACATTCCTCCTGCTCCTATCTCGTCTATTTTTTCCTGTCCTGCAGTCAGTCCGTCTCGGCTTCTTGTGGTGTTGCTGGCAACCACCCCGTCGATTCCGGACATCATACAGTAATCTATGATTTCGTCGAGCTGTGACGTGTGCATGTCGGGGGAGAGTTTGACAAGTATCGGCCTGTATTCGTCAAAGTACATCCTGAGGTTTATCAGCTTGTCCATGATGTCCGACAGGAAGGAAATGTCCTGCAGATCCGTGAGTCCTACGACATTTGGGCATGAGATATTGATGACGAACATGTCCACGAAGTCATACAGTAGGGCAAATGCTGATTCATAGTCCTTTGCTGCATCTTCGTTCATGCTGCTGCTGTTCTTGGAGATATTGGCCGCGACTATCACATGCGGGTGCTCCTTTTTAAGATGCTCGACAGCATTCTTGGCACCTTTGTTATTGATACCCATCCTGTTGATGATGGCCTTGTCATCTACTACCCTGAACAGTCTCGGCTTAGGGTTGCCTCCCTGGGGGAGCGGGGTCAATGACCCTATCTCGACGAATGAGAATCCGAAATTGGCGAGGTCGTTGTAATATTCTCCGTTCTTGTCGAGCCCTCCTGCAAGTCCGACAGGATTCTTGAATTTCAGTCCGAAAACCTCCTTTTCAAGGTCAGGCGTATCCCTGCTGTATATTAGCCGTACGATACTTCTTGCAAACGGAATTTTCTTCAGGATGGAAAGCAGGGACATGATCATGTTATGCGCAGTCTCTGCATTGAACCGGAAAAGTAGAGGTCTTAAAAATATCTTGTACATAGCCTGCAATTGAAAACAAGTGCAAACTTACGAAATTTTCAGAATTCTTGAAATGTGCCGTCGTCGTAGAATATGATGATTTTGACTGCTTTTCTCTGTCTTACAGTCTGTTGTCTGATGTTACCTGAAGTATCCGTTTCAGGTGAGATTTCAATATTCTGCAACTGCGTGTCCTCCTGTCCGCTCCTGTCCTGCTCTTGAGAGGAAGAGATGGGGGGTATGCTGTCGGAGAAAAGCCCGAGTTCTATCGGAGCGTCTTCGTCATTGCCGGAGGGGGAGTCCTGTGCTCTTGCGACGCTGCCTTGATTGGCGGACCTGTACATCTTGCCCTTGCCCGTCAGCATCCATTCTATATTGAGGTCAGGGTATGCCTTCATCATGTTGACGATAAATTCATACCCCGGTTTGTTTCTTCCTGCAAGAATATGAGATATGCTTGCCTTTGCCACATTGATGGAGTCGGCAAACTGCGCCTGGGTGAGATTTTCGGCGGACAGAAACTGCTGCAAACGGTCATTCATAGATGTAAAATTTGTATTTACAAAAGTAATAAAAATATTATTAACATTTCTTAATTAAGTCGGGGTAGATTTGTAAACCAAAGAATAGTAGCTACCGTAACATCTTGGCAATGTATTATAGATAATAGAGTGTAAAATACTGATTATTTTAGTGTTATGTACGCATATACTAATTGTGTAACCTCTGCTGTCTCTGATTATCGGGAAAATATTACAAATTTATGCTCATTTCAGACTACAGATGTTTTATAATAAAATACTGATTATAAATAGTATAGCGCTAATTATACCTACCGTATAAAATATTATTATGTTACATTTGTGTCACTCGCTGAAATTGTGTTGATTTGTACATTTGCGAGGTGTTTATATTACATTTGTATTCGAACGAATTACAATAATATATTCACAAAAGTAAATCAAGGATTCAAAAACTTATTGCTATATTCGCGTCCAAAATTGAATGATATATGATACCGGACATTAGGATAGAAGACTATGATTATCCCCTCCCGGATGACAGGATTGCAAAATATCCTCTCGAAAGAAGGGATTCGTCCAAACTGCTTGTTTACAAGGATGACAATATCGAGGAGCACCATTTCTTCGATATTCCGTCTATGCTGCCTGACGATGCCATAATGGTGTTCAATGATACTAAAGTGGTGCCTGCAAGGCTGCATTTTTGCCGCGATACAGGGGCGCATATAGAGATATTCTGCCTTGAACCGGTGCAGCCGCAGGAATACAACCAGATTTTTGCAGCAACGGACAGGTGCAGATGGAAATGTATTGTGGGCAATGTCAAGAAATGGAAATCTGACATACTTTCCCTGTATAATCCTGAATCTGACGAGAATGTCAGGAAAATGGATCTCAAGGCGTCTCTCGTGGAAAGAAACGGTGAGACATCTGTTGTGGAGTTTACATGGCAGGGAGGCCAGCCTTTTTCCGCTGTACTTGAATTGTGCGGCTCGATTCCTATCCCTCCCTACCTCAACAGGGATACCGAAGCGATAGACAAGGACAGATACCAGACTCTGTATGCGCATTACAGAGGCTCTGTAGCAGCCCCGACTGCCGGTCTGCATTTCACTTCTGAAGTGCTCGATGCAATCAGGAACAAAGGGATTGACATGGCCACCGTGTGCCTGCATGTAGGCGCCGGGACATTCCTGCCGGTGAAAAGCTCCAATGTGTCGGGACATACGATGCACAGGGAGCCTTTTGCCGTGTCGAGGGCTCTGATAGAGAAGCTGAAGAACCGGTCGAAGCCGGTGATTGCTGTAGGCACTACTTCTGTGCGTACTCTGGAGTCCCTATATTATGTAGGAGTGCAGTGCATCGAGGGCGGACAGCCTGAAGATGTCGGGCAGTGGATGCCGTATGAGCGTGACTTCAAGTATTCGTTCGAGGAGGCTATGGATGCCATCCTTTCTTATATGGATGCCCGTTCGCTGGATACTTTGGTGACAGGCACCAGGATAATCATCGTCCCTGGCTTCAGATTCAGGGTCGTGGACATGCTTGTGACCAATTTCCATCAGCCGCAGAGTACGCTCCTTCTTCTCATATCCGCATTTGTCGGAGGAAGGTGGAGACCGGTTTACGATTATGCGCTTGCAAACGGTTTCAGATTTTTGAGTTACGGTGACAGTTCGTTGCTGTATAGGCGTCCTGAGTGATAAAATGGTTTGATTTATTCCCTTTTATTTATAACTTTGTCTTCTGTGAACAGCCTTTTCCTGTTTATGGTCAAGGTCAAAATGTATTGTTATGGTTGATTTCTCTAAATTCGAGAGCATCTGTCCTTATACTGATGAGGAGGCGGTTGAAGCGTTGTCAAAGGTGGCAGACAACCCTCTGGTCATACAGGTTTCCAGATATTTCTTTCCTGACAAGGAACCTGAATTCCTCAAGAATCTTCTGAAGAGCGTGCGCAGCGTGGACGAGTTCCAGATACTCGTGATGACCAAAGTCGTGGACTGGGTCATCAAGCACACTGCCAAGGAATTCACTTATGACGGTGTGGAACACATCGATCCGTCCAAAAAGTTCCTTGCCATGTCCAATCACAGGGATATAATCCTTGACCCTGCCCTGACACAGCTTGTGCTGTATGACAACAAAATCCCTATGACAGAGATTGCTGTCGGGGACAATCTGCTTACTAATCCTTTCATCGAATATCTTATCCGTTCCAACAGGATGATCAAGGT
>JADIMD010000068.1 GCA_017695015.1 Candidatus Cryptobacteroides faecigallinarum | reverse complement strand
AACTTCCTTCTCACAAGATTCGGTACATATTATGCGGCATACCTCGGAGCCACAAAGGACAACAATATCCCTAACAACTGCTGGGGAAAGTCAGAGGAGATAGGTGAAATCACCACAAGCCCGTGGAGCTTCTTCATCCAGGGCAATGAAAGCCATCCTCTCTATGCCGGCATCGAGACAGACACTGACGCCGGTTCCGGAAATCCTATAGTCTACACCTGCGACACCGGGTACATGATCACAAACAGCACTGCACAGTGGCATATCGGAAGCGACTGGGGAGGGTATGCAGACCTTCCTACATGGAGAGCAGGCACAGGTGCAACCGACCTCGGATATGGCGGTGACGGCGCCGTAGTGGTATGGGAATTCCCTGCAGCTGACGGACACGGAGGCATCCTCTGCATCGGCTCCGGCTGCTACGACTGGTATGCCCACGGGGTGGACATCTCCGCAGACAGGTATCACGACAATGTCAAGCTTCTGACCAGCAATGCATTCAACTATCTGTCCGAATAAACAGCCTACACAGTATTGAAATGACAAATACAGAAATTATGAAAAAAATGACAATATATACTATGATGCTGGCTGCATCAATGGCAATAATGCCTTCATGCAGCAAAGACGCCCCGGTCCTGACTCAGAAGGACTGGGCAGGGACCACGACATATTTCAGTCCTACCGACGAAAAGGGGTTCGGCACTTATTATTCTCCATACACCGGCTATGTGGGAGACCCGATGCCGTTCTACGACCCTGTGGCCAAGGATTTCAAGATCATGTATCTGCAGGATTTCGTAGTGAACCAGACCGGTACATACCATCCTATCTGGGCAGTGCAGACATCTGATGCAGCCTCATATGTATCCATGGGAGAACTGATAGAATGCGGAGGGATAGAAGACCAGGATGCGGCAATCGGAACGGGAAGCACCGTATACAACGAGGCAGACAAGCTCTACTACACATTCTACACAGGCAACAAATACCAGCCTACAGCGTCCGAGAGCGGTCAGGTGGTAATGCTCGCCACTTCGCCTGACTTCAAGACATGGACAAAGGACAAGACCCTGTATATCAAGGGAGAAGACTATGGCTACAGCAAGAACGACTTCCGTGATCCTTTCGTTTACGAAGGCGAGGACGGCAAATGGCATATGCTCGTCTCCACATACCAGAACGGGAAAGGCACGATAGCCGAATTCATCTCCGACAACCTGAAAGAATGGACAAGTGCAGGAGTGTTCATGACAATGATGTGGGACCGCTTCTACGAATGTCCTGACCTCTTCAAGATGGGAGGCTGGTGGTATCTAGTTTATTCCGAAAAACATGCGGCTATCCGCAAGGTGCAGTATTTCAAGGGCAAGACCCTCGATGAGCTGAAAGCCTGCACGGCGAATGACGCAGGGATATGGCCTGACAGCCATGAAGGTTTCCTCGACGCAAGGGCATTCTATGCCGGCAAGACCGCTTCGGACGGAGAGAACAGGTACATCTGGGGATGGTGCCCTAACCGCCCGGGACAGAACAACACCGATGTAGGAGCTTCTCCTGCAGAGCCGTCATGGGGAGGCAACCTGGTTGCGCAGAAGATTATCCAGCATGAAGACGGCACACTCACCCTCGGTCCTGTCGCTGCCATAGAAGCCAAATACACATCATCACAGGAAGTGAAAGTGATGGCTCTCAGTGCTGAGGACGCAGGGGCTGTGACATCTGACAGCAAGGCAGTGACCGTCGGGACTGATGTCTCAGGGAAGACTTTCAAACTTTCAGGTAATTCATATATGCTTCTCAGCAGGCTGAATGTCCACAACCATCTCAAATTCACTGTCACCACTGCATCAGCTTCCGACAAGTTCGGCTTCTCTTTCGCCAGAGGAACTGATTCTGAAAAATTCTACTCGATGGTGATGAATCCCGAATCAGATACAAAAAGAAAGCTTAACTTTGAGGAAGAAGGTGGAATCGGCTATGTCAACGGTATCGACAGCTATGTTTTCGACACTCCGGCAGACTATGTCTACAATGTGACAGTATGCACCGACAATTCCGTCTGCACAGTGTATGTAAACGATGTACTCGCCTACACCAACCGTATCTACGGCACCCAGAAGAACTGCTGGTCCATCAACTGCTACGGCGGCAACATCACTGTCAGCGACATTGAAGTCAAATACTATTGATTATGGGAAAGCATTTCTCGAATATCCTGAAGGCGGCATGTCTCGGCATGGCATGCCTCCTTTTCCCGGCTCTCTCTGACGCGGAGCCAGGGCTGAAGGTGAAGCATCTTGCCAATGAGCAGAACATCATTGACATCCCATGTGCCGGGAAATATCTTCTGCTCCCTGTGCAGGACAATGCTCCTGAAGGGAAAATCTACATTGTAAAAGACAATGAATATGTTTCCAGCCAGCCTGTAAATATCAGGCTGGCAAGGGAACAGGTGGACTATTATGTGCCGCTCGACCTTTCCGCATTTGCCGGGGAAAGCGTCAGAATCGATGTCCAGGGCATGCCGGCACCTTCCATCTGCTGGAAACACATTTCCCTGTCGGACGAATTCGACTCTTCCAACAGAGAGAAATGGAGACCTGCAATCCACCATACCCCTGCCTACGGATGGATGAACGACCCGAACGGAATGTTCTACAAGGACGGGGTATATCACCTCTACTACCAGCACAATCCGTACGGAAGCACCTGGGGCAACATGCACTGGGGACATTCCACCAGCACCGACCTCATCCACTGGAAAAATGAACCCATAGCAATCGCTCCTGACGCATGGGGCACGATATTCAGCGGTTCGTGCGTCGTGGACAAGGACAACACGGCAGGATTCGGAGAGGGAGCGGTCGTGGCCCTGTACACTTCTGCCAAACCGACCCCTTGGGGAGACGCACAGAGCCAGAGCATTGCCTACAGCACTGACGGAGGATATACTTTCACCAAATATGAAGGCAACCCTGTCCTGACATCCGAAGCAAGGGATTTCAGAGACCCTAAAGTGTTCTGGTACGCTCCGGGAAAACATTGGGTGATGATGCTGGCAGTGGGACAGGAGATGAAGATATTCTCGTCATCCAATCTGAAAGAATGGAAGGAAGAAAGCAGTTTCGGCCTCAGGCAGGGGGCCCACGGAGGAGTGTGGGAATGCCCCGACCTCGTGGAACTTCCTGTAGAAGGCACTGACATGAAGAAATGGGTGCTCATCTGCAACATCAATCCGGGAGGTCCTTTCGGAGGCAGCGCGACACAGTATTTTGTGGGCAGTTTCGACGGGAAGAAATTCGTGAACGAGTCTCCGACCATGACAAAATGGATGGACTGGGGCAAGGACAACTACGCCACTGTAACATGGTCAAATGTGGAAGGGCGCACCCTTGCAATCGGATGGATGAGCAACTGGCAGTACCAGAATGTGCTTCCGGTGTCCCAGTTCCGCGGAGCCAACACCGCAGTCAGGGAACTCAGTCTCTATGTCGAGGACGGGGATACATGGCTCAAATCGTCACCTGTGCGTGAAATCGAGCAGAACCGCAAACCTTTCCTCCATAAGGACAGGCTCCAGGCTGCAGGCGAGGATGTGACCGTCAGTCTCGCTGAAAAGCGCAAGATGCCGGACGCATATGAGATCTGCAGAACAGTCAAGAGCGTACGGGACGGGCTTACAGGATTCTGCCTCTCCAATGCAGACGGGGAGAAGACCGATTTCTGGTTCGACCCTGAAAAGAGCCAGTTCATCATGGACCGCACCTGCAGCGGAAAGGCCGATTTCAGTGTAGATTTCCCTCCAGTGACAGTGGCGCCTTGCCAGCAGGGCAATTCAGTCGAACTCAGGATCATTGTAGACAGGTCCAGCATCGAAGTGTTTGGCAACGGAGGCAAGTTCGTCATGACCAATGTGGTATTCCCAGAAAAGCCATACGACACCATCTGTTTCTACGGCTCGCGGAGCAATATTTCAATACCGTCTCTCGACATATATGAACTTTAAACACAATAACAAAATGTCTGACAACAAATCATATCTCGCGAAGCTCGTTCCCGTAATGCTGTGCTTCTTCGCCATGGGA
This sequence comes from Candidatus Cryptobacteroides faecigallinarum, assembly GCA_017695015.1. Taxonomy (GTDB): domain Bacteria; phylum Bacteroidota; class Bacteroidia; order Bacteroidales; family UBA932; genus Cryptobacteroides; species Cryptobacteroides faecigallinarum. The sequence continues at coordinate 24,092 of JADIMD010000068.1, read as the reverse complement.
TTCGTGGACCTTGTGGGCATCGCTTCCAACTATGTCAAGGAAGACCTCGGCCTCAGCGATTCGCTCGCCAACCTCTTCCCGTCACTGGTATTTTTCTGGTTCCTCATTTTCTCGGTGCCTACAGGGGTGCTGATGAACAAGATAGGCAGGAAAAAGACTGTACTGCTCAGTCTGGCAGTGACTTTTGTCTCCCTGCTGCTGCCGATTTTCGGAGACGGGTTCGCCCTGATGCTCTGTTCATTCTCATTGCTCGGCATAGGCAACGCCCTGATGCAGACATCGCTCAATCCCCTGCTGAGCAATGTGATCAAAGGGGACAAGCTTGCCAGTTCATTGACTTTCGGACAGTTCGTGAAGGCAATCGCGTCATTCCTCGCGCCTTACATAGCCATGTGGGGAGCAACCCAGGCCATTCCGTCCTTCGGACTCGGATGGAGGGTGCTCTTCCCTATCTACATGACCATAGCCGTTATCGCCATCATCTGGCTCGGCTCCACTTCCATTGAAGAAGAGAAACAGGACAAGGCATCAGGATTCGCAGACTGCTTCAAGCTGCTTGGCAATCCATTCATCCTGCTATGTTTCCTCGGCATCATGTGCCATGTGGGGATAGATGTGGGGACAAACACCACTGCACCGAAACTCTTGATGGAAAGGCTCGGGATGACTCTGGACGAGGCGTCATTCTCCACAAGCCTCTACTTCATCTTCCGTACTGCCGGATGTCTTGCAGGGGCATTCATCCTCCAGAAAGTGTCTTCAAAATCTTTCTTCGGAGTAAGTGTGGCTTGCATGCTGGTTGCGATGATAGCGCTCCTGGTATCCGATGCCGAATATGTGGCATATGCTGCGATAGCCCTCATCGGATTCGGGAACAGCAATGTGTTCTCCATCATTTTCTCCCAGGCGCTTCTTGCCATGCCTGACAAGAAAAACGAAATCTCCGGACTCATGATCATGGGCCTTTTCGGAGGTACCGTTTTCCCTCTGCTCATGGGATTTGCAAGCGACGCTGCCGGACAGGGAGGAGCAGTTGCAGTGATGACAGCAGGCGTGATATATCTGTGCTTCTACCTTTTCAAAATCAGAAAGGAGGCCTGATGCCGGCAGGATATTTCGAAACATGTAATAAAACATACAGCAAATGGAGAATTTAGTAGTCGGAATGGGAGAAGCCCTGTGGGACATGCTCCCTGAAGGAAAGAAAATCGGAGGCGCACCGGCCAATTTCGCATACCATGTGTCCCAGTTCGGGCTCAAAAGCATGGTTGTCAGCGCTGTAGGTGACGATGCCCTCGGGAATGAGATTCTCGACAGCTTCTCTTCCAAGGGAGTGGACGGGATAATCGAAAAAGTCCCTTATCCCACAGGGACCGTGCAGGTCGAGCTGGACGGCGACGGCGTCCCTTGCTATGACATCAAGGAAGGGGTCGCATGGGACAACATACCGTACACCCCCGAGCTCGACAAACTGGCGTCGGAAACCAAGGCAGTATGTTTCGGCTCCCTCGCACAGAGAAGCATAGTGTCACGCACCACTATCAACAGATTCCTCGACGCGATGCCTTCCTCTGAGGACACGCTCAAGATTTTCGACATCAACCTCAGACAGAACTTCTATACCAAGGAAACAATATGCAACTCTTTGGAGAAATGCAATATCCTGAAAATAAACGATGAAGAACTTGTTACGGTAAGCCGTCTGTTCGGTTTCCCGGGAATTGACCTGAAGGACAAGTGCTGGATCCTGCTCGCGAAATACGGGCTGAAGATGCTGATACTTACCTGCGGAGTAAACGGAAGCTATGTGTTCACTCCGGGGAATGTGTCCTTCGTCGAGACCCCGAAAGTGGAAGTCGCCGACACGGTAGGAGCGGGAGATTCGTTTACCGGGACATTCGTGGCATCCATCCTGAAAGGACTGCCAGTGTGTGAAGCGCACAGGCTTGCCGTGAATGTTTCGGCATTCGTCTGCACCCAGGCAGGAGCAATGCCTGTCATCCCTGCAGAATACACTTCCAAAATAAAGTAGACGGAAGGGTTCCTGCAGATTACCAACATTATCAGTAGAAACTGTTTTGGATTTATTGACAAAAACCAAAACAGTTTCTATTTTTGCATTCAATAAAACTTAAAGCAATGGTCAAGGTAAATTTAGGAGGATGCAGCTCCTTTGTAAAAGATGCAGAATACAATGAATATGTAGAAAAAGCCTTAGCGGCTTTAGACACTGTAGAAAATGAAAACGGCGCAGGAAACGATTTCCTCGGCTGGAAGCATCTTCCTTCTGAAACTCCCGATTCCCTCATCTCCGAGTGCGAGGCCATCAGGGACGAATGGAAAAACAAAGGGATTGACCTTGTGGTCGTTATAGGCATCGGTGGCTCATATCTTGGTGCCAAATGTGCAATAGAGGCGCTGTCGCACTCTTTCGCAAAGCAGCTTTCCCACAAAGACGGGCTTGAAGTCGTGTTCGCCGGGCACACCCTCTCCGAGGAATATATCAGCGAGCTGATGGACCTGATGCAGGAAAGGAACGCTGCCGCTGTAGTCATTTCCAAGTCAGGCACTACGACAGAGCCGGCAGTGGCATTCAGACTTATCAAGCAGCATATCGAGGAGAAATACGGAAGAGAGGAGGCTGCAAGCCGTATCGTGGCAGTGACAGATGCAAAGAAAGGCGCACTCCGCTCGCTCTCCACACAGGAAGGATACAGGACATTCGTCATCGAGGACAATGTCGGCGGAAGATTCTCAGTATTGACCCCTGTCGGCATCCTGCCTATCGTACTTGCAGGTTTTGACATGAGGGCAATGCTCGCCGGAGCAAAGGAAATGGAGAAGGTCTGCGCAGAGCGCAATGCCCAGAATCCTGCCGTGGAATATGCAGCCATGAGGAACCTGCTCTACGACCATGGCAAAGCAATAGAGATCCTTGTCAGCTTCAGCCCTAAACTCCAGTATCTCGGAGAATGGTGGAAACAGCTCTACGGAGAGTCTGAGGGCAAGGACGGGAAAGGTATCTTCCCTGCATCCGTAATCTTCACGACAGACCTCCATTCGATGGGCCAATACATCCAGGAAGGGAAACGGATCCTCATGGAGACTGTGGTGTCAGTGGAAAAGAGCAACCGCAGCACGGTGATCAACAATGACCCTCAGAATCTCGACGGTCTCAATTTCCTTTCAGGGAAACATGTGGAAGAATGCAATGCAATGGCCGAGCTCGGCACAAGGCTCGCGCATATCGACGGCGGAGTACCTCAGCTCAATGTAAGCATAGAAAAAATAGACGAATACAACCTTGGCGGACTGTTCTACTTCTTCGAGAAAGCCTGCGGAATCAGCGGCTACATCCTAGGGGTCAATCCGTTCAACCAGCCTGGAGTGGAAGCGTACAAGAAAAACATGTTCGCCCTGCTCGGCAAGCCGGGATATGAGGAGCAGGCCAAGGTTCTTCAGGAAAGATTGAAATAAAATGGCGCAGAAACCATCCATCCCTAAAGGGACAAGAGATTTCGGACCTGTCGAGATGGCAGGGAGAAACTATATTTTCGACACGATACGCAGCGTATTCAAGCTTTACGGCTATGCTCCCATAGAGACTCCTTCCATGGAGAATCTGAGCACCCTCCTCGGGAAATACGGGGATGAAGGCGACAAGCTGCTTTTCAGGATACTCAATTCCGGGGACGCATTCTCCGGGATTGATTTCTCGCAGTTCCATGTGGAAGGTGGAGCTCCAGACGAGTATAACAGCAAGGCCCTTTCTCTCAAAGTATGCGAGAAAGGATTGAGGTATGACCTTACCGTGCCTTTCGCAAGATATGTCGTGCAACACCAGAACGACATCGCCTTCCCGTTCAAGCGCTACCAGATCCAGCCGGTCTGGAGGGCTGACAGGCCTCAGAAAGGGCGCTACAGGGAATTCTATCAGTGCGATGTTGATGTCATCGGGTCGAAGTCCCTGCTCAACGAACTGGAGCTTGTCCAGATAGTGGACAAGGTATTCTCCATATTCGGGATATCAGTCTGCATCAAGATCAACAACAGGAAGGTCCTGACCGGACTTGCCGAGATCTGCGGTTTCCCTGACAAGGTGGTAGACATCACAGTCGCAATCGACAAGATAGACAAGATCGGTCTGGAAGCCGTGGAAGCGGAGATGAAAGAGGCAGGACTGCCTGAATCCGCGGTAGAGGTCATCCGCCCTGTGCTGCTGCTTAAAGGAGATGTGCAGGAGAAACTTTCGGTGATGAGAGGACTGATGTCAGGAGGTTCTGCATCAGGAGCCGTTTCCGAAACAGGTCTGAAAGGACTCGACGAACTCGATGAACTGTTCGGGCTCATAGCCGGGGCAGGCGTAGGCCAGGAGACAGAGCTCGACCTTTCCCTCGCAAGGGGGCTCAACTATTACACCGGTGCCATCTTCGAGGTCAAGGCGAAAGACTTTGCCATCGGAAGCATCTGCGGAGGAGGACGGTACGACAACCTTACAGGTATCTTCGGTCTCCCGGGCATGTCTGGCGTTGGTATCTCATTCGGGGCTGACAGGATATATGATGTCCTGACAGGGCTTGACAAATTCCCGTCAGGGATGAAGTCCTCGGCGAAGATACTGTTCGCCAACATGGGAGACAGCGAGGTCAGATATCTGGTACCTGTCGTGAAGGCCTTGAGGGATGCCGGAGTGTCATGCGAGATATATCCCGACACTGCCAAGCTCAAGAAACAGTTCGACTATGCGGACAGGAAGGCCATTCCTTTCATTTCCATCGTAGGCGGCGATGAAATCGCCGGTAACAGCGTCAATGTCAAGAATCTGGAATCCGGGGAGCAGAAGAATTTCTCCAAGGATGACATCCAGTCAATAATTGACTTTATCAGGTAAATGAAAAACAACCAGATTGCAGGGTATGTCGCCGGTATCGTCACCGGCGTCACATACGGTCTTAACCCTCTCTTTGCCGTCCCACTCATGAACGCAGGGGCGAATGTGGAAAGCATCCTGTTCTTCAGGTACTCATTGGCAGTGGTCCTGCTCGGGCTGTGGCTCCTGATCAGGAAGCAGAGTTTCAAGATAAGCGGAAGGCAGGCTGTCAGGCTGCTGATACTGGGGCTTCTGTTCACTGCAAGCAGCCTGTGCCTGTTCGAAGCCTACAAATATATCCCGTCAGGCCTTGCCACTACCATTGTGTTCCTGTATCCGGTGCTGGTGGCACTGATCATGGTGTTTCTGAGGGTATATCCCACATGGCAGGTATGGCTGTCCATCATCGTGACTTTCATAGGCGTGATCATCCTGTGCAAGGGGGACAGCACAGAACAGATGCACTGGACAGGGCTGCTGATTGCAGGAGCATCTGCCCTTGCCTATGCCATGTTCATCGTGATAGTGAACCGGAGCACCAGGATAAGGAACATCCCAAGCACCGTCCTTACATTCTATTCGCTTTTAGTCGGGTCTGTTGTGTTCTTTGCCATGGCGGTGTCTGAAGGCCATTCTCTTACCGAAGGGATAGCAGGACCTGCGGCATGGCTCAGCCTGCTCGGTCTGGCCGTATTGCCGACCATTGTCTCCACCGCCACACTTGCCGTCGCCACCAGGCTGATAGGAGCCACCAAAGCCTCCGTCCTCGGGGTGTTCGAGCCCGTCACCGCCATCCTCGTAGGAGCAATCGCATTCGGCGAGCCAGTCACCACCAATGTCATCATCGGCATCGTCCTCACCATGGCCGCCATCACCTTCATGGTCATTTCATCCAGGCAAAAAGCATAAAAAACAAAAACAATTTTGGTATTTTAAAAAATGTTCTTACCTTTGCAGTCTAATATCGCGGGGTAGAGCAGTTGGTAGCTCGTCGGGCTCATAACCCGGAGGCCGGAGGTTCGAGTCCTTCCCCCGCTACCAAGCAGGACAACTCATCAGGGTTGTCCTTATTTTTTATGTCCATACCCCCAACAGAACGCACTGCAAGGGCGATTTTGGCAAAGAAATGACCGACCTGTATACGCCTCTCGAGTCCAGGGTGGCAAACGAATCCATCAGGCATCATGAGTCGTACTTCTAATGAAAAAGGGCGGACCGAAGCCCGCCCCAAGCGTTAAAAGTTCTATTTATAGAGAAACTGAACTGAGTTCAGCACCTATGCGATGTATGGCTCCGACAATCTTACGGATCGTGCTCTCCCCGGGATATGCAACTCCGCTCTTGTACTGGCGCATCTTGCTCTCGTTGATACCGGCATACTGCGCGAACTTGCTGGCATTGATGAAATCGAAGTCATTGAAGAAAGACGGGAGATCGTACCTGAAAGTCACATCGACTGATTCCGGAGCCGCCTCCCCTGAAGCCGCAGCTTCCGCCATGGCCTCGTCGATGCTCTCAAGGAAATCCTGCTTGGCCTCGGCCACGGTATCACCGAAACCGCCAAAGAAACTGCTGCCAAAATGCTCTTCCGACCGGATGGAATACCTGTCGTCAGAACCCTTCTCTATTATACCTGTTACCTTCATAATCCCATTAAAATAAAAGTCCTACGCAATACAAGTCCCGGATTCAAGAATGGGCAGGGATCAGATCCCTGCCTGTTTCTTGATCACCCGCAAGGTCCCTGTCGGGATCTCCTGGGCATCGTGCCTCGGAACGGAAAACCTGTTGCCTGTTATGGGAGAATACCACCTGTCGTGGCGACCTCCATGACTGACGAAATAGCACCCGTGCTCCTTCAGCAGCTTCTTGAATTCTGAGGTTCTCATATTTCATAGAACTTTTAACAGTACAAAAGTAGCGATTTCGTTACCAATATCCAAATTTTTCTGCGAAATTAGCTAACCGAACCGCTCCAGATGGGTCAGGTGGCCGAGCAGGTCACGGTCCTCCCTGATACATGGAAATGCCAAGCAAGTGTATTCCTACAGACGAGATTCTTCTTCAAGAGTGCCGACATTGCGGCTGCGCTGCTGCCCGCTCTTGCCGAATCTCCAGGTGAATCCGACCGTCACACCGCTCTGGCTCTGGCGCTGGACTATTGAATATGTCATCGTACCGTTGTTTTCCATGCTGATGTCACAGTCTCCGGTATTCAGCACATCATAGAAATATAGAGCCAGGATGCCCCTGCCGTCCCACAGGGTCTTGGTCAGGCTGAAATTGAGCCTTGCCATGGACTTCACATTGATGTACCCCTGCGACTGGGGAGTGGACAGCCATCCGTCGACTCCTATCTTGAAATTCTTGGGAAGGAAGAAAGTTGTGGACATGGATGCATAAAGGCTGTTCGTGACATTGCTGTATGGCTGCCCGTACACCTGCTCCGCAAGTTCTTCATAGGCGTCAAACCTGTTGCAGGACCATGTGAGGTTTGCTGTAAGATTCCACCATTTTGTGAGCGGAAGTTCCGAAAGGGAAACTGTAGCATAGGCAGTCTGGTTCAGACCGGCATTGGTATATATCAGCCCCATGACACCTGTCGAACGGTCCAGAAGAGGAGTCTGGATCCCGCTGAATTTATCAGTGCGGTTGTATCCGGCGGAAACAGAGAACCTGCTGAAAAGGACTGCCGTCAAGGATGCATTATGACTGTAGGAAGGTTCCAGCTCCATATCCCCTTGAGTGTATGAAGTGGCTGTCACATATTCCTTGAACGGATTGAGCTGCCAGTATTTCGGTCTGCTGATACGGTATGACCAGCTTGCGGACAGAACGGCTTTTGGGGAAGGGGCATAGCTGAGGTAAAGGCTCGGAAAGAAATCGAAATAATCTTTATGGCTTCTCGTACTTGCCGCAGAAGCCATCAGCCAGTTCCCGTCCTGTATGGTATATTCGCCTCTGACTCCGGCCTGGGCACTCCATTTTTCAGAGAACTTTTTTGCCAGATTGACATACGCAGCATAGACCTGCTCGTCATACCTGAAGTCATTCCGCTCCGACAGAGAGCCTGCGTCCATTGTCACAAAATCAAAATCATATCGGGCAAACTGGTTTTTTGTGGATGAATACGCAGCCTTTACCCCTGCCTCAAATCTGCCTGTCCCGCCAAAGACAGACTGTGAATAATCAGCCTTGAACGACCACAGGTCAAGCACATTGCGCTTATCCTCATCAAAGCCATAACTTGCAATCCCGTCTGCAGCCGCCTCGTCCGAAATATAGACATATTCATTCCTCTGGCTTCCGGATGAACGGTTGTCAGTCCTGTAATAATCCGCATTCAATGTCAACTCCCGGTCACTCGCCTTGTCGAAAGTCCTGGTATAGTTCAGATTGAGCGACCATGAAGGATTGCGACCGCTGGAGCTGTCCTGTCCGGAGATGGTGCTGTACAGACTTTCAGAAGTTGTTCCCGAGTCAATATAATTGTTCAAGGTATACGGAAAGACATCCCTGCCCTGGGAAGACGATGCCGAGAAACGGAAAATCACCCCGAGAATATCCTTGTCCGTAACATTCCAGTCATTGCCGAGACTGATATTGTGGGTAAGCCATGTGCTTCTTGTCGAAGCCGTGCTCTCTTCCCACATCGGACGGTCATCTCCGTATAATTTCACCTGATCCGCCTCAAACAGGGAACCGCCATATGATGGAGTATACTGGAAATATGTGCTTGTCCTGTCCGTGCGGTACATTATATTGGCAGACAGGCTGGCTTCAGGAACAATCCCGGGGGCGTATTTCATCCCGAGCCTCATGCCGACAGTGCCGCTCAACCCTTTCAGGAATCCCCTTCGGGTCTTGATATTGATTATTCCCCCGCTGCCTTCAGCATCATACTTTGCAGACGGATTTGCCATAAGCTCGACCTTGTCTATGGATGAACCGTCACTGCCTTTCAGCCAGACCTCAAGGTCCGAACCTGACATATTTGACGGCCGCCCGTCAATCCACACCGCCACAATCGAGCCGTTCAACTTGATGTTGCCGTCCGTATCCACCGTCACACCGGGCGAACTTTTCAGCACATCCAAAGCATCACCGGTCTGTGCCACTGCAAGTTCCGACACATTGAGCACAAGCCGGTCAAACTTATGCTCTATAAGGGGTCTGTCTGCCGACACCCTGGCCCCAGACAACATCTTCGCATCTTCTTTCAAATAAACCGGACCGAGCTCCATGACACCTCCAACACTACTCACATGGATCGTATCTTCACTCATCCTAGACATGTCTCTATGCGAACCGTTGCCATCACCTGGATTCAGATCAGCAAGGCTGAAAGACCTGTCTTCATAGCCCACAAGAGAAAATACGATTCTGCATCCTGCCACAGTGGAGACTCCTTCAGGGATTCGCATGCAATATACTCCTGATGAATCAGTTATGGCTCCGACAGACACACGGCCATCCCTGTCCATCAAAGCCACGGTAACGAATTCCACAGGCTGCCCTGTCACGGCATCCGCCACAGAACCTTTCACACAATGAAAATCACCTGTGCCAGGCATAGAAAAAGCCACTCCTGCAACAAATATGAAAAGGGACACAAGTCCAGCAACAATCTTTTTCATTCCCAATCAAAATTCATATAAAACCGTCTTTCCGACCTGTCGGCAATAATGAGACTGACGAAACAATACAAATGTTGCAGACCGCAATATTTTCTTCGGATTTCTCACGGATTTTGCATATCTTTGTATGATTGTTGCATTGCGGACATCCACCTTGTCAGAAGACGACACAACCGCACATATTGCTAAGAATAAACTAATTATAATATAAAACAAATAACATGAGTTTGAAAATCGTAGTATTGGCAAAACAAGTTCCTGACACGCGAAATGTCGGGAAAGATGCCATGACAGCCGACGGCACAATCAACCGCGCGGCACTTCCTGCTATCTTCAACCCGGAGGACCTCAATGCACTTGAGCAGGCTCTCAGGCTGAAGGAAACGCATCCAGGCTCTACAGTGACCATGTTGACAATGGGTCCTGGCCGTGCAGCCGAAATCATCCGCGAGGGGCTGTACAGAGGGGCAGACGGAGGTTATCTGCTGACTGACAGGGCTTTCGCCGGGGCAGACACGCTGGCGACATCATATGCCCTCGCCACTGCTATCCGCAAAATCGGGGAATATGACCTTATCATCGGCGGCCGTCAGGCAATCGACGGAGACACTGCCCAGGTAGGGCCTCAGGTGGCCGAGAAATTGGGCCTTGCACAGGTGACATATGCTGAAGAAATCCTTGATGTCGACGAGGCAGGCAAGAAAGTGACCATCAAGAGGCATATCGACGGAGGCGTGGAGACTGTAGTCGCTCCTCTTCCGCTGGTGATCACCGTCAATGGCAGCGCCGCACCTTGCCGTCCGCGCAATGCCAAGCTCGTGCAGAAATACAAACGCGCTCTCGGAGCACAGGAAAAGGCTGCCATCACCAAGGATGGAGCTGAACTTCCATACTCGGAACTGTACGCACAGCGTCCATATCTGAACATCACGGAATGGAGCACTGCAGATGTGAACGCAGACCTGGAGCAGTGCGGACTCAGCGGCTCACCTACAAAAGTGAAAGCCATCCAGAACATCTCGTTCCAGGCAAAGGAGAGCAAGACTCTCACTGGCAGCGACAAGGATGTTGAAGAACTGATTGTAGAACTTTTGGCAAACCACACGATAGGATAAGCCAACTCAAACTGACAAATCATGAATAATGTATTCGTATATCTTGAAATAGAAGGCACTACGGTTGCCGATGTCAGCCTTGAGTTGCTGACCAAAGGACGCAAGCTGGCCAACGAACTCGGATGCCGGCTGGAAGCCATAGCTGCAGGCCACGGTCTCGCAGGCATCGAGAAACAGGTGATGCCATACGGTGTGGACAAGCTGCATGTATTCGACGCGGAAGGACTTTTCCCTTATACATCCCTGCCGCATTCATCCATTCTTATCAATCTGTTCAAGGAAGAGAAGCCTCAGATCTGTCTGATGGGAGCAACCGTCATCGGACGAGACCTCGGTCCTCGCGTTTCATCCGCGCTGACAAGCGGTCTTACAGCCGACTGCACGGCTCTGGAAATCGGAAGCCATGAGGACAAGAAGGCAGGAAAGGTCTATGAAAACCTTCTCTACCAGATCCGTCCGGCATTCGGAGGAAATGTCGTCGCCACCATCGTCAATCCTGAGCACCGTCCTCAGATGGCTACAGTCCGCGAAGGCGTGATGAAGAAAGAAATCCTCGACGAGAACTACAAGGGCGAGGTCATCAACCACGATGTAGCCAAATATGTTCCCGAGACTGACTATGTGGTCAAGGTCATCGACCGTCATGTGGAAAAGGCAAAACACAACCTCAAGGGAGCGTCTATCGTAGTGGCAGGAGGTTATGGCATGGGGTCAAAGGAAGGCTTCGACATGCTGTTCGAACTTGCCAAGGAGCTTCATGCGGAAGTGGGAGCCAGCCGTGCCGCCGTGGACGCAGGATTTGCAGACCATGACAGGCAGATCGGGCAGACAGGCGTGACAGTACGCCCTAAGCTCTACATCGCCTGCGGTATCAGCGGACAGATCCAGCATATCGCCGGCATGCAGGAAAGCAGCATCATAATCTCGATCAACAGTGACGAGAACGCTCCTATCAACACGATAGCGGATTATGTCATCAACGGGACAGTCGAGGAAGTGATTCCTAAGATGATCAAGTATTACAAATCTCACAGCAAATAGAAGATATGGCTAATTTCTATACAGAACACCCAGAACTGCGCTATCACCTCAACAATCCGATGATGGAGCGCATCTGTGAACTTAAAGAAAGGAACTACAGGGACAAGGATGAGTTCGACTATGCACCGCAGGATTATGCGGATGCCATCGACTCTTATGACAAGGTCCTGGAAATCACCGGTGAAATCACTGGAGAGGTCATCGCAGCCAATGCTGAAAGCGTGGATCTGGAAGGACCTCACTGCGCCGACGGCCGCGTGGAATACGCAAGCGGAACAAAGGTGAACATGGACGCAATGGTGAAGGCTGGACTGAACGGCATGACAATGCCGCGCCGATTCGGAGGGCTCAACTTCCCTATCACCCCATACACCATGTGTGCCGAGATAGTTGCTGCGGCAGATGCAGGATTCAGCAACATATGGTCGCTTCAGGACTGCATCGAGACCCTGTATGAATTCGGGAACGAAGATCAGCACAGCCGATTCATCCCCCGTATCTGCGCAGGAGAGACCATGTCCATGGACCTGACCGAGCCTGACGCCGGTTCAGACCTCCAGAGCGTGATGCTGAAAGCTACATATGACGAGGCAGAAGGATGCTGGAGACTCAACGGAGTAAAGCGTTTCATCACCAACGGTGACGCTGACCTGCACCTCGTGCTTGCCCGTTCCGAAGAAGGGACCAAAGACGGACGAGGACTGTCGATGTTCATCTATGACAAGAGGGACGGAGGAGTGAATGTCCGCCGTATCGAAAACAAGCTCGGTATCCACGGCTCTCCTACATGCGAACTCGTGTTCAAGAACGCCAAGGCTGAACTCTGCGGAGAACGCAGGTTAGGTCTTATCAAATATGTAATGGCATTGATGAACGGTGCCCGTCTCGGAATCGCCGCACAGAGTGTCGGACTGAGCCAGGCTGCATACAACGAGGCTCTCGCATATGCAAAAGACCGCAAGCAGTTCGGAAAGGCCATCATTGAATTCCCTGCAGTATACGACATGCTCTCCACTATCAAGGCAAAACTTGATGCAGGACGCGCACTGCTCTACCAGACATCCCGTTATGTGGACATCTACAAGGCATTGGACGACATCGCACGCGAGCGCAAGCTGACTCCGGAAGAGCGTCAGGAGCAGAAGAAATATGCGAAACTTGCCGACGCATTCACTCCTCTTGCAAAGGGAATGAACTCCGAATATGCCAACCAGAATGCCTACGACTGCATCCAGGTACATGGAGGAAGCGGATTCATGCTCGAATATGCATGCCAGCGCATCTACCGTGACGCCCGTATCACAAGCATCTATGAAGGTACGACACAGCTCCAGACAGTGGCTGCAATCCGTTATGTGACCAACGGCTCATACCTCGCAACACTCCGCGAATATGAGCAGGTCGCATGCTCTGAAGAGATGAAGCCGCTGCTCGAACGCGTAAAGGCAATGACAGACAAGTTCGAGGCTTGCACCAACCTTGTCAAGGAGGCTGCCGACCAGGAGCTTCATGACCTGATGGCCCGCCGTCTGTATGAAATGGCGGCAGACTGCGTAATGTCACACCTGATAATCCAGGATGCTACACGCGAGCCTGAAATGTTCACCCAGTCAGCAAAGGTATATGTAAACTACGCAGAAGCTGAAGTGGAAAAGCACAATGCTTTCATCAACGGCTTCAACAAGGAGGACATCGCCTGCTACAGGAAATAAAGTCCTGACATATTTTCACGGAACGGGTGTGCCGGCATAAGCCTGCATGCCCGTTCCGATTATATACGGACCCCAGCATTATTACATGCATATGAAAAGGCACCGAAATCTCACGACCTCGGCGCCTGCTTAAAGAAATGTGTTTTATTGAGTGTGTATATATAGTGATTACCTCACTATGCATATTGCGACCCTGTTCTGTGCAGGGGTTTCATATGGACTTTCAGTTCCACCTTTGTATTTCACCACGATCCTGTCAGCCGAAACTCCAGATGTCTCCAGCCATTTGGCCACAGTCTCTGCCCTCTTGCGGGAGAGATACATGTTCCTCTTGGCAGATCCCGTCTGAGGATCAGCATAGCCCGTGACCTCGATCATTGTCTGCGGATTTTCTTTGGCGATTTTCGCCACATATTCCAGATTTGCGAGTTCGGAATCACGAAGCTCATATTTGCCTATCTTGAAGAACACATCCTTCTTCTCTTCCCGGAATACCGGTGCTGCAGGTGCATCTTTCTGCTCCGCAGCTACAGATGGGGCATCCTCAGGAGCTGATGCCACTACCGGAGCCGGAGCATCTGAAACAGGCTCTGACTCAGGTGCTGGAGCAGGCTCAGATGACACAGTCTCCTGCTGTACAGGTACAGCGGCAACTTCCGGAGAAGCTGCAGGCTGGCTCTTGCCCTTTCTGAGGCCTATGTTGAATGTGAATCCTGCCATCGCCCCGAGCTGCCAGTCCACTGCACTTCCTTTCTTGGAATTGAACTTGTCTCCAAGAAAGTTCGCGTTTACTTCAAGGTTGAACCGGACCGCATCCGTTATTCTGATACCCGTCCCGACACCGAAGCGTCCTGCCGGCAGGATGTTGCTGCCACTCCACAGGTAGCCGTCTGCCGGGAAACGGGAAGCAAGAGACTGTGCCTGCGCATTATTGAAAGCTCCATTGACCCCTACTCCTGCAAAGAGATATGGGCTTACAGCCCTGCCCGGCCTGTAGCCTGAGAAAATGCTGCAGATATCGACAAGAACATCCACATTCCCCTGCAGATAGTTGTAGCTGTACATCTGCGTCGGTCCGACTACTGCACCCTTGGCCTGCCATCCGCCCACTCCTGCACGGAGACTCCATACCGGGGTAAACCTGTACCCGAAATTGAAGGCTGCCGCCGGAGAAATCAGACTTCCGAAAGATGTCTCCCCGACCGTCTGCCCTATTCCTCCCTGAACCTGGATGAACCAATATCCATGGAATCCGTCAGCCGTACCGCCGTCCTGGGCCGAAACCTTCTGCATTGCAAAAAGGTCTGCACACAAGAGGACAAAAATGAATAATATCTTTTTCATAATCGTATCGGTTTAATCGCCCTGAATAAACAGGGGTGGCCGCTGCCGACCACCCCTCCTGTTCTTAAAGTTTGCAGAAATTGTTATTTATCTCTGATTTCGAGTGTAACAGGGATTCTGATTGCCCCTCTGTCTGCATCTTCTACACCCTCGCGTACAACTCCGTTGTAGTCAAGGTAATAGTAGAGAGTTGCGTAAACAGTGACCTCGATCGGTGCTACAATCTTACCGTCTTCCGCCTTGTAGGTGTAGATACCTGTCGTAGGATTGTAGTGGTCTGCATCTGCAAGGTCAGGACGCTTCTGAGAACCTGAAGTCACGACGATGTCTTCATCGAACACGAGTTCAGCACCATATACCACCATGTCAGGGTTCTGGTTGACATATACCAGTGATGTATGAGGTACACCATCGCTATTGTGGGTCGGAATGAAGTTCTCGCCGTCACCATATTCAGCATTTGCGATGGCCTCTACATATTCCCAAAGCTTTATGTTGACATTCTCACCTGAATTCGGTCTGTAGATGACATTCGGCTCTGCCTTTGTAACGAATCTGTCAACAAGACCGTCAACCTTGATTACCAGTTCCTTCGTATTCACAAGGACTTCTTCGCCTGCATTTGCTGAAGCATACAGGGATGCCTTGATGTGGAGGTCACGGGCATTGTAGTCACCCCACGCAAATACATAGTTCTTGTCGATAGAGCCGTCTGCATTGTTCACTACCAGATCATCGATTGCAGGAGCAGTTCCGTATGCCGGATCATCAGGCACTACAGTCTCGAACTTGACAGTGAGAGTACCGTTGAAGTCAGAAGGAATTCCCTCCACCACAAAGTAGTTGCCAAGATGTGACTGGTCAAGAGCATAAGCCCCGTCGCCCACAAGATTGTATCCAAGCTCTACATATGGGATCTCCTCGTCATAATTCATGTGTGTGTCAAGATAATTGAGAGCGTACTCAGGATCAGCCACAACACCCTGTGCGGTGAATGTATACTTGACTCCGTACCATGTAGTCACTACAGTCTCGAAATCGAATACATTTCCTTTGGCAGTGATCTGTGATGAAGATACCCTTACATATGAGCCGCCAGCATACTCGTCTGAATCTGCGATATTGAGTCTTGTATGTACCGGAGTTGATGGAGTGTTCTCTCTGTTTTCATAGAGTGCCACATCATCCCTCATGGTTGTGAATACAGTAGTCTCATTGAGATTCATAGAGGCCTTGAACTGTTCTGCATCCTTGAACCAGGTATCATTTCCAAGAAGTCCGAATGCCTTTTCGTATCCATTCTCAAGGTTGTCTTCCTTGCCGATGTAATCGACTTCACCTCCGCCAGGAAGCATGAACTTGATCTCTCTTGGCAATGCTCCGTATTCTACGGTCTGATCACCAGGTTTCACACCGAACTTCATGTTGAATGTCAATGTGCAGGTAACATCATAGTCAGGAACTTCATATGTGTAAACGAAGCTGTAATTGTTCTCTTCCTCGTCTGAGAAGCTGTATCCGCTTACGCTTATGGTCATTGTTCCGGACTGAGCATCTACATCCGAGAATGCAAGCACAGGAGCTGCATCAGCTGCGAGATCTACCCCGTTGAGGGTCACCTTGGCAACAGGTGTAAGCTTCAGGATGTCCTCAAGAGTAATGTTACCAAGGTTAGTAACTTCGTATGCTACTTTTTCTTTGACAACTGGTTGCCTGTTTTCTTCAGTAGGGTTGACCGGATCGTCTGCATGAGCAAGGGCGAAGTCATATGTCCAGTCTACATTTATCGTCTCCGGAACGGTTACCGTGATAGGTTCGTTGATGACTGTGTACTTGCCGACATTCTCAAGTACGGTGATTTCTCCGTATCTGCTGTCCTTGTCGAAAGCGAAGGTATTCATCGCATATGCATATGATCCGACAACTGCTGTCATCTCGTTGCCCTTGGCCATGTCGATACCCATGCCGTAAGGTTCTTTCGGATCTTCCACGAAATATTCTGCGATTTCAGGAGTCCATTCGTTATTCTTATTATTATAGGCTACCATACAGCTGTATCCAGGAGTTATATCCTCCACTGTTGCTCGGAACATTTCAGCCGCATGCTGAAGATCATAGTATTCTTCTCCGAGTTTGATATGGAGAGTGTATGAGCCTTTGTCAGACTGGTCTTCTGCAGTCGAGAGCGTGTTGTCATCATAGAATGACACATATCTGTCGTTAGGGTCCGCAGCAGAATATGACCATGCCCTCGCATAGTCGTTCACATCAGCAACAAGCTCTGTCCCGATAGGATATTCTTTACCAAGGACTTCATTGTAAAGGACATAGGCTTCATCAAGCTTCTTGACATCGACTGCAGTCTGGACATACTCACTTGACACATATGTCCCTGCGAGATCAGCCACAGTCTCTTCTCCGCCTTCTACACTTTCAACATCCTCCTTGCTTGCAACATACATCGAGAATGCAAACAGACCGTCACCATACTGTGCCGCAGGAAGGGTAACTTCCACATCAACATAGCCGTCCCCTGCCCCAGGGGCGAGTTTAAGGCTCTCTCCGGAGAAGGCTGTATTTGCTGCAGCAGCCCTCGTCTTTACAGGGACTACATTCACGAATACATTTTCAACCTGATCAGCCACATTTGCTGCAAGAGATGCAGGCGATACCTGGAATGTAGCAGTCAGGACTACATTGTCAGATACAGGAGTGCCGTTGATTGTATATGAATATACGGTAGCCTTCCCGTCAGCGAATTCAGGAACATACACGATGCTCTGAATTCTGTTTTCGAGGTCTTCAACAGTTCCTTCCACATCAGTGAGTCTGTTGCCAAGAGAAGTGATATCGTTCTGTATCTTCGTGATCACACCGTCTTCTCCTGTCATAGCGTCAGTGCTGGCCTTGATTGCAGCTGCAATAGCCTGGTCTATCACACCGTCTTTCTCACAAGCCTTTTCGATCTCTGCAAGCACATTCTTCGCGAAATTGTTGTTGATTTCATCGATAGCGGAGTTGATGTCACCGAGAGCTCCGGCTATAGTGCCCTGGACATCACCGATCTTCTCTTTAAGTTCCTTGATGTCAGCAGCATGATCACCTTCAAGATCACTGATGAGTGTTCCAAGTTCCTCCGCCTTCTTGGACATGGCGGCATCCTCTGCAACAAGTTCGCTGATCTTTGCTTCAAGCTTGCCTTTCTCAGCATATACTCCGAGGGCCTCTTTCAAGACTTTGATATCCCCGAGAGCTGTCGTAGCATCTGCCTGGGCGGCATCGGCAGCAACCTGAGCTGCATCTGCAGCTGTCTTGGCTGCATCAGCCGCTGCCTGTGCCTTCTCTATGTCCTCCTTGACAGAAGGGATGACAGTCTCTATGATATCCTTATAATCAGCCTCAAGGTCAGCCAGACGGGTTGCGATATTAAGACCTTCGATAGTTTCGAGTCTTCCCTCTATCTTACCGACAGTTTCCTGCAGACCGCTGACAGTCTCTATGGTAGCATAGATATCAGCGGCATCCTTCTTGGACAGATAGTTGTTCTCAATGTCGGCAACTGACTGCTCGAGTTCCGGAAGTCCTGCAGTAAGGGCCTCAAGAGCAGCGATATCCCCCTCAAGACCGGACACAGTCTCGGTCAGGTCAGCAAGAAGGCTTGTCTGAGTTGCGAGATCCTTCTCAAGAGTGGAAATTTTGCTGTTGATGTCAGCAATATCTCCATCGGCAGCATCAAGCTGCTTCTCAAGATCGGAAATCTGTCCGTTGATTGTTGTAATGTTGCCCTTGACGGTCTCAATGCTTTCATTGATAGTCTTGACCTGGCCCTCCAGAGTTGTCTTTGCACTTTCAAGTGCGTCAACATCCCCCTGCAGCGTCGAGATCAATCCCTTTGCCTCGTCAATGGCGCTGTCCAGACTTTTGATCTGTTCATCCATACTGGCAAGCTGACCGCTCGTGAGTTCATCGAGACGATTGTTGATCGAATTGATGTCCTCCTCGTAGTCATTACAGCCAGTAAAGGCAAGCACTCCGCACGCCAGCGAAAGCGCCGTCACCATTCTGAAAAATTTTTTCATAACTACAATTGGTTTGTTACACATTGGAATAAAAGTGGTCAATCAGGCTTGATCGTAAGCTGCTGCAGCATATCCATGATTGCATGAAAATGTGTATTTTCCCGGGAAAAATTTTGTTTTTCTTGCAAGGGATAAAAAAACAATATATATTTGTGCGTATTTTAGTGTATTGGAACATTTACGGTACATACGCATAAATTCATATTTTTAATTATAACAATGTGAAACAATTACGCGTTTGAAAATCATTCCGTACTTCTTTCCAACAATCCCGTCATCAACAATCTCCAGCCTTCAGTCCATTGCATCTGCGGAACATTTCCGGCATGTGTGCATACTTTTTACATGCATATGAAAAGGCACCGGAATCTCACGACCTCGGCGCCTGTTTAAAGAAATGTGTTTATTAAATGTGTATATACATGCAATCCTCCCTCCGCCACAGTTGCATGCAATGTACATACAGGGAGCATCATCTGCCGGATTTCCCCGGATTCAGGTCTGTCAATATCTTTGCCCTCTTTCTGCGCTCCTCTTCCCCTGAACCTGCCAGATAGTGCTCCGTTATGGACAGGCTCGAATGTCCGAGACTTTCCGATATGAAAGCAATGTCCACTCCGCTCCATTTGAGCACAGAAGCGAACGAATGCCTCGCCGAATATGTAGTGAATTTAGGAATCCCTATTTCTGACGCAATCTTTGCCAAGCCCCTGTTACACATGGAAGTCACTCTCCTGACCTTGCTGACAGCAGCGAATGCATCGTCGTACGGGGCAGCGTACCTGAAAAGGAATGTGTCGGGATTCCCGTCATCCGCATTGCCCCATCTCGCGACGATCCTGCGCATTTCCTCTGTGAACACTGCCCTTATCTGCCTTGTTTCCGACATTGTCCCCTTGGTCTTGGACCTGACAAACCATATCTCGTTTCCTACTACATTGCGGTATTTCAGATATAGCATGTCCATGAAATTTATCCCGTTGCACAGATACGAAAACAGCCATAGGTCCCTTGACTCCTCAAGCCGCGGCTCTCCCTTGTAATCGATAATCCTGCGTATCGCAGACCTTGACAGGGCGCGTTTCCTGCCATTGCCTGCAGGCACGACATATCTGCCTCTGCCGTACGGGAAAGCATTCGGCCCCACAAGACCGTCCCTGAAAGCCCTGTTCACGATGGATTTCAGGGTTTTCATATATATGCTTACTGTTGTTGCGGACTTCCCCTCCCCTCGCCAGAATGCTTCGCACGATTTCAGCCAATGTGGAGTGATGTCGGACAACGGAATATCATTCCCCGCAAACCTTTCTATGCTTTTCAGCGTTGAACGGCATCTGTAATATGAATTTACCCTTCCTTCTGTCCTGAATTCCTCCATCATAGACGACAAGATCTCATTCACCGTCCTCTCCGTGCCTTTCCCGAGATTCGTCGCAAGTGCAGTGAACGAGAAACTGCCATTCCTCAACATGATGTCGACTTCGCTCTTCACCCTGTAGAACCTGTCGTCTATCATTGCCGCGACTTCCATCGAAGTCCTTGCCGGGAAACACATCCATTCTGTCTCCGACATATCCTGCCCTGTCGGATAATATTTCTGCCGTCTGCGATACACCACTTCCACTTTTACAGGATAAAGGCCTGATTTTTTTGCTCTGCGTCTGTCAAGCACGACCAGCACAGAGACTCCGTTTCTTGAATACTTGAACATAACAAAAACATAAAAAATTTGCATACAATATACATGCTGGCACAACAGGACGGAATTTTATGTAAGTTTGTACCGCATTTATGGAAGCATTCCATTGAAGCCCGAAAGACGAATGATATGAAAAAGAAGGAGAATTTCCCTGTAACAGGACTCGGATGCGCAGGATGTGCAGCCAGAGTCAGCAAGATACTCAACAGCCAGCCGGGAGTGATAGAGGCGAATGTCAATTTTGCATCCTCGACTGCACAAATCGAATACGACACCGAAAAATGTTCGCTTTCAGCGATAAGGGCTGCCGTGCAGGAAGGCGGATACGACATCCTGACAGAGAGCGGGGATGATCCAGAAACGGAAGCCGAAGACGAACACGGGAGGCAATATTCCGCACTGAAGCGCCAGACAATCGGGGCTGTAGCCCTTGCAGTCCCTATAGCAGTCCTCAGCATGGGATTGCCTGATGCGCTGTGGGCTAAATATACGACATGCGTATTGGCCACCGTAGCCGTATTCGTATTCGGAAGAAGATTCTACATCAACGCATGGAAACAGCTGAAGCACCGCTCCGCCAACATGGACACCCTCGTTGCGACCAGCACCGGGATCGCATATCTGTTCAGCCTTTTCAACCTGATTTTCCCGAGTTTCTGGCTTTCCAAAGGGATAGAGCCGCACCTTTATTTCGAGGCATCGAGCGTAATCATAGCCTTCATCCTGCTCGGACGGCTATTAGAAGACAGGGCGAAGCAGAAGACTACCGTGGCAATCCGCAAACTCGCAGAACTGCAGCCCAAGACAGTGACAGTGGTCCGTTGCAACGGGAAAGAATGCGGCACTCCGACAGAAATGTCAATTCCAGTGGAGCAGGCCCGTCCCGGGGATATGATAATAGTGAAGCCCGGAGAAAGAATTGCCTTGGACGGTACAGTGTCCGAAGGTGAATCATATGTGGACGAAAGCATGCTGAACGGAGAGCCGCTGCCATCGCACAAGATAGCAGGGGAAAAAGTGTATGCCGGCTCAGTCAACCAGAAAGGGGCGTTCCGTTTCATCGCAGACAAGACAGGCAAAGACACCGTCCTGTCGCAGATCATCAGGATGGTGCAGGATGCCCAGGGCAGCAAGGCCCCGGTGCAGAATATAGTGGACAAGGTCGCAGGCATTTTCGTCCCTACGATCATATGCATAGCCATAATCGTGTTTGCCTGCTGGTGGATCTTCGCACCTGAAGAAGGATTCATACACGGCCTGCTTTCCATGGTGACTGTACTTATCATCGCATGTCCATGTGCCCTCGGGCTGGCTACCCCGACCGCAATCATCGTAGGCATCGGCAAAGGGGCAGAGTACGGAATCCTGGTCAAGGATGCAACCAGTCTTGAAGTCGCCAAAAAGGTGGACACCATTGTCTTCGACAAAACGGGCACAGTCACCCAGGGGCATCCGGAAGTTGTCGGACAGTGCTGGAAAAGCCTTTCAGCACGGCATGCTGAAATCCTATACCATCTGGAAAAGCTTTCGGAACATCCTTTGGCTGAGGCAATCGTGACCGCCATCGGGGCTCCTCTGCACGGAGTCAAGATAACCGGCTTCAAAAGCATACCGGGCAAGGGAGTAAAAGGCGATGTTGCCATCTTCGGAGAAGACAAAGAGACCGGTACGGAGACATACTACGCCGGCAATATCGAATTATTGGAAGAAAACGGCATCTGCATCGACGAAGACATGAAAATTCAGGCAGAGTCATGGCTCGATGAAGCGAAGACAGTGATATGGTTCGCCGACAGCAGCGCCGCGCTTGCCGCTATCTCCATAACGGATAAAATAAAGGAGACATCCGCCAAGGCAATCGCCCAGCTCCACAAAATGGGAATCGAGACATACATGCTGACGGGAGACAACGAGAAATCGGCATCTGCCGTAGCAGGGAAAGTCGGGATAACGCACTATAAGGCAGGGGTGCTGCCGCAGGACAAGGCAGGATTCGTAAAGCAGCTGCAGGCTGAAGGGCATATTGTCGGAATGATCGGAGACGGGATCAACGACAGCGCCGCTCTCGCACAGGCAGACTTGAGCATAGCCATGGGGGCTGGAAGCGATATCGCAATGGATGCAGCGATGGTGACAATCCTGTCGTCAGACCTTCTGAAAGTGCCTCAGGCGATACGGCTCTCTCACTTGACTATCAGAACCATACGGCAGAATCTTTTCTGGGCATTCATCTACAACCTCATTGCTGTCCCGATAGCCGCCGGCATCCTCTACCCTGTCAACGGATTCCTTCTGAACCCGATGATCGGAGGAGCAGCCATGGCCCTCAGCAGCGTTAGCGTCGTCTCCAACAGCCTTCGTCTCCGAGGCAAATCCCTCGGAAACTGAATTCGCAGCCGCAATATTGCTGGTTGTAGAAATCGTATTGTCTGATTATCTGCAGGCGGCGTTCCTGTAGTCCTCCCTTGCGCCAGTTCTGGTCCCACCAAAGTACACCCAGATGTGATGCCGCTGCCCAACGCCCTGCCTCGTTTATCTGGTCAAGGCTTTTCCAACGGGAGGAAGCCAATGTGGTCGTAATCACCTTGAAACCATGCTCTGCAGCATACTGTGCCGCACGGTTGAGTCTGAAACGGAAGCATTGGAGACAGCGGGCTCCCCTCTCCGGCTCATTTTCCATACCCCTTACTGCCGCGAGCCATTTGTCATGGTCATAGTCATCGTCCACGATTTCCAGGCCGAGCGATTCCGCATACCGGCTGCATTCATTTTTCCTGATTAGATATTCCTCCTCTGGGTAAATATTTGGATTGCAATAAAAAATCGTCGGGATGATGCCGCTACGCATCAGGCATTCTATGATGGCCGAACTGCACGGGGCACAGCAGGTGTGTAGCAGCACCTTAGTTTCACCCTCAGGAGCTGTCACCGTCAGATATTTTTCCTCTTTACCCATATTGCATTGTTCTGTCTTGACTTATACCGTTGCTGACACGAGGTGCACGGACATAACCTGATTTCACATCAGATGCCCTCACCTCGCGAAGTTACAACAAATTTCTTTTCCCAGCATCCACAAAAGCCCCATTTTGGTGGACAAAGCCTGTTTCCTGAACGCTGGACTGTCATCCTGAACGGAGCCGCAGGCGGAGTGAAGGATCCGGGGCAAGACAATGTAGATGGAATGTGTCCTCCAGATTCTTCGCTGCGCTCAGAATGACAAAATGACGATCTGTCATCCTGAACGGAGTGAAGGATCTGCGGCATCATACAAGGCCGACTCATGCCGTGCCGCCGCAGGGAGGGAGGAGAAGGGGGAATACAAAAAAGGGGGAGCGGATCCGAGTCTGTCGGATGTCGCTCCCCCTCCAAGGTCCGGCGGTAACCTACTCTCCCACCCTTCCGGGCAGTACCATCGGCGCTGGCGGGCTTAACGGCTCTGTTCGGTATGGGTAGAGGTGGTGCCCCGCCGCTCTCGCCGCCGGTTTGTCGGCGCGGACCAACCCTGGTCCGCTATGTCCCTGGGAAAGATTCCCGGCAAAAGCTCTCCACTCCTCGGAAGGTCTCGGGCTATTAGTACAGGTCGGCTTTGCCG
>JADIMD010000067.1 GCA_017695015.1 Candidatus Cryptobacteroides faecigallinarum | reverse complement strand
AGATAGTTCACGAATATTCCCTGCGCGGTCTCAGGGCGGAGGTATATCACATTGGTGTCGTCGGAAGTGTTGCCCAGCTGGGTGCTGAACATCAGGTTGAACTGGCGCACCTCTGTCCAGTTCTTGGTGCCTGATATAGGGCATACGATCTCGCAGTCTATGATGATCTGACGGAGAGCATCGAGGTCATTGGCATTGAGGGCATCGGCCATCCTCTTGCGCACCTCGTCCATCTTTGCCTTGTGGCGGAGGACGTTAGGATTGGTCTCCATGAACTTCGCCTCGTCGAAGGCATCTCCGAACTTCTTGCGTGCCTTCTCCACCTCCTTCTTTACCTTCTCCTCGAGCTTGGCGATATAGTCCTCGATAAGGACATCCGCACGGTAGCGCTTCTTGGAATCCTTGTTGTCGATAAGCGGGTCATTGAACGCCCCTACATGGCCGGAAGCCTCCCAAATCTTAGGGTGCATGAAAATGCATGAGTCGATACCCACAATATTCTCATGGAGCCTTACCATTGCCTCCCACCAGTATCTCTTGATGTTGTTCTTCAGCTCTACACCCATCTGCCCGTAATCATACACGGCAGCGAGTCCGTCATAAATCTCGCTCGACGGGAAAATGAAACCATACTCCTTGCAGTGCGCAACCAGAGTCTTGAAAAGTTCATCCTGTGTCATAAAATATATTGTTTACAAATTTATTCTCCGTAACAATCCGATGTCAACCGGGCTTCCACAAGCCGCAAAAATACAAAATTCTCGTCTATCCACAATACAAAGATAAATGCTTACAGATGCTTTCCGATGTGGTTTTTACTCGACGATTACCGGAGTTTTTCTAATATTAGTAAATTTGATGTAATTTTGTAGCAAATAACTTGAAATTAATATAATACCACATGAAGATAAGATTGTTGCTTGCAGCATGCATATTCTCTGTAGGAGCATCCGCACAAGACATGATCATTAAAAAGAACGGAGATGAAATTCAGGCAAAAGTGCTGACCGTTTCAGATTCCCAAGTAAATTATAAGAAATGGTCCAACCAGGATGGACCGACTTACATTCTGCCTTGCACAGACATATTCATGATCAAATACACTAACGGAGACAAGGATGTCTTTGGCTATGATTCGCAGACAGAAAAAGAAGAAGCTTCCTCTGCCCGATACATAAAAAAAACTCCTGCAGTCAACAGTATGGAGCTGATAAATAAGTATAACCAGGAAGTGCGCATTACTACACAATCTTCCAATAAGAATGCAAAGTGGTTTTTTACAATTTTCAATCTATCAGATTCGTCAGTGCTTGCAACAGAAGATATCGAGGTTTCGATTGTTCCCATGATTGTCCGTTACATGCCAAGTTTTTACACTTTGCGCTATTATATTGAAATCAAGAACAAAACAGATGCTACAATATATATTGATAAAGCCAACACGTTTAAAATATATGACGACGGTTCTTATGAGACTTATTTTGACACCAAGCAAGTCAATGTGACACAAAGCGGAAGCACTGGCGTAGGAATTAATTTGGGCGGAGTGGCCAATGTGTTGGGAATAGATGGGGCAGTAGGTACTTTGGCTGGTGCCACCACGGTCGGTGGGGCTTCACAGAATGCAGTTACAAAGTCTTATACACAGGAACGTATTTTAGCAATCCCTCCGTATGCTACAGCAAACCTTTCTGAATTTAAACAAGTTCAAGTAAAAGGACAACAGTATGAATTAATATCTGATGCCGAATCTTTTAGTCCTTACCATATTTCTGACATCAAGCGAGGTGCGATAAAGAAAGGCGAATATATCCGTTATGATGAAACCAATTCTCCTTACTTGATAAAATACCACATAACTTATTCTACACACGCTGATTTTTCAGTTTATTCCACCATAGCTTTCAGTATGTATATCAAATATATTATCGGAGAAAATATATATTCATCATTATCAACAAAAGAGTCTATTATAAACTCCATACAAAAATATGTGCCTGATTTTTGGGATAATCCATACATAATTATAGGAAATAGCGACTATATATGGAAACAGTAGATCCACCTATATTCGGCCTGCTATAAATAAATGATTATATCGCTCCAACCACGACACAAAATTATAGGAAAGGACTTCCTGTATTCCATAAAAAGGATTTTACACGTTAAGTATCTGCCTCAATGGAATCATGACAAAATCCCTTTCAAACATCAAAGGATGTGGTATTTTCAGGTCATCGTCATTGATATGCACGTCATCCAGCAAAAGAATGTCTATATCAATAATCCTTGAATGATAGACCCGGTTGCCTCCGGAATCATATTCCGGTCCCCCTGTCCTACCCATCTGTACCTCAATCAGTTTGCATTTTCGTAATACATTGTGTGCAAAATATTTCACATCTGTTCCCCGTGGAACATCCAGGCAGTATCTGACTGCAGCATTTAGAAACCAGTCACTGCTTTCAAACCCCCATGGCTCAGTATATATGAAATCCGACACAGCATCATAATGCCTTCCGAGAGCAAGATCCAGCCGGTAGAGGGCCTCTTCAAGATTATGTCTCCTGTCTCCGAGATTGGAGCCCAAAGAAAGATAGATTTCCATAAAAAATGATTTCTGCCTGTATCTTTCAGAGGTCACCGGATCATGACCGTCAGTCCAGACCGAGTTCGACAAGCGCCTCCTCGGACATCCTGCTCTTGTCCCATACAGGCTCGAACACAAGTTCTATCTTTGCGCTTACCACGCCGGGAACGTCCTCCACGGCAGCCTTCACGGCATCCACCACATAATCAGCCATAGGGCAATTGGGTGCAGTAAGGGTCATCTGTATATAAACATTGTGCCCTTCGTCAACCTTGAGCTCGTAAATGAGGCCGAGGTCATAGATGTTCACCGGTATCTCAGGATCATATACTTGCCTGAGAGCCATAATAATATCTCTTTCAAGTGCCATAACAGTCCCGTTTTTTTCCTTTTTTCCTGCATTTGATTCAAAGGTCACTCTTTTTCCTCCGAAAAAATTCCTTATATCCATATTATCCGTTATTCTGACCGGATGCATGCTCCGCAGCGGCTTCCCTGATGCGCCCTATCATTGATACAAGTCCGTTTGCCCTGGTAGGAGAAAGGTTCTCCCTGAGGCCTATCCTGTCAACTACAGAAAAATCTGATGACAATATTTCCTCAGGCTTTCTCCCGGAATAAATCCTTATCAGGAGTGATATGATCCCCTTGGTAATGATGGCGTCACTGTCCGCATTGAAGAATATTCTGCCATCTTCGACTTTATAATCAAGCCAGACTCTTGACTGACAACCTTTTATAAGGTGCTCATCGGTTTTGTCTGCTTCCGGATAGTCCTTCAATGATTTTCCGAGCTCTATGAGATATTCATATCTGTCAAGCCATTCATCAAACATTGAAAATTCATCAACTACCTTATTTTCAACTTCTTGCAAAGTTTTTTCCATATATTTCAATATATTTGAACATCATTTAAGCAAGGCACAGACATACGCGCGCACCACGTAATGTCAGCTATCTCAGCATCCCTATGGCCTTGTCAAGGCTGCTTATGAAGAATTCAGCTTCCTCCATTGTATTGTACGGGGCAAACGATGCTCTCAACATTCCTGAGACCCCGTATCTGTCCATCAGCGGCTCTGCACACATCTGTCCTGACCTGGTGGCGATACCCATTTTGTCAAGTATAAGGGCGAGGTCTTCATGATGGGCTCCGTCCACCGAGAAGGAAAACAGCGGAATCTTCAACCTTCTGTCCGAAGGATTACCGTAAAGGCTTATCCTGCTGTCAGAGCACAACGCATCGAGGACATAGTCCCTGACTGCATTCTCATTTTCAATAAGCCCCCTGTCATCCTTTATCTCACCTGCAAGACGGAGTGCCGGTGTCAGGGTCGGAACACCGGCAAAATTCTGTGTCCCGGCCTCGAATTTCAGAGGGAGCGGAGCATATGTCGTCCCGGAGAACCTCACCGTACCCACCATCTCACCGCCTCCCATATAAGGAGGCATCCTGTCAAGCAATTCCCTCTTACCGTACAGGACACCGGTTCCTGTGGCCGCATATATCTTATGTCCGGAAAAGGCATAGAAATCACAGTCCGTATCCCGGACATCAATGCCGCAGTGGACTATACCCTGAGCCCCGTCAACAAGTACAGGAATTCCTTTTGCATGGCATACAGCGGTTATCTCCTTCAAAGGGTTCACTATGCCGAGAACATTGGAAACATGCGTGACAGCGACAATCCTTGTCTTTTCCGTACACATCCCTTCAAGCATATCAACCATAAGCTCTCCCCTGTCATCTACGGGAAGGACCTTAAGCACGGCCTTCTTCCTCCGGCACATCATCTGCCACGGGACAATGTTGGAATGATGCTCACATTCCGAGACTATCACTTCATCACCCTCGGACACGAATGCCTCGCCGAAAGAGAATGCCACAAGGTTGATTCCGGCGGTCACACCGGAAGTGAAGACAATCTCTTCCCTGGATAAAGCGTTGATATATGCCCTTGCGGATTCCCTGGCCTGCTCATACGCCCGGGTAGCTTCTTCCGCCAATGCGTGAACAGCCCTGTGGATATTTGCATTGCACTGCACGGTAATCCTCTCCCACTCGTCTATCACGCTCTGTGGACGCTGTGAAGTGGCCGCACTGTCAAGATACACGAGATCCCGTCCGTAAACTTTGGCTGAAAGAGCCGGAAAATATTTTCTTAGTTGATCAACAGTCATCGCAGGCATATTTAACAAACTTGCAAATTTATAAAAAGATTCAATACCATATATTGACAATAAAACATTTATAAAGGTATGGACATGTTCTCGTTCTTAAAAATATATTACTTTTGTGTCCGATAAAACTATACTGAAATGATAGAATACATAAAAGGAACTCTGGAAGAACTCACCCCTACCGATGCAATCGTGGAGTGCAACGGCATCGGTTACCGGATACTTATCTCCCTACAGACTTTTTCCCAGCTGGAAAACATGAAGAATGTCACGGTATATATACATCATTACCTCAGGGAAGATGAGGAACTGTTCTATGGGTTCGGGACAAAGGACGAACGCGAACTCTTCAGGCTTCTCATAGGCGTATCAGGAATCGGAGCCGCAACTGCAAGGATGATGCTCTCATCCCTCACATCAGACGAAATAAGGAACGCAATCCTGGCTGAAGACATAAACAGGATAAAAAGCATAAAAGGCATAGGACTCAAAAGTGCGCAGCGACTTATACTGGAACTTAAAGACAAGGTAGTAAAAGGTGCAGGCAGCGAAACTCCTGCAATATTCAGCCAAGTGGACAACAGCATAATACAGGAGGCTACTACAGCACTTGTACTTCTCGGTTTCTCCAAGGCAAATGTAAACAAGGCGGTCACGGCTGTACTGAAAGAAAACAAGGATTCATCACTTGAGACAATCATAAAGATGGCGCTGAAAAAACTGTAGGGCATATTCATGCCCAGTTTCTGCAGATGTCTGTCCATCCTGAAAGATAATAAAGAAGCAGGGAGTGTTCCACGTGGAACACTCCCTGCTTCTTACTATGGTCTGCATTAAAGCTACGATGCGTATCTGAAGGTTTGAAGATCTTCGTCTTTCCCGCCACCCAGGTCATCGGCGGTGACAGCCCCTTGTTAAGGGGCGCCACCCCCTTCCTTCCCCCTCGCCGGGGGACCTGTCGCAGGCAACGGGCCTGCTCCTTAATAGGTAATTCGATGTAATTTAATGAATTAAATTCATCGAATTCACGT
>JADIMD010000066.1 GCA_017695015.1 Candidatus Cryptobacteroides faecigallinarum | reverse complement strand
ATGGATATTTTTGTAAAAAACCACTTCACAACCATGAAACACATTTTTTCAGTGCTTATCGCATTCGCTGTACTCGGGCTTCAGTCATCCTTTTCCCAGACAGTCGCCCCTTTTGAAGATGACGACAGGGCAGTGTTCCTCGGCAACAGCATCACCGACGGAGGACATTATCACTCCTATATATGGCTGTACTATATGACAAGATTCCCGTACATGAATCTTGAAGTGATGAATGCAGGTATCGGAGGTAACACCGCAGCCGACATGTACGAAAGGCTCGACGGGGATGTATTCGGGAAACGCCCTACCGTTCTGATGGTGACTTTCGGGATGAACGACACAGGATACACGGAGTATAACGGAGAAAATGCGGAAAAATACGCGGAAGACAGATACAAGGAATGCAAACGCAATTTCGAGAAGATCGAGAAACGGCTTCTCGGTCTGGAGGGTGTGCGCATCGTAATGATAGGAGGCTCCCCTTATGACGAGACAGCAAAGATAGACGGGAACACCCCTCTCATCGGGAAAAACGCAGTGATGGACCGCATCGTGGCCTTACAGAAAGAGGCAGCGGACAGGAACGGCTGGGAATTCATCGACTTCAGCAAGCCGCTTGTGGAGATAGCAGGGAGGATGCAGGCTGAAGACCCTGCTTTCACACTGACAATGGGAGACCGCATCCATCCTGACAATGACGGGCACATGGCAATGGCCTATCTGTTTCTGAAAGCCCAGGGCTTTGCAGGGAAGAAGGTCGCAGCTGTGGAAATCAATGCCGATGACGGCTCGGTTGTCTCTGCCGAAAACTGCACAGTGTCCGCACTGAAGAAAGACAGGAAGGAAATCTCTTTCGACTACCTCGCAGGTTCGCTTCCTTATCCTATGGACACAGTTTCGAGAGGATGGGGGTCGAAAAGAGCCCAGGCGGAGGCTGAGAAATTAGTGCCTTTCGTGGAGGAGATGAACCAGGAGATACTGAAGGTGACAGGTCTTGAAGGAGAATACAAGCTGTACATCGACGACCAGCTGATAGGCACATGGGATGCGGAAGAATTGGCAGAAGGCATCAACATGGCGGAAATCACCTGGACTCCACAGTACCAGCAGGCTCTTGAGGTGATGTACCTGAACGAATGGAGATGGGAACTCGAAAGGAATTTCAGGGACTTCGCATGGATGCAGTACGGATTTCTGAAACCGCGCGGACTTTTGGATGCCAATGACAGGCGTGCCGTGGAAGCCATAGACGAAGGCAAGGCCAAAGATGTCTGGGCAGGAATACACAGGGACAATTACGCCAAACTGATGCACAGGAATGTGCGTGAAGCAAGACTCGATGAAATCCGTCTCCTGTCCGACAGGATGTACGAGATCAACAAGCCTGTATCGCACAGGATCATGCTCAAGAAGAAGTAACCGTTTCTGCAACATTGATTCCCTTGACATGAAACTAACGACCACAGAACATATTCTTATGACTGCTGCAGCGCTGACAATGGCGCTGGCATCGGCATTCCCCGTCAGGGCGCAGGAACAGATTTATTTCGTGGACGGGTTCCATGGAGGAATTTACGGGCATTATCCCGTGATGACATACACTGACTACATGTGCGATCTTCTGGATGAATATCCGCAGTGGAAGATGTGTCTGGAGATAGAGCCTGAGACATGGGACACAGTGAAAGTCAAGACACCTGAGGCATACGGACGGTTCGCCGCGCATGCAGTCTCTGACAGGGTAGAATTCACCAACCCCACATATGCCCAGCCGTATATGTACAACATTTCAGGAGAAAGCATCATCAGACAGTTCTCATACGGGATGGAAAAGATGAGGGAGCATTTCCCTGATGTGGAGTTCAGCACATACGCCGTGGAAGAGCCCTGCTTTACAAGCGCCCTGCCCCAGATATTGCGGCAGTTCGGGTTCAGCTATGCCTCGCTCAAATGCCCGAACACATGCTGGGGCGGCTACACATCGGCTTATGGAGGGGAACTTGTGAACTGGACAGGTCCTGACGGGAGCTCAATCCTCGCATCCCCAAGATATGCCTGCGAGGCCCTCCAGACGGGAAGCGTATGGCAGACGACAGCATGGGGCAACAAAGACGATTATATAGATGCATGCCGAAGATATGGCATCCGGAACATCGTCGGGATGTGCTACCAGGATGCAGGATGGAGACGCGGACCATGGCTCGGCTACGGGGACAGCACAAGAAACCGCTCCGAATATGTGACCTGGAGGGAATATTTCGAGGAGAAATCATCCGGCAGCACCAATGATTCCTGGCATTTCACGCAGGAGGACATACACCCGGGACTCATGTGGGGCTCCCAGGTCCTCAACACCATAGCAAGACAGGTCCGCAGAAGCGAGAACCTGACAGTGCAGACAGAGAAGGCAGGAGTCATCGCATATGTCGACAACGGTGTCAGATACAGGCAGGAAGAGATGGACGAAGCATGGAGGACCCTGATGCTTGCCCAGCACCACGACTCATGGATAGTGCCGTACAACAGGCTCGGGGAGATCACCTGGGCTGAAAACATCGCCCTATGGACAGCCTCGTCAGACGGGATATGCAACAGGATACTGTCAGGATTATGCGGTTCGTTCTACTCTGCCAGCCATAAGGCAGGAGACGGGACAATCAGGGCAAGGGTCATCAACACTTCAGGATTCCCGAGACATGAGCCCGTCAGTGTCATTCTTCCGGAGCACGCGGAGTACGGGAGCATACGGGTGAGCGGAACAGACGGGAAACCCGTGCCCTCATTCCTCGACTTGTCTTCCGGACAACCTGAACTGACATTCATGGCAGATGTCCCGGCTTTCGGCTTCACCACTTATTCAATCGAAGAAGTCCCGGACGGGAGCACCAGCCTCCAGGACACTAAAGTCGTATCCGAAGGCAGAGTCACAGTCAGTAACGGAATGTACAGGATAGTTTTCGATGCCGACCGGGGAGGTGTGATCACAAGCCTCGTGACCACAGGACCTGACGAAACCGAATTTGCGGACAGCACTTCGGACTTCTCTCTCTGCGAACTGAGAGGGTATTTCCATGAAAAGGGCGGATTCCGATCTTCCACGGATTCCCCTGCCGTCATCACAGTGACAGACAAAGGACTGTCCACGACAGTGGAGGTCAGGGGAGAAATCGCCGGCACTCCGTTTGTCCAGACATTCATGCTGAAGGACGGGGACAGGAAAATAGAAGCCCGGCTCAGAATAGACTGGAACGGAGACACAGGGATAGGCAGATATGCGCAGAAAGATGCATATGCCTCCAACAGGAGGGCATTCTACGAAGACAGGTACAAGCTCAACCTGCTGTTCCCCGTATTTCAAGGAAAGGGGCAGCTCTACAAGGACGCCCCGTTCGATGTGTGCAAAAGCGACTTGGAAAACACATATTACGGAACATGGGACAGCATCAAGCACAATGTGGTGCTCCACTGGGTCGATGTAGTTGAAGAAGATGGAGACAAAGGGCTTGCCGTACTGACAGACCACACAGGCTCATACTCATACGGAGATTCAGACCCTCTCTGCCTGACTGTGCAGTTCTCCGGCAACGGGCTGTGGGGCAGACATTACGGGCTCACGGGACCTGAAGAAATCAGCTATGCCATCATCCCTCACCATGGAGACTGGCGCGAAGCCTCGATATATGAAGAAAGCTGCACATGGAACGAGCCGCTGATATGTACGACAGGGACACACCTTGAAATGTCAGAGGCATCTTTCATCGATGTCAGCGGGACAGGATATGAGATATCCGCAGCATATGTGACCGACAGAGGGATTGTCCTCAGGCTTTTCAATGCTTCCGGAGACGGCGACAGAAAGACAGTCGGACTCGGATTCCCCGTCAAGACTGTCATGGAAGCTGACCCCGACGGCAATCCCACAGGAAACACCGTTCCGTTACGGGCTGTCAGGACAACCTCATGGACCGCTGCTGAAATGGAAGTCTCGATACCGCCTTTCGGCATCAGGACATGGCTGATAGAATATCAGAACAGCAATGCGATGCGGTAGACCGCGAATGCCACTACCCAGGCGACAAAAATCGTGTACACAGCCGTGATGATGGCCCATTTCCAGCCTCCTGCCTCGTTCTTGATGGCGACAAAAGTAGCAATGCAAGGGAAATACAGCAGGACAAAGACCATGAACGCCAACGCAGCCGCAGGAGTCGTGGTCCTCTGGAGAGCCCTTTGAAGCGCTGTGTCACCGTCCACGGCAACCGGTCCGGAAGAATCGGGACTGACAGCCTCCGCCGTCACATCGCCATCTGCCTCGCCCGACTGCCCTACGGAAGAGGCCTCAGGAGATTCTGCGTCCTCGGAACCCACATTGTACATGACCCCGAGAGTGCTGACCACCAGCTCCTTCGCCCCGACACCAGCTATGATGCCGACACCCATCTTCCAGTCGAACCCGAGAGGCTCCAGCACAGGCTCGATAGCCTTGCCCACATATCCTATATATGAATTCTCCTGCTGCTCTGCAGCCGAGGCATAGCTGTCATGATGAGGGAAATAGCCCAAAGCCCAGATGACTATGGAACAGATAAGGATAGTCCCTGCCATCTTCTGGAGATACTGCTTGCCCTTCTCCCAGGTATGCCTGAACACCGACTTGGCCGTCGGGACACGGTACGGAGGAAGCTCCATCACGAAAGGGAGGTCGTCATCCTTCACGAAACGGCTGAAAAGCCTTGCCGAGAGCACTGCCATCACGATTCCAAGGGCATAAAGCCCGAGCAGGACTATCCCGGCATTATGAGGAAAGAATGCCCCTGCAATCAGGATATACACTGGAAGCCTTCCTGCACAGGACATGAAAGGGATGATGAGTATCGTGATCAGCCTGCTCTTGCGGCTCTCTATCGACCTGGTGGCCATCACAGCAGGGACATTGCAGCCGAATCCCATAATCATCGGGATGAACGACTTGCCGTGCAGCCCCATCTTGTGCATGAGCCTGTCCATGATGAAGGCCGCCCTCGCCATATATCCGGAATCCTCCAGAAGGGAAATGAACAGATACAGGAACAGTATGTTCGGGAGGAAGACAAGCACACTGCCGACTCCGCCTATCACTCCGTCCACAATCATGTCTTTCCACCAGCCCGGAGCCATGTAAGTCCCCACAAACTCTCCGAATTTCTCCACTAACCACTCTATCCACTGCATCGGATAATCCCCGAGAGTGAAAGTGAACTGGAACACGAGATACAGCAGGATGAAGAATATCGGGAAAGCGAGCCATCTGTTGGTCACAACCGCATCTATACGGTCGGTAAAGCTCCTCCTTCCCTTTTTGCGTGGAGCCCCTGGAGTCCAGGTCTCCTTCAGCGCACCCTGGATGAATGCATATTTGGCATCCACGATGGCCGACTCC
Organism: Candidatus Cryptobacteroides faecigallinarum; assembly: GCA_017695015.1. GTDB lineage: Bacteria > Bacteroidota > Bacteroidia > Bacteroidales > UBA932 > Cryptobacteroides > Cryptobacteroides faecigallinarum. The sequence goes on along the minus strand of JADIMD010000066.1, from coordinate 20,116 downwards.
ACGGAAGTATGCATCAGAGACTCTATCCTGCGCTGCTCCTCCACCCTTGCAGCGATGATTTCATCCCTGTTGGGCAGTTTCTCGACAACGGTCTCTATATCCTCGTCATTCTCCAAATATTTGATGGCAAGCCACCTCGTGGAATATTTGTTCCTGATGTCCCCATTTTCCTGGATCAGCTGCTTCACATGGTCGATGCTCACCTCTATCTCCGCACCGTGGTTGATGTGGATATGCCTTCCGAGCTTAGGGTCGTTGTTCTCGTATATCCTGATTACTGTGTCGAAAAGTTCGTCTATGCCCTGCCCGTTACGGCTGACAGTAGGCACTACCGGCATCCCGAGCAGATGACCCAAAGTCCCTATGTCAAGCCTGTCACCCTTCGCCTGAAGTTCATCGTACATATTGAGGGCCATCACCATTCTCAGGTTCATGTCGATCAGCTGGGTAGTGAGGTAGAGGTTCCTCTCAAGATTGGATGCATCCACCACATTCACCACCACATCTGGCATCTCCTCTATCAGATTCTTCCTCACATACAGCTCCTCGGGACTATAGGCCGAAAGGGAATAAGTACCGGGAAGGTCCACGAGGATGAACCTGTAACCCCCGTGCTCGAAACTCCCCTCCTTGGCATCCACAGTCACTCCGCTGTAGTTCCCCACATGCTCATGGCTTCCTGACGCGATGTTGAACAGGGAAGTCTTGCCGCAGTTGGGATTGCCCACCAGGGCAACCCGGATTATCCTGTTCCTCTCTTCCGCCAGAGCCTTCATCCTCTGGTCCAGATATTCCACCTCGTCACACGAAGCATCGGAAGGCGGCACCGAAGCACCTGCAGTCCCGGACTGCTCCAATGCCTCGCTTTCACTGATCACCTCTATCTGGTCCGCCTCCTCGCGGCGCAAAGAAATCCTGTAGCCTATTATCTCGTATTCGATAGGATCTTTCAATGGGGCATTGAGGACCACCGTCACGGTCTTGCCTTTCACAAAGCCCATCTCCGTGATTCTCTTGCGGAAACTCCCGTGGCCATAGACCTTCACGACCACAGCCCTCTCACCCGTCTTAAGTTCAGACAATTTCATGGAAAAATAATCTAAAACCGGCAAAGCCGGAAATTGCGACGCAAAGATACACAAAATCACCTATCACGCGCATCATCATTTATAGGGATTCCGCATCGGAGACTATTTGAATGTATATTTGAAAGAAAGATAGATTCCCCTTCCGAAAATGGTATTGTACGCAGTCCTGATGTAATTGTCATATACATTGATCTCCGTCGAGTTCACCTTGTTGAGAATATCTATGCATGCCAGGGTAAGCTCCGACCGGTTCTTCTTGCCGAACTTGTATGTCAGGCTCATGTCCCATTTGATTCTGTCATACCCCAGATCTTCCATGGTGGTCCGCTCTACAAAGTAAGTGAAATCGGTCCCGACCCAGAAATGTTTCAGGAAATTGCCCCGTGCCTGTACCGTAAGGTTCTCGGTAAATGAATCATAGAGGACACTTCCGTCCAACAGTTCCCTGCCTATGGAAGTCGTGGAAAAGACAGACAGCTCGAAATAACGGGAAAAACCGCTGATAAAGTTCAATGACAGGTCAAGGGAATGCGAAGCATTTTTCTGCAAATAGTCTCCATACATGAACGGGCGGCTGCTGAAACCATAGTGGATGTCCGCATACAGAGACGACTTGATAGCTGACGGATAACCGCTCCAGCCGACCGTGGCAGACACTCTGGAAGCATTTCCCACATTGACCGGAGTTGAAAGCTGCGAGCCCGCTTTGGCAGTATAGCCGTATTCAGGAAGGTATGTGTCCTGTCCAAAATAGACAGTCTTGCGGACTATCACATCGGAATCATTGGTATACGATGCCGACAGGCTCCACGAGCTGGCCGACCTCATCGAACCGAGAGAGAGCCTTACGGACGCAATCCTCGATGTAGAGGCATCAAGACCCGGGTTGCCGGCACTGAGATAAAGCGTCGAAGAATTGTCAATCACTCCTCTTGTCTGCTCCAAAGAAGGGATGATGGACATTTCCGAATAACTCACATTCAAAGAGAAGGCATTTTTCATATAGTTCAGCAACAGCTGCGGTGAAAGATGCTCATAGGCAAGAGGCTGTGTATAGGATGCCGGAAACCTTTCATCCCTGAGCTGGTCAGACCTGACATATCTGGCATCTGCAGCAATGGAAAGTGACCTGTCAGCCGTATTGAACCTCAACCCGACCGATGCCGTATTGTTGATGTTCCTGTAGGTGAAATCCTGGGTATTGATGACATCTGTCTGCTTCAGCAGCTCGTCGAAAGCCATTTTCTTGGTTTCAGAGAAATCCCCTTCAAGCCTGTATGAGACATTGAACCTGAAATTCTCCCCCACAAGAGGCTCGTCATAGCCGGCATTGAAGCTGAAGTTGTTCTGTCTGTTGTCATCCCCGATTGTCAGCCATTGCTTGGATGTGCTGGTCTTCATTGTATCCACTCTTTCTCCGTCCCCATTTCCGACATGCCCCTGGTAGTCGAGCCCTACGGAAATCTTCCTACCCTTCTTGTCGAAATGATGGTCGAATTTCACATCAGCCCCGAAGCCATATCTGTCCGACAAGGAAGAGTTGCGCCTGTTCTCTACGAAATCCTTCCCGTCAGTGGAAGCAAGCATATTGCTCATGCTGAGCCTGTCATTTCTGGAATATGAGAAATTCCATCTGAAATCGAACGAACTGTTTTTCTTGACGGTGATACCCTGAGAACCCATATACTGGGCCTGGAGAGTCTTATTGCTGCTTTCGTCAGTCTGTGTATCCGTCCTTGCCTGAAAAGAAGCCGTAGGGCTGTACACATCAGTAGAAAAGGACTCGCTGCTGCCCTTTCCCAAAGCTATGTCCAGCATATGGGACATACGGCTCTTGAACTGCTTGCGGTTCTCTACCCTGAACTCCGCATATGCATTATCTACAGGATTTCTTGAAATGGTATTCTCTCCTGATGTATAATAGTTGTGCCCCAGCCCTGCATTCAGGACATACGAAGGCTTGTCTTTCTCGAAGCTGCGCCAGTTGGCTTCAGCCCCTCCGAAGCCGTCAGCGACATCGGCATTGTTGTCCACATATACGCCTCCGAGGGCAAGCAGTACCAATTCCTGGGCCTTGGTGAACGGGCGTTTCGTCTCCACATCCACCACCCTCTCCTTTCTGCCGAGGGTGTCCCTCTCCACTAACCTGTCCTGGGCATATTCGTCATACACCCTCACTTTCTTGACATCTTCAGACTCCACCATCTCCAGGGCGGCCTCAATGTCACTGTTGAAAAGCATGATCCCGTTGATGAGGATCTTGCTCACGGGCTCCCCGTATGCACTGACCCCGGATTTCGACACCGTGATGCCGGGAAGCTTTTTGAGCAGCTCCACAAGCCTGTCTCCCTCCATTGTCGTGAAAGCCGAAGCATTATACACTGTGGTGTCCCCGTGACGGACCATCGCTATGTGGTCATCCTTGACTATGATTGCATTGAGCTGCTGGGGATCTTCCTCCATCATCGCTTCGAGAAATGTGTCAGGCTTCACGGCCTGGAGATGCCTGATCTTCTTGTAGCCCAGGAAAGAAATGTCCACGACGACAGTATCCGCCTTCCCGAAAGGATGCACGGCGAATGTCGCAGCCCCGTTCTTGTTGGTCACCGTCTTGAGGGTGTCGGTCTTATATGACAGGAACACGGCCGCCCCTTCCATCCTTGAGCCGGTCTCCTTGTCAACCACCGTTACCTGAATGAACGGATTCGCCCCTGTCCTCAAGAAAGACTGCTTTTCAGCCACCTGACCGAACGCCAGATGACTGAAAAACAGAAAAATCAATAACGGGATATATTTCCTGTTGAACATCATGACTTTACAGCAGCGACATGATTATCTCTTCTAGTTCCTCCTGAGGGATCAAGCCGTTGACTCGCTTCTCTAAAACCCCATCCTTATAGAAAAGAAATGTTGGTAAATCTATAACATTATATAACTGCGCAAGCTCGGCCCCATAAGAAGCATCTACATCACATTTTGCAAAACACACAGCATCGTAATCAAATTTGTCGTTTAACTCCGGGAGCATATGCAGCATAAGTTTGCATGGTCCGCACCAGTCTGCCCAGAACGCAACGACCGTCACCTGCTCCTGTGCAATCTCCTGGTCAAAGGCATTTTTAGAAGTAATCTCTACGATTCTTGCATTGGAATCAATCATGCTGCCAAGACACAGCAGCATCAGGGAAAGGACTAATTTTTTCATGGCAAAACAGTTTAAATGTTAATAACAAATGTGGTTAATGTCATTCTCAGACATTTCAAATATAGTTCTGAGATTATGTTTATTCTGATATTTTACTGTCATTCCGGGCGAAGCGAAGAATCTGCTGATGGCAACCGGACTTCCGCCCCGCCCAGTATGACATTAAAATTATTTTTTCAACGAAAAGATCTATTCAACCTTTTTGAAAGTAGCTCGAATTTGCATATCAGTCGCATCAGGATTAGCTGCAACTGGTTTTTCATTTAAATAAAAACCATAATCCTCAAATGCTTTAAGAAAATCCGTTGCCCTGTAATCCACGATCTGAAGTTCCAGCAACTGCTCTCCGCTTTCCTCATCTTCAACAAACCTTACTCCTATTGCCCCTACCTTATCGTCACTGACCGTATTGGCAGAAAAGTTACGGTTGACATTGTCAAGCCAGAAAAGCTGAATGACAAAAGGAGTCATCACATCTGTCATTGTCCTGAGAGTCAATTGCTCACCGACATTGACAGTAATATTGGAAGTCCCTATGAAGTAATTCTTGAATTCTGATTGGAAAGCAGGAATAAACATATTGTTGTCCATGTCTACAGTGAATTTATCTTCAGGATTAAATGTAGGATAACCATTCAGATCCGTTTCTGGAATACCCCACCATGTCTGCATAAATTCCTTATCTGTAGCCAGTTCATGAATCTGCCAGGTCCCGTCTATCATTTCCCATTCTGAACCGATAATTGTAATTGCTACTTCCGGATTAGTCCCAAGCGCATATTTTGATGACGGGTCAAGTTCAAGTACAATTTTATTATGTTCGGCATCAACCGGTGAAATATACTCAAGAGTAACAGTACCACTGCTTGTCGCTGGAGAGAATACTACTTTTTTCTCACCTTGAAAACGGAAATGAGTATTTTCAACCGCAGTAGATTCATCAGTATTTACTGTAACATCTATCTCATCACCATCCTGCAGCACATACTCATTCTCCCCAAGCATATCTATCAGGTTCACAGAAATAGTCACAACCGATGCCAATGATGCTGATCTTGTAGAAAAAGAGCACCTTGCAACCTGACCGCTCAATGAGAATGTAGATTGCATGTAGCGCCCTGCGACAAACCCCTCCGGTGCTTGTATGCTTGCTGTCACAGATTTTTCCGATGTATAATCAATCGGTGTTATTGTAACAGTTGTAACGGGCGATGTCCCTCCTATGACAAAAGCTTCAGGCTCTACGGTAAAATCCACATCTTTAACAGCATCTCCGGAAAACTCGATCGGAATCGTTATCGCATCGGTTCCAGTATAGTTTTCTACCGACAGAGTAAGGACAGACTTACCGTCTACATTAGTAGGCACAGAAAATGCGAAGGATACTGTCGGAGAATCCGATGTCCCCTCCTTTTGGCACGCATTCGCTAATACAACGCATGCGAACAAAGCAAAAACAATTCTTTTCATAATACAAATAATTAAGTTAAAACATCATCAATTACTAATAGCAGCATCATATTCATCCTGAACCTGTTCTATATAGTCTCTGTCTTCATCAGTCAACTGTTCAGGATCCGGGATAATATATTCTGTAGCATAACCCTCATTCAGAGGAGGCAGTTCTGACGGCTGGGAGCATGAGCTTCCAGACAAGACAGCCGTAATGGCACTTATTGACAGTATGATAATCCTTTTCATATTTTCATGAATTTAAATTGCTTCATCATAACCCGGGTTCTGCACAAGCCCTTCCACAAGTTCGATATCCTCTACAGGTAACGGGAATGTGTACATATACTCGAATGTAGTATATTTCAAACCATTCTTCGTCGTCCACATTTCAGGACGGCCATTCCTCTTCAATTCATACCATCTGTCTCCTTCCATAAAAAATTCCTTTCTGCGCTCATTAAGTATTGCGTACAGAAGAGGTGTCATAGAATTACCAAGAGCATCTTCCTTGATAATATCATCTTCATTCACAGCAGGCAATGTTTCCATCGTATAGTCTATAACCCCTGTAATCCTGTTGCGACGAAACTCGTTCAGTGCAGACAATGCGCCTTCTGTGTCGTTGTCATGATACAGGCTCTCGGCAAGAATCAACTGCATCTCCGCACTTCTCAAACAAGAGAAAGCATTCTTGGTCAATATCCTCCTGTTACTGAAACTGAGACTATACCTTATGTCATTTTCTTTATCGGCATCATACAAACCCACTAAAGATTTGCTGACAGGGCGGCAGGCAACATAGTCCATAGCTGAATTATATTCAGCCCGTTTGTCGCTATGTATACAGCTTTTGATAAGCATATTCCCTGTCATTGTCGTTGCTTCCTGCATCATGGACAAATATGCATTCCCTGAAAGCAATGGATATTTTTCAAGTACCTGCCTTGCATACACAATCGCATTAGACCAGTTCCCTGCCCAAAAATACAGTCGGGCAAGATATCCCCTCATGACATCGCTGTTAAAACGATATATTTCATCACTTATATCGTAGGAAATTGCAGCCAGCATGTCAGACTCGGCTTGCTGTACAGTCTGTGATATCGTACTTCGCAGCACACGATCTTCCATGTCAAAATGAGTCACGACAGGGACTCCGAGTCCGTTGCCGTTATTGACTGCAGGCTCACAGAAATTTCTCAACAGATTATAATAGCATACGCCTCTTATGGCATGTGCTGTTCCAAGCACATCCTTTCCAACCTGTGTATTCCTTTCTTCCAGTCCATCAATTATAATATTACAGTCTCTTATTACCGCATACAGGTTGGAATAATATAGCTGTTTGTCATTCAACTGATCTCCTATATACAGAGGAATATAATTACCTTTTGGATAAGACTGCAATATAGCCTCCAGATTATCCGTATAACATTCATAATCACATACAGAAGATATATTGCCCAATATTGTTTCCTCGCCCTGGTCTATCAAATCCAGATGATAATGCAAAAGGGCGGAAAACTCTTCCGCAGTCTGTGGTATCGTCTGCCCGTAAGGCTTGATATCCAGATATTTGGTGCAGGAGCACAAGACTGCGCCAATGCATAGTATGATAAATGTCTTCTTCATATCTTAAAAACCTATGTTAAGGCTGAATGTAAACTCTCGGCTCTGTGGGTATACCGCACCTGGGGTTTCAGGATCGATGCCAGAATAATTAGTAATTATGAATAGATTATTCATCAGAAACGCAACACTCATATCACTGATTTTCATTGCATTTATCCATTTTTCCGGCAAAGTATACGACAGAGAGATTGAACTAATTTTCAAATACGACACATCTTCAAGAAGTGTACAATCTGTAATTGTACTTACATACGGCTGTGTCCTGTTCAGGTAATTGCCTGAAGCATCCGTAAGGCGGGCTCCGTATGCATCGATCAGCCGTGGATATCCGTCAGTCACAGGATTGTCTACTGTCCATCTATGTGTCACATCCCTAACTACATTCAGATGGTTCACATAAAGGTCATTCCGGCTTGTCATAATAGGTTCACTTGTATTTTTAGATATACTACGGTACGAGACAGGGGACACAATATCATTAAAGACCTTGGCTCCTATCGAGAATTTTCCTGCAATATTCAATGACAGCCTTTTGTATGAGAATGTCGTGGAAAATCCTCCTGTCCATGGTGCATATGAGGTACCTACATAAAATATATAATTCTGATATGCCTGATAATCAGTAATACTTGTAACTTCCACATCCGGTCTCATCTGGAAATTGTATATTCCTGTTTCAGGATTGATTCCGGTACTCTTTCCGGTAAATATCTTTCCCAAAGGGTATCCGACATAATAGTCGCCATATATACTTCCTGTCGGGGACTCGTATTTTGTAAGCATGTTGTTGTTGTATGCCGCATTCGCTGTAAACCTCCAGTTAAAATCCTTGTATTTTAAAATTGTCGCCTCAAAGGATATCTCTACTCCTTGATTCAACTGCTGTGATGTATTATAATATTGGGTCGTAAAACCTGTTGATGACGGCACTCTGGAATTGGTTACCAAATCGATATTCTTATTCCTGTAATATGCAAGTTCTCCCGTAAGCCTGTCATTAAAAAGTCCAAAGGTCAATCCGACATTTGTTGTCTGGTTCTTTTCCCACCTCAAATTAGGATTAGGAGGATTACCTATATGCCCCATCCTATAAAATGCATCGTCGGTACTTCTGTAAGAAGACAGGTAATCCATTATAAGGACAGGATAGACAGACTTGTTCACTCCTCCCGTGTATCCGAACCCCGCCCTGAGGCTCAACATGCTAAGAATATGGGAAATCCCCTGCATCCAAGGCTCTGAATCGATGTTCCAGGCTCCGCTGACAGACCAGTTGGCATTGAACTGCTCATCGCTTCCGAAATTGTTCGATCCGTCGGTCCTGACTGTTCCACTAAAAACATATCGATTCTTCAAACTATATGTAACAGTCCCATAAAAAGATGCAAAAGCATCTTCTATGATTGACTGCCCCATGCTCGAATCTATAATATCTCCAAAATTCACCAGTTTATCATAATCGATCGATGCGCCACCATCCAATGATGTAAATAAAGGAGTAGAATGGTTACCTGTCACAATATCATATCCATATCTTTTGCTCGTTATGCTCTTGGCATATGAACTGCGGATTTCCGCACCTCCTATTATACTGACACTATGCATACTCTTGAAGGTTCTTGCATAATTTAACTGTCCTCTCAAGAGATATGAAGTATTATACCCTGAGACCTGGGTAATCGAGCCGTATGTCCGCTTCGAGGTATAGGAATCATTCTCGAACGGTCTGTCCTGAAATGCAGCAAATGTTCCGGAACCATTGATATTTTCCGAGAGATCACCATTATATGTAAAAGATGCAAGACCTGTAAAAGTCAAACCCCTGCAGATATTTACCCTCACATCTCCTTTTAATGTCACTGCAGATGATATTGCCTTACTTGAAGTTTCATTGATTTCTCTCATTATATTAAATCCATTCTCCGGGATATAATATGTATCAGTAGAACCGTTAGATTTAGGAAGAGTAAAATATGTAGCATCAGCCCTGTAGCTGCCGTCGTCATTATACAGCCTCTCGTATGGATTCGCAAAATATGCATATTCATACATATCGACATTATTCGACGGAGCATTGGATTTCTGGTAACTGAAATCTGTCGAAAAACCTAATTTTATCCATTGAGCCGGTCGTGTATCTATCTTTGCATTCAGACTGTATGAAGATGCATTTGTATTTACAACAATTCCATTATCGTATGTAAAACCTCCTGACACATAATATGTCAGCTTCTCAGATCCTCCACCAGAAATAGATATATTATGACTTGTAGAGACTGTATTACGGAACAACACATCGAACCAGTCGGTAGTCTGTGAGCCCAATTCTGCAATGTAGGCATCCTGCTGCTCCCGTGTCCAACCTGCGAAGTCACCGTAACCGGACCTGATCTGTCCCACAATACCTACTACAGGATAATGCGTAGGAGTACCTGCCTGGGTCGCCGCATAACCTTCAGCAGAAAATTCATTCCAAAGTTCCTGCTCCCAAGCGAGCTTTTCCTGAGAATTCATAAGATTAGCATCTCTTGATGGTTTTGTCTGTACTGTAACAGACCCGTTATAGTTTATGCTCGTCCTTCCTGCTTTTCCTCGCTTGGTAGTCACGACTATAACTCCATTGGCTGCCTGTGAACCGTAAATTGCAGCAGCCGCAGCATCTTTCAGGACAGTGATGCTTTCAATGTCATTAGGATTGACACTGCCTATTCCAGTCACGAAAATATTATCAAAATCCCCTGATTTAATCTGGCTGGTAGACATCACCGGCACATTTTTCTGCAATGGAACACCATCAACCACCCACAGAGGCTCTGCATTACCTGTAATGGTATTCGTTCCTCTGATACGGACTTTTGCAGCAGCGCCAGGCCGTCCGGAAGTCATTTGGACATTCACTCCAGCCAATTTGCCTTGAAGCAACTGATCCATATTTTTAAGAGGACTGTCCTTGAGGTCTTCTCCAGACACCACCCCGACAGCTCCGGTGCTTTTACGCAGCTCTATCTGCGAATAACCAGTCACCACCACATGGTCCAGAGTCTGGGCCTCCTCTTCGAGGACAATGTCGTACCTTGCCTTGGTCACCTTGACAGTCTTGGTCTCGAATCCGATGAAACTGTAGCTCAATATGGCCCCTTTCGCCACTGTGATACTGTATTGCCCGTCCACATCGGTACTGGTGCCGTGCTGCGTCCCCTGGACGACAACCGACACTCCCGGGAGAGGCTCTCCTGCCATATCGGTCACGACACCCACCACATGCACAATCTCAATGGCATCCTGGGCCCTCACCTCTGCGAAAGAGGAAAACAGAGCCAGAACGGTCATGGCGGAATACAGTAATCCTGCTGATAATGATTTTATTTTCATTGTAATATGGTTATTTTACTTGTGATTGACAATATCCGTGTCGTCCTGCGGAAGTCCGAGAAGATTCTCGACGAAATAATACCTGATCAGGTTCACATAATAGCTGCACCAGACCTGATGGTCCTTGCCGGGAAGTATCATCATGTCGAATCTCTTCCCGTGGTCGATAAGTGCTTTTGCAAGCCTGATGGTGCTGGCCGGATGCACATTGTCATCCTCGTCTCCTGTCACTAACATCAGTTTGCCCTTCAGATTGCCTGCAAGCTCGATATTGGTCGGAATCCTGCATTCGAAGGAGGTCTCACCATCTGCTCCGGTCACCTGCTTGACCCCATGGTAGGTCTCACCCCACCACTGGCTGTAGATGTTGTTGTCATGGTTGCCGGAAGCTGCAAAACCCACCTTGTAGAAATCCGGTCTTGTCAGCATTGCGGCCACAGTCATGAAGCCTCCTCCCGAATGTCCGTAGATACCCACCCTGTCGAGGTCAGCGAAAGGATATTTCTCCGCAACCTGCTGCAGCACAGCATAGTCGTCTTCAAGGGCATAATCCCTGAGATTGCCGTATCCGTAAGTGTAGAAATCGCGTCCCCTGTATGGATTGCTACCTCTGTAGGAAACATTCACCACTATGAAGCCGAGTTGGGCAAGGGAATGGTTGTAGTTGTCATCCGCCATGAACGCCAAAGGCACAAGGTCTGTCATCGGACCGGGATAGACGCTGCTTATCACGGGATACTTTTTCGACGGGTCGAGGTCGAACGGGAGATACACCACCCCGTACAGCCTTGTCACCGAATCGGCAGCCATGAATTCCACAAGCTCCGGCTCTTTCCATCCCCTCTCATATAATTTCGAAAGGTCGGCAGGCTCCATCTCGAAACGGACATTGCCCTTGAGGTCGCATATCTGATAATGCGGAGCGAGGTCCATCCTCGAATATGTGTCCACTATATATTTGCCGTCAGGTGAGAAAGTGACCGAATGGTCTCCGCGTCCCGGGGTCAGCAGATTGTTGCGTCCCTTGAAAGTCGCCCTGTAATAGTATTTGTAGCAAGGGTCTGCCCCCTCTTCTCCTCCATAGCCCTCATAGATTATGGAGCGTCCGAGAGTGTCTATCTTCACTATCTTCCCTGCCACTATATCGTCAGGAGTCACCGCTCCCTTGAGCCCTCCTTCACCGTCATAAAGGTAATACCGTCCCTTGCCGGTGCGCTCGGACCACCAGAGGATTTCCTTGCCGTCATTGATGACATGGTAGTCGAAAAGCACCTCGTTGAAATGAGGCTTGCATTCCTCACTGATGATGGTCTCCACGGAATGGTTGCACCCGTCCACCCTGAGCAGGTCGAGAGTGTCGAGAGTCCTGCTGACACGGACAAAATAGGCATAACGGTCAGTCATGGGATATTGCTCAAGACGCGGCAGAAGCAGTTTCTGGTCCCTGTAACGGTCTATGTCCAGCCTGTACATCTTCCCGCTGTCGGCATCTGCAAGATAAAGGCTATATTTCACGACACCGGTATCACCGGGCATCGCATATTTATAGGTCTTGGCTACCGGACGCGGCTCGGCAAGGCTCTTCACAATCGTAAGCTCGCCCACAGACCTCTCGTCCTCCTTGACCAGGATGTACCGGTGGCTGTTGCCTATCCAGCGACCGAGCGCTCCTGTGCGGCCCTTGCTTCCCTTGAATGAATTGCCTCCCACTGCATAGGACGCCCATTGCGTCCCGTCGTCACTGAGACGGATGCTGTCGGACGGCTCGATGCCGGTCAAAGGTCTGCCGGTACTGTCTGTAACCGCCTTGAAGAGATAGATATCATCATCGCACGCCCTGATAAAGAACAGGCTGTCATAAGACCAGTCCTTGGTCCAGTCCTTCCTTGTGCCGGGAGATGGAGCGTATTTGCCTGGTTCGGCAACTTTACCTTTGCCCCCCCCTGGAGACGAGGCTGTCAATAGCCGACCTTACGCTCTTCCTGTCCGGATACTGCGTACGGCTCCAGTCCCTGGTGTCTACCAAATAATAGGTCTCGCTGTCCGGGGATTCGACTCTGTAACTGAAATAACGGCTTCCGTTTTCCTGCCATTCCACGGAAGCATAATCGTTAAGGACAAGGGGGTTGAGAGTGTCATAGCTGAACCGCTCCGCCTTGTCCATGTATGACTGTGCAGCAATGGGGAGGGCTGCCAGCCACAATAGATTAAGTGTTAAAATTCGTTTCATATTTGTCAAGTCGAAATGCAAATATAAAAATTTATTTAATTAAAATGCATTCAGACATGTTTTTTATGCGACTACTCTGCCGTCTGCCATCCTCCTCCGAGTGATTTGTAAAGTCCCACGAGAGCGATATACTCGTCCATCACGGCGTTGCTGTATTCCACCTGGGCATCCAGATATACCCTGTTCGCATCAAGCAGATCAAGATAGCGGATAGCTCCGTTGATATACTGTATATTGGTCAAGTCCACATATTTAAGCGCAGCCTGCACCAGGTCGTACTTGGCATCCGTATTCCTCTGGGCGGACCGGAAGGTTACCACTGCGTCATGGACTTCCCTGAAAGCCTGCATCACCGACTTTTCATATTCTATCTTTGCCTGCTCGTATTCTGCAATGGCAGCCTTGAATGCCGCTTTTCTCTTGCCGAAATGGAACACAGGAGCAGCCACGGACGCCACGGCATAGTAGAACGGGGATTTCAGGACATCAAGGAAAGAGTCGCTTTCCAGACCTCCCTGGAGGCCGATGGTAAGTGTCGGGAACCTTTCCGCCTGTGCGACTCCGACTTCAGCCTCTGCCGCCATCAGGTTCTGCTCCGCCTGTCTCAGGTCAGGGCGTCTCCACAGCAGGTCTGACGGCACTCCGATCGGCACATTCTCCCTGTAGGACTGCATGTCGGAAGCCTTTGCCCTCTCCACTTTATGGGGATATGAGCCTGCCAGGAAAGCTATCTCACTCTCTTTCAGTGCCACCTGTCTCTCGATGTCAGGGACGAGGGCCTCGGTGGTCGCCAACTCCACAAGTGCCTGCTGATAAGGAATCTCGTCTGTCAGACCTCCGTCCAGCCTGAGCTTCGCCTGCTTGACTCCTTCCCTTCTGGTCTTGAGGGTGCTGCGGACGATATCAAGCTCATTGTCCAAAGCCACCAATTCGAAATAGGCTGTCGCCACATCTGCTATGAGAGTCATCTTCAATGCCCTCTGCGCATCGATGCTCGAAAGGTATTCCGCCATCCTCGCCTTGCTTGCCCATCTGAGATGTCCCCAGAGGTCGATTTCCCACGACAGGGAGGCTTTAGTCCCTATCTCGGGATCATTCGACGGATCTGCTCCACCGTAGTTGTTGTATTCATTGTCGGCAGCAGCATTTATCGAGAGTGACGGCCACAGGTCTGCCCTCTGGATTCTGTAGCGGTACTCCAGTTCGCGGATTCTCTCGGCAGCGGAAAGGATGTCCTTGTTGTATTCCAAAGCCTGGCTGATCAGGTTCTGCAGCATGGTGTCGGGATATATTTTCCACCATTCCATATCCGCCACAGTAAGGGAATCCTCCGGAAGATCGGTCTGGAAGTTTTCCGGGAGGTCGAGCTGAGGGTCCGCGCAATATTTCGCAGGAGAGCATGACATCGCAAATCCTCCGAGCATTACCACGGCTACGGTCATCAGAGCCTTCCCTGCAGCATTGTTTCCTGATTTATTCTGTTTCTTTTTACTGAATTTCATTCTCAACTTATATATCCACACAAAGAAGAAAGGCACGAATACGATGCCGGCAGTGATGGCAACCAGCATACCGAAGAACACTCCTGTGCCGATGTCCTGGCGGCTTGCCGAGCCCGGACCGGTTGCGAACACCAGAGGCAGCATACCGAGGATGAATGCAAGGGATGTCATCACGATAGGCCTGAACCTGAGCTGGGCAGCCACCACAGCCGCCTCCTCGACAGGTCTGCCCTTCTCTACTTCCTCCTTTGCGAATTCCACTATGAGAATGGCATTTTTCGCGACAAGTCCCACCAGCATCACAAGTCCTATCTGGAAATAAATGTTGCTTTCATATCCGAGCACAAGGATACCGAGATATGCTCCGGCTATGGCTATCGGCAGGGAAAGTATCACCGCTATCGGGACTGACCAGCTCTCGTACTGCGCTGCAAGAAAGAGGAACACAAACAGCAGGCAAAGTCCGAGCACAAGCCCTGTCTGGCCGCCCTCCTTCTTTTCCTGGTATGACATTCCGCTCCACTCTATCCCGACATTAGACGGCAGATGCTCGTTCACTATGTCTTCAAGGATATCCATCGCCTGTCCCGAGCTGACCCCGTGCGCAGCCTCGCCGTTGATGGTGACGGAATAGTACATGTTGAACCTCTTTATCGTACCCGGGCCTGTAGTGTACGAGGTTGTCCCGAGGGCGGACACAGGAACCATCGACCCGTTGGAGCTCCTTACGAAGAACAGGTTGAGGTCGGAACGGCTTCCCCTGTACGGGGCATCTGCCTGCAGGTACACCCTGTAGACCCTGTTGAACATGTTGAAGTCATTGATATACACCGACCCTGTAAATGCCTTCAAGGTGGAGAACACATCCGAGAGAGGGACCCCGAGCAGCTGGGTCTTGTCCCTGTCCGCGTCGAAATACAGCTGCGGTATGTCGCGCTGCATTCCGGAAGAAAGCCCTGTGAGCTCCTTGCGCATCGATGCATAGTACATCAGGGTGTCCACTGCCGCCTGGAGCTGTTCATACGAGCAGTCTCCCCTTGCTTCCAGCACCATGGAGAAACCTCCGGATGTTCCGAGGCCAGGAATCACGGCAGGAGAACTGAGGTATACCTTGCTTTCAGGGTAGACAGAAAGGCTGTCCCTTACCATCTGCATGGTCTTGTTGATATTCCTCTCCTTCCTTTCTTTCCACGGCTTCATTATCACGGTAATGTAGCTGTTGGACTGGCTCGACCCGATACGCGGGCTGGAACCCGACACATCCAGTGCATACTCGATATCCGGCTGCCTCATCAGGAAATCCATCGCCCTTGCGGTGATCACCCTGGTCCTTTCCAGGGTCGCTCCGACAGGAAGTTCCAGCTCCACGGTGAAATATCCCTGGTCCTCCTGAGGGAGGAAGCTCTGCGGCACAAGCTGCGACATCACCCAGATACCGACACAGGCCACTCCGAATATGGCAAACATCCTCGGCATATGTCTGAGGCTTGCCCGTACCATCCTGGCATAGAATGAGTTTCCGGCAGCGAGTCCTTCATTTATCTTTCTGAAAATAAAATTCTTCTTCTCCCCTTCGACATGTGGCTTCAGGAATTTCGAGCACATCACAGGGCTGAGGGTCAGGGCGACAACCGTGGAAATTATCACCGAGACGGCAATGGTGATGGTGAACTGACGGAACAGCTGCCCGGTGATTCCCGAAAGGAAGCTGACAGGTACGAACACTGCGCACAGCACCAATGACATGGCAATCAGGGCGCTTCCGATTCCGCTCATTGCCTTCTTGGTGGCCTCATACGGTGACAGATGCTCCTCCGTCATGATCCTGTCCACATTCTCCACCACCACTATCGCATCATCCACGACGATACCGATGGCGAGGATGAGTCCAAGAAGCGTCATCATGTTGAGGGAGAAACCGAAGACGAGCATCACTCCGAAAGTACCGATCAATGAGATAGGGACTGCGATTGCAGGAATCAAAGTCGCCCTCCAGCTCTGCAAGGAGAGGAAGACCACCAATATCACAAGTATCAGCGCCTCGAACAGAGTCCTGTACACATGGTGGATGGACTCGGAGATATAGGTCGTCATGTCGAATGGGATGTCGTATGAAATCCCTTCCGGGAAACTTGCGCTGATTTCTTCCAGTGTAGCCTTGACATTCTCCGCCACTTCCATGGCATTCGCTCCCGGAAGCATGAACACATTCATCACGGCTGCATTTCCACCGTTGATCCCGCTTTCAGTATTATAGGACTGTGCTTCAAGAGACACCCTTGCCACATCTTTCAGCCTGATGATGGCCCCGTCGTCGCTTGCCCTTATCACTATGTTCTCGAACTGGCTCACTGAAGAAAGCCTTCCAGTAGCAGTAATCGGGACAGAGATATCCACACCCTCGATAGGCTGCTGACCGAGCATACCTGCCGCAGACTCGCGGTTCTGGTCCTTGAGGGCTTTCTGAAGGTCCTGGACAGTGAGTCCGAGAGCCGCCAACTTGTCCGGCTGGACCCATATCTGCATCGCGTAATAGCGGCTGCCGACATTGGACACCCTACCGACTCCGGGGACTCTTCTAAGCATGTCCAGCACATTCAGAGTCGCAAAGTTGCTGAGGTATATTTCATCGTATTTCTCGTCATCCGACTGGATTGTCACTGTCATGAGTCTGCTGGAAGCCTGCTTCTGGACAGAAATTCCGTTCTGCACGACTTCTGCCGGAAGTCTCGCCTCCGCTTCCTTCACACGGTTCTGGACTTCCACCGCCGCGATGTCCGCATCTGTGGTGATGTCGAAAGTCAGGGTCGCGGAGAAACTTCCGGAGTTGGAGTTCGTGGACTCCATGTAAAGCATCCCCGGGGTTCCGTTAAGTTCCTGTTCTATCGGCGTGGCCACAGCCTGTGCCACCGCTGTCGCGCTCGCTCCAGGATAGGACGCAGAGACCGTCACCACAGGGGGTACGATCTGAGGATACTGGTCCACCGGAAGCTGGACGAGGCCGATGATTCCCACTATCACTATCAAGGCGGAAATCACAGCCGAAAATACGGGTCTATCTATAAAAAAATCTGATTTCATATTATTGTCAGTTCATTCTTCGTTCTTGCCTTTGCTCTTTTGACGGACATTCCATATTCCTGCCACCCCGACTGACAATAATATGAAATACCTAACCCCCACCGCTTCGCGGAGCCCCCTCCAGGGGGCGTCACCCTCCTCAAATCCTCCCTCTCCGGGAGGACTTTTCCGAAAAACTCCGTTTTTCTCTATTTATTGTCAGTTCATTCTTCGTTCTTGCCTTTGCGCCTTTCGTCCGTTTTTCTCTATATATTTTCTTCGTTTTTCCTTTTGCTCTTTTGACGGACATTCCATATTCCTGCCACCCGACTGACAATCCTAATAGGAGCTGCGCGCAGGCATTCCGTGTGTAAGTTTGTGGTAACCCTCCACCACAATGCTTTCCCCCGGACGGAGCCCCCTCTCCACCACGGTATAATTTCCGCTTTCCGGACCAAGCTCGATAAAACGCTTCTCGGCTATACCATCCGGACGGAGAACCCAAATGTATGCCGCGCTCTTTTCAATGACAATGGCCTTTGTCGGGACCACCACCGCATTCTCGATGACATTCAGCAACATGGTCACATTGGTGAACTGCCCCGGAAGCAATTCCCTGTCAGGGTTAGGCATCTCAGCCCTGACGAGGAAAGTCCCCGTCTTGGAATCTACCTGAGGGTCAGCAAAATCCACAAACCCCTTATATTTATACACGGATTTATCGGCCAAAGTAATGGTCACATAAGGATCGAATTTCCTCGAAGAATCAGTCTGCCCGATATTCACATTCGCAGTCTTGCTCCTCTGATAATCAAGGTCAGTCATCTTGAACTCCACCAGCACCGTATCGCTCTTGACCACAGTGGTTAGAAGAGACTGCGAGCCCGGCCCCACAAGAGTTCCTATATCCACGAGACTCTCGCTTATATATCCGCTGATAGGAGATCTTACCACGGTGTAACTCAACGCGATGGAATCCTGCTGCAGGTCAGCCTTGCTCATTCCGACATCTGCAATGGCACTCTCGTACGAAGCTATCGCATTATCCATATCCAGCTGGCTGGCAGCTTTCTGCTCATACAGAGGGCGTATCCTGTCCAGGTCCCTTTCCGCTTTCTGGGCAAGCGCCTCGTTCTTCTGGAGAAGCGACTTCGCCTTGGCAACCTTGGCCGCATACTGAGTGGAGTCTATCACGAAAAGCACCTGGTCCTTTTTGACATATGAGCCCTCATCGAAAAGCATTTCTTCCAGATATCCTTCCACCCTCGCCCTGACTTCGACAAAAAGCTGCGCCCTGATGCTGCCAGGATACTCCCCGTAAATCTCGACATCCTTCAATGTCACCATCTGGGTCTCAACGACAGGAGGGTCCGGTACTACAGCCGGTTTCTTCAACAGAAATATTATAGAAATAATGATTGCGGCTACGGCAAGTCCGGCTATGAGCCAATGCCACCATTTCAGGGAACTCATCCAACCTCCAAACATAGTCCCGGTATCCTTGACCTTATTTACAGTCTTGCCTACTTTGCCCAAGATTTCTTCCTTTTTCATAAACGCGTCTAAATTGTCTCGTCATCCCTCGCGAGGGAGCACTATACTAACCAAACTTCAAAAATACGCAGAATTTCGATAATACCAACCCGACACCTTTATAAAAATGCTTCTTCCGCACAATTATCCCCCCTTTTCATGCTTTGCCCTCACTCACATACACTCCGGGGCCATCCATTCCCGACCTGCCCCATCCACAATATGCAGGGAAAACATGGACGGCATTGCAGTTTCCTGGATTGCATCCACGAAATGGCCCATTTTTGTGGACGAACATATATTTCCCAGGGACCCAGTCGCGGAGTACGAACACGACATTTCTATATTCTAATGAATATCAATGCATTATAAACAAGGTATGTTCGTGGACCCTCCCTCAGGAAGCGGAGCACGAACAATAGCGATCCATAACACACTGGCTTGCAATAAAATACAAAGAAATGATGTTCGCACTCCGCATGCACCTCATCCCCCTTCCGACATGTGCGCAGGGAAGATGCCTCTTTCATATCAAAGGAACATTGTCATATATGCCGTCTTTTACAAGATATTTGATAGCTTGTCTTACCTTCGGGGCAAGCTGGACTTCATCGAAAATGATGGCCGATTTCCGCTCTTTCAACTCGACACCGTATTCAAATTGCAGGCGCATGAAAATACGGTTAAGGTCGGAAACGTCATTGAACAAATCACGGATTTCAGTTGAACAGGCGGCAAAATCCACCAGTATATAAGTCTCGTATTCATTGGCTGCAAACTCCTCTGCAATGGTGGACTTCCCTACACGTCTTGCACCCTGTATCAGTACGGCCGTTCTGCCTTCATCCGTCCGCTTCCAATGCAGCAGTTCTTTGTATATTTTTCTTTTGAATATCATATATGATGTTGTTAGCAAGTACAAAGATAGCACATAATTACACTAATCTCAAAATTCATAAAGGCGAAAATCACACTAATCTCAAAATTATAAATGTCCGGTGGACACAAAAGCAGCTGGCAACCGAAATCGGAATAAGCC
>JADIMD010000065.1 GCA_017695015.1 Candidatus Cryptobacteroides faecigallinarum | reverse complement strand
AGCTCCAGCTCCAGCTCCGGCCCCTGCACCTCAGGCCGCACCGGCTCCTGCCGCTGCACCGGCAGCATCTGGCGCAGGAAAGGCTGTCACTGCCCCTCTTCCAGGCAACATCGTAGGGATCTCCGTAAAAGTCGGAGACACTGTGAAAGCAGGTCAGCAGGTAGCCGTCCTTGAAGCCATGAAGATGGAGAACACCATCGAGTCTCCTGTTGCAGGAACTGTTACTGCAATCCATGTAAATATAGGGGATTCAGTACCTGCAGACGCCCCTATCGTCACAATCGGGTAACCGTCAATGTTTCCTGAAAAGGACATATTGATTCTGGACGGTGCAATGGGGACCATGATCCAGAGATATGGTCTGTCGGAGGATGACTTCCACGGCAGACCTTTCTCTGATATATCCTGCGAACTGGCAGGCAACAACGAATGCCTCAACCTCACACGCCCCGACATCATTGAAGAGATACACAGGCAATATATAGAAGCCGGAGCGGACATAATCGAGAGCAACACATTCAGCGCGAACTCCATTTCTCAACAGGAATACGGCTGCAGCGGCTTTGCTCCGGAGATGGCAAGGGAAGGAGCAAGAATCGCCAGACGAGCTGCCGACAGGGCCTTTTCCGAAACGGGGAGGCGGATCATAGTGGCAGGAAGCATCGGTCCCACATCCAAATCCCTTTCCCTCGCACCGGACATAACTGATCCGTCATACAGGCCCTACAGTTTCGACGACATGGCCTCCGCATACAGGCAACAGGCAGAGGCGCTTATAGAGGGAGGAGCAGACCTTATCCAGATCGAGACCTGCTTCGACGCCCTGAATGTCAAGGCAGCCCTGTATGCAATATGGCAGATGGGTCAATCCGGTGTACATGACCGTTTCAATGGAAGGATTCCCGTCATCGTCTCGGTGTCAGTCGCGGACAGAAGCGGACGCACCCTCACAGGTCAGACACTCGAAGCCTTCTATGCTTCCATATCACACTATCCCCTCGCAGCATTCGGACTCAACTGCTCGCTCGGTGCAGCTGAACTGGCTCCTCTCGTAAAGGAAATATCCGGATGGTGCAGATGTCCTGTAATATGCTATCCCAATGCAGGACTTCCCAATGAAATGGGAGGTTACGACCAGAGTCCTGAAGAAATGGCTGCTGCAATCAGGCAAATGGCATCTGACGGGCTGATAGACATTGTGGGAGGGTGCTGCGGGACCACCCCTGAACATATCAAGGCTATTGCATCCGCCGTAAAGGGAATCGCACCAAGAAGATTGTCCGGAAAGAATTCAGTTGTGGCTGAGGAAGGCCTGACGGTCAGCGGACTGGAAGCAGTGTGCATTGATCTGGAAGCTAACAATTTCACCAATATCGGAGAGCGGACCAATGTGGCCGGTTCCCGAAAATTCGCGAGACTCATCGCGTCAGGAGACTACACTTCTGCCTTGCAGATCGCTGCAGACCAGATCGAAAACGGGGCATCTGTCATAGACATAAACATGGATGACGCGATGCTGGACAGCACATTGGAAATGGAAAGGTTCTGCCGCCACATATCCAATGACCCGGCAGCGGCTAAAGCGGCCCTGATGATCGACTCGTCCCACTGGGAAACCATACTTGCAGGGCTGAAGAATTCCCAGGGAAAATGCATCGTCAATTCAATAAGCCTGAAAGAAGGCGAACAGGCATTCATCGACAAGGCTCTCGCAATACGCAGCCTCGGTGCCGCGATGGTCGTCATGGCTTTCGACGAGCAGGGGCAGGCCACCACATTCGCGAGAAAAATCGAGATATGCTCCAGAGCATACCGGCTGCTTACCGGAGCCGGGATACCTCCCCAGGAAATAATCTTCGATGCCAATGTGCTGTCGATAGGCACCGGGATAGAAGAACATGCCAGATATGGAATCGATTTCATAGAGGCAGTCAGGTGGATACATCAGAACCTGCACGGAGCCAAGACTTCCGGAGGGATTTCCAACCTGTCTTTCGCATTCAGGGGGAACAACGAGGTCAGGGAGGCCATGCATTCCGTATTCCTCTACTATGCAATACAGGCAGGGCTCGATATGGCTATCGTCAATCCCGGGATGCTTCAGGTCTATGACCAGATCGAGCCTGAAATGCTCAAATGCGTGGAGGATGTGATATTCGACCGCGACCCGGGGGCCACAGAAAGGCTGATTGCAAAGGCGCAGAAAGTGCTTCAGGAGAAAGAAGCCGCAAAAGCTGCATCGGTACAGGGAAATGCAGGCAACGGAGAGCGCATTTCAACCGGAACGGGTGCTGACGGGCTGACGGCTGCATATACCGTTGAAGAGAAACTGCGCAATGCCCTGGTCAAGGGGAAATCGTCAGATCTGGAGAAAGACCTGCAGGAGGCATTGAAGAAATATGGAGGAAGTGCCGTATCCATTATCGAAGGTCCGCTGATGGACGGGATGAAACAGGTCGGAGAACTTTTCGGAAGCGGCAAGATGTTCCTTCCCCAGGTAGTCAAATCCGCCAAGGTCATGAGGGATGCAGTAGCGATACTTGAGCCGTACATGCCTGGAAACAAGGCTGAAACAGCCAATGGCGAAGCTGACGGGACGGCTGGAGGGGGCACATCCAGGCCCAAGATCATACTTGCCACCGTCAAGGGAGATGTCCATGACATAGGAAAGAATATCACAGGCATCGTACTGACCTGCAACGGGTTCGATGTTGTGGACCTTGGAGTGATGGTCGACAGGGAGACTATCCTTGAAGCTGCAGACAGGGAAAATGCAGATATCATTGCCGTGAGCGGACTCATCACCCCTTCTCTTTTCCAGATGGAGGAACTGTGCAGGGAAATGTCTCGCAGAGGGCTCGACACTCCCCTTTTTATCGGCGGGGCCACCACTTCTGCTTTGCATACAGCAGTAAAGCTTGCTCCGCTATACACCCATGTGTTTTACGGAGCTGATGCTTCTGCAAGTGCCGTGATGGCAAAACGATGCATGATGGACAGGCAGCAATTCGAATATGAAGAACATGCGGCACAGGAAAAAATCAGGGAACTGTATCACAGCAAGGACAGGCAGGTCCTCGACGGAGGTCAGGACTCGGATCAGGCACAGAGCACCGCTTCGGTAAATGCAGACTGTCCTGTCTTTTCAGCCGACTCGTATATAGACTGCAGGACAGCCGGGTTCAGGGATATTCCTGCTATAAGGATTCCTGTCAAAGATGTCGCAGAATATTTTGACTGGAGGATGTTCCTTACGGTATTCGGCATCAGATACAGCGGACCGCTCCCTGAAAGCAAGGAGATTCGCCGGCTTGAAAAGGACGGCAAAGCTGTCCTTGATGCGATTATTGCTGCGGAAAACAAGGCTTATGGTGAATCATCTGATTTCTTGAAAACGGATAAAACCGGCATTTCCATGAAAGCAGATGAAACCGACATTTCCATGAAAACGGATGAAAACCGCGCCATCGGTGCCGGGTGTCGTATAATGTTGGCTGCCAAATTCTTTGATGCATGTTCAAAGGACAGCGGCATCTGTTTCGACGGACATTGGCTGCCGATGTTCAGGCAGGAAAGCAAACCAGGAAAAGAACTTCCGAAGGTTAAGTCCCTATGCGATTTCGTTCCTCCTGAAAGTTCAGGGAAGACGGGAAATTTCGGAATGTTCGCTATCTCGGTATCCGAGACAGCTGGATCATGCCGCGGATGTCAAGATACGCAAAATCCTGCAGACAGCACGGACTATCCGAGACTCGTCCGCAGGGCGGTCAGGCTAACCCTTGCAGAAGCAGCATCGACATGGCTCGACCACTATCTGGAAAAATGTCTCGCAGCAGGGCACAACATTCAGGACAACAACGGGACAATAAAGATAGTCAAGCCTGCCGCAGGGTATGCCAGTTGCCCTGACCACACTCTCAAAAAGGATATACTGGACCTCCTCCCGGGCGGAGAGCTGCTCGAAATAAAGTTAACTGACAGCTATGCCATGATTCCCGATGCATCCATCTGCGGATTCATATTCGCACATCCTCAGGCGTGCTACCCGGAAATCAGAAGGATCAGCAAAGAGCAGTACGAGGCTTACGCCCAGAAACGGGGAATGGATGCCCAGACCGCCCGACAATTCCTGTCCCACCTGCTGGACTGACCGTAAACCCTATTTCAGGAGAAGGCAACCGAAGCTCAAAAACATGCCCGAAAAAAGCGACTTTTTTTTACTTTTGTATCCTGTTTTTATGAATTGACATGGAAAAGGCAAAGCTATGAAAATAAATGAGATTCTGGCGTCAAGCGACAGACCGTTCCCGTCACTGGAGATCGTTCCACCGCTGAAAGGGATGACAAGGCGGGAGCTGATAGATTCCATAAGACCTTTTATGGAATTCAAGCCGAAATATATCAATGTCACCTGCCACAGGGACGAATACGAGTTCAGGCAGGAGAATGACGGCAGCTATTCCAGGCATTTAGTGCGCAACAGGGTGAGCGAGGTGGCCGTGTGCGGAGCAATCATG
>JADIMD010000064.1 GCA_017695015.1 Candidatus Cryptobacteroides faecigallinarum | reverse complement strand
GTGGATCAGCAGCATGGGCAGGGAGACATCCTTGGAATTGAAGCCGGGAGAAAGCAGCTGCGGTGCGGAGGGGAGGCGTACTGACTTGCCGCTGTCCTCGTTCAGGATTCTTACTGTCTCGGACGGGTCTGTGACGAATCCGTCCATGATGCAGCTCCGTATCAGGGATTTGTTTCCAGGGTACTGCCGCAGATGTTCTCCTGTTATGATTGTTCCCATAGAGAGTGCCAGGACATCCACGGGCCTGTTGCGGACAGTGGCGACATGACCGAGCACCGCTCCGAAGTCCAGCAAATACTCGCTATGGTAGAGCAGGTCCTTGTCCGTTGCGAAATCCTGACTGTTTCCGAAGCCCCTCCAGTCGAACATCCAGACATCGTACCCGAGCAGATTCAGAGTGGCCCCGACACTCAGCCATTGTCCCATATTGCCTGCATCTGCGTAAGCTATCAGCACCGACCTGTCATTCCCCTCCTTTCCCGGCAGGTTCCAGATATGGATCCTGTACCCGTCCGAAGTCATGACCGAGTCCTCGGAGTACTCCAGTCCCAGATCCTTAGGGGTGTAGGTGTATTCTTTCAATGGATTGATGGCGTATGCGCCGGCAGTGAGGCAGCACAGAACGAAGAGTGAGGCGAGTGTGCGGAGTGTAGTTTTCATCATTTGATCCTAGTTGCTTGTCAGTGACTGTATTGTGAGTGGAATAAGATTGTTGACCATGTGTATCGCGATTGCGGCGAATATGCCGTGATGGAGTCGTGCGTAACCTAATACCAGTGCTCCGGGAATTTTGAAAGCTTCCCTCAGGATAATCCGCATCCATCCTGTAGCTGTCAGGGTGGTGACACTGTAGTTTATCAGGTGCGTGAAGGAGAACAGGACAGCTATGAGCCAGAACCATGTGCGGAATGGCATTTTCTGTATCCATTTATATCCCGCATTCCAGAAAAGCAATGCTGTCCCTGTGCAGACTGCAGCCCGGTGCCATGTAACGCTGTAGACTGGCATTGAGAATATTCCGGCAGAGAGTATGAATGCAATGGTGGTTGCGGAGATAGTGATGAGGATGCGTCTCCGTCTCAGCGGAAGCCTGAAAGCGGTTTCTTCCAGCAACGGAGGGCATAGCAGGATGAACCATAGAGGGAATGCAGAGCTTGCGTCGCTGATGTTGTTCTTGGGGAATGGGGCATCAAACAATGCTCTGTCAATGAATCCGGCATAGGAAAAGTTAAAGAAATATTGTATGATGAGATACCAGAGGAGAGTCATGAGGATACTCCTTATATTCAGGTCAATAAAGCAGTCTTCCACGGGATGGCTGACGAATTGCAGGATATCCCTCAGTCTGCCTGTTTTTCTCCAGTCCAACAGGACGAAACCGGTTAGGCCAGCGACTGATATGATGACGGTTATGATAAACCAATGGTATGGAAAGGGCTGCATTACGTATAATTTTACATTGTAAATATAGGAAAAATGCTCTACTGCAAGCAAAGTGATTTTATTTTATTGCAAATGCAATTATTGTATTTGCAATAAAATATGGTGAAGATGGACGAAACAATGCATATGTTCTTCTTATTTCAGAAAGCCTGTCAATGAACTTTTTCTGCTGGATTGAGATTGTCGGGTGAAAAGTGTAGTTTGTCAGGTTCTGCAAGTTTCAAAAATTTGTTTGAAAATTTGGAAATATGTAAAGAGTACTTTACTTTTGTGCAAGTAAAATTTACATAAAACAAATATGGTATGAAAACAAAGCATTATCTTCTTCCCCACAGGTGGCAGACGGCAGGATGGATACTCCTGGCTGTTGTCTTTGTAGTGGTGAATCTATTATTCGGATTTGATGTCTGGAGTGTTATGGATGAAGCGGCTTTCAAGCTGCTGATTGCTGCGGTGTATGTCATAATCGGCGTCTCACTGCTGATGATAGCCTTTTCGGAAGAGAGGCAGGAGGACGAGTTTATCAGGTCTCTGCGCGGGCGGTCTCTTGCGGCGGCGGCCTGCGTGGCATTTGTGCTGTCCGTCATCTGGTTCTGCGTGAGCAGTATAAACCTTATGTATTTCCCCATGCACGAGGCTGATGATACGAAACGGTGGGTATTCTACATGGTGGACAATTATCTGTCAGTCCTTCCTATGTTCTTCCTCTACATCGTAATCTTCAAGGTGAGCCTGTGGATTAATAGACGGAGGTGTCGCCATGAAGAATAACATCCGCGTCGAAAGAGCCGTCCTGCGCATATCGCAGCAGCAGCTGGCAGATGCCGTCGGAGTCTCCCGCCAGACCATCTATGCCATTGAGAACGGCCGCTTCATTCCATCTACAGAGCTGGCCCTTAGGCTTTCAGCCTATTTCGGTAAGACGGTGAACGAGCTTTTTCAGTTGGATTGAATGCGGTTCTGACGAAAAGTCCCAAAGCTATGGTAAAATGCGCTATGATGTTGAGCTTTAAACAGAAATTGTGCCTGACAGCACTGTATGCCAAGAGTTTCCTGACGGTGTCAGGAATAGTGAGCCTGTCTTCGTTCATTGCTGTGGCTGCTATGGATGCGGACAAGTCTGAGACAGTCTCGGTGGCCGCGATGCTGTCGTTGGTGAAACTGTTTCTGACAGGGATTCTGGTGCTGCTGAAGAGGTTGGATCGCAGCGGAAGCGACCGCGGGTTTTTCTATATCAATCTCGGACTTTATCCGTCCCGGATGATGGTAGCGGCAGCGCTTCTTGATCTTGCGGTCTATGCTGTGATACTGACTGTTATAATCTTGATAAAAAATGCCTTGCTGTACTGAGAAGCATAAGATGAAGACGCATACGCTGCTTGCCGACAGCATAACCCTTTCTTTCGGGAGGAAGAATATCCTGAACGGAGCCTGGTTGCGTTCGGAGACGGGCCGGGTCACGGGGCTGCTTGGGCGCAACGGCAGCGGCAAGTCCTCCATGTTCCGGGCCGTGATGGGGCAGCTGAAGGCCCAGAACTGCTTTGTGCGGATAGATGATGAGGCAATTCCGGGCTCAGGCTGCGGTGGCAGGAGGTCATGGCTGTTCGGACACGTTGCCGGAGACATCTTCCTGAAAGGTTGCGTGTCCCGCTATGTCAAATACCTTCCGCAAGGCAGTTTCCTGCCGCCGAAGATGACTCTGGGTCGGATATTTGAATATTTCGCAATGGATTACGTGGAGTTTGTCGAGGAATTCCCGAAATTCGGGCAATACAGGGACACACCGGTTAATGCTCTGTCTTCAGGGGAGGTGCGGATTGCCGAGATATGGCTGGTGCTGTGCTCTCCAGCTCCGTTCTGCATCCTCGATGAGCCGTTTTCCTTTCTGGCACCTGTGGCAGTGGAGCGGATACAGGCACTGATCCGCCGTCAGAAACCCTTGAAAGGCATTATTCTCTCCGACCACAACTACAACGCGCTTCTCGAAGTGGCCGACGAGGTCCTCCTGCTCTCAGACGGCTATGTCCATCTCGTCCGCGACCGCAGCGACTTGGTGCGGTATGGCTACTGCCGGCAGTAACCGCAATGACCGTAATAATCTTCCGTGACAGATTCAACCGAATACTGTCCCACAAATTTAACACCTCACTTAAATTACGGAATACTGGAGATCTACTGCAATAGGAGCGGAACCCATGAGCAGAATCCATGAGCAGACCTTGGTCTGATGTCTATGAAAAGTGGCATGGAAGTGGAATTCCGGACTCATATTGCCACTATGCATTTTCGTTGTATTGCAATTATTTGATTGTTAAAAGTTTATTTAATTACAAAAATGTAAGGAGGACCTTAAATAGTTCAAAATGGGGTCATTTCAAGGGGCTCCTTACCTTTTGTGATTTTGCAAACATATTGAAT
>JADIMD010000063.1 GCA_017695015.1 Candidatus Cryptobacteroides faecigallinarum | reverse complement strand
CTTCGCTGGCGCTCAGAATGACAGAGACCCGAGACGAGCGCTGACGAAGTGCCTCCCGTCGGAAAGGAAGCGGAGATATGCGCAAGGGAAATGCCGCCCACAGCGTAGAACGGGGATTGTCAGCGCACTTGTCAAGGAAAAAGTCGAGATGTGCGCAAGGACATTGCCGCCAGGAGAGTGAATTGAAGATTCCTTACGCACATGTCGGAAGAGGCACATCCTCGAAAGAGTCACTCGGCAAAGTCAGATCCTCGGAGAAGACGGACTTGTCGGAAAAGGCGCGGAAGGATTTGCCGGAAAGGGCTGTTGTAGGGGGGTATTCTTGCGGATAGACATAATTTTTATGCCCTTATAGGCTCTTGCAGAATTTATCACTATATTTGCAGTCGCTAATATTATAAGGTATCGCAATGGTTCTGGCTCTGTTCGGATTCTTGAGACTGTCCCTGCTGGACATTCTGGACATTCTGCTGGTTGCGCTGATTATCTTTCTCCTTTTCCGTTGGCTGTGGGGATCGTCTGCGTGGAATATTTTCGTTGCCATCATTTCCCTGTACATGATCAGGTTCGTCGTGACCGTGCTCGGGATGAGGCTCACCGCCACTTTAATGGATATGGTGCTCGATGTCGGTGTGCTGGCCCTGATTGTCATATTCCAGCCGGAGATCAGGAGGTTTCTCACCAGGCTCGGCAACGGGACAAGGGTCAACGCCCACTCCAACAACCTGCTCAACAGGATTTTCCGCAATGTGAACAGAGGAGAGATAGACAAGGATGCAGTCAACGAGATCACCGAAGCCTGCAGGCGCATGTCCGAGTCCAAGACCGGGGCACTTATCGTCATCCCGCATGTGACTCCGATAGACGACATCATATCCACCGGCGACAGGATTGACGCGGCCATCC
Source organism: Candidatus Cryptobacteroides faecigallinarum (assembly GCA_017695015.1). Taxonomy (GTDB): domain Bacteria; phylum Bacteroidota; class Bacteroidia; order Bacteroidales; family UBA932; genus Cryptobacteroides; species Cryptobacteroides faecigallinarum. The sequence goes on along the minus strand of JADIMD010000063.1, from coordinate 8,888 downwards.
ACAGAAGGCTGATAATGAATCTGTTCTTCAAGAACTCACCGCTCCACGACGGGGCAGTCATCATCAGCAACAACCATATCGTGGCAGCAAGATGTACCCTGCCTATCACCGAGAAGACCGACATACCGCCGAACTTCGGAATGAGGCACAAGGCAGCAATCGGCATCACGGAAGAAACAGACGCCGACGCGATAGTGGTATCCGAGGAGACAGGCAACATCTCTTTCGTGAGAGGGGGGAATGTGACCCACATAAACAATATAAACGAGCTCAAACTGCTGTTGAGCAACTCTTTTTCAGAAAACAAGGATGGAGGAAGGGATAGAAATGGAAAAGACTCCGATTGATTCAAGACTGGAGCAGAAGCTCGGCTTCGACAGGATGAGGAAAGCCATAGCCGACCGCTGTTCCACAAGCTATGCTGCTGATAAGGTGTCAGAAGAAAGATTTTCTTCCGATGCAGATGAAATACGCCGGAGACTGCTGCTTACGGACGAGATGCGGCTTATCGTAATGTTTGAGGAGAGCTTCCCGTCAAACGGGTTCATCGACTGCCTCGGCTTCCTCAAACCGCTTGCCCAGCCTTTGTCAGGGATAGACCTTCTGTCGCTCAGGAAACTCAAGACGATGCTGGAAACCCTTTCCAAAATCATCAGCTTCTTCGACGGCATCAAGGACGGCATATATCCCAACCTCAAAAAGATGAGTGCCAGCATCATGCAGTTCCCTGAAATAAGGCGCAGGATCGACACCATCCTCGACAGGTTCGGAGATGTCAAGGACACGGCGTCGGACGAGCTGTTCGAGATACGCAGGAGCATGAAGGAAAAGGAGAACGCTATCTCCAGACGGATTGCATCAGTGCTGAAACGGGCTCAGGAAGAAGGGATTGTGGACTCGGATGCCAGCATTTCAATGCGTGACGGCAAGATGCTGATCCCGGTGCCTGCCGGCAACAAGAAGAAAATCCAGGGCTTCATATACGACGAATCCGCTTCAGGCAAGACCGCTTTCGTGGAACCGGCCGAAGTGGTGGAGCTCGACAACCAGATCAAGGAACTGAAATTTGCCGAAGGACGCGAAATCCTACGCATTCTCATGGATTTCAGCGACTTCCTAAGGCCATATGTGCCTGACCTCATTGGTGCGGCAGAATATCTCGGAGAAATAGATTTCCTGATGGCAAAGGCAAATGTCGCTCTTGACATAATCGCAGGGATGCCGGTGATTTCCGACAACGGGGAGCTGAATCTCCGCAAGGCAAGACACCCGTTCCTCGAAAAGGCGCTGAAGAGAGAGAACAAGGAAATCGTGCCTCTCACTGTGACTCTGACACCAAAAAAGCATATACTGCTGATCTCGGGTCCGAATGCCGGAGGAAAGTCCGTATGCCTCAAGACGGTAGGGCTGCTCCAGTACATGTTCCAGTGGGGGATGCCGATTCCCACATCCGAAAGTTCCGAGCTGCCAGTATTCGACCGAATCATGGTGAGTATCGGGGACGACCAGTCCATAGACAACGACCTGAGTACCTACAGTTCATTCCTCGCGGACATGAAAGACATGCTTGCACGGGCTGACGGGAAGTCGCTGGTGCTGATCGACGAGTTCGGCTCGGGGACAGAACCGGCAGCAGGAGGCGCCATTGCGGAAGCCATACTCAACGAGCTTGACAAAAGGGGTACATACGGAGTCATTACCACACATTACACCAACCTCAAGCTGTATGCATCATCCGGTGACACAGGAGTTGTGAACGGAGCGATGATGTTCGATGTCAAGAATATAGCCCCTCTTTTCAAACTGGAGATGGGGCTCCCGGGCAATTCGTTCGCATTCGAGCTGGCACGCAAGATGGGCCTGCCGGAAAGCATCATCAAGGACGCAGAAACAAGGGCAGGGGAAGAATTCGTGGGCATAGAGCGCAATCTGCGCCGCATTGCACGCAACCGCAAGGCCATAGACGAGAAACTCGAGAAAATCAGGCATACTGACAAGACCCTGGAAAGCATCACAGAGAAATACCAGAAAGAGCTGCTGGACATCAAACAGATCAGGAAGGAGATACTCGACCAGGCGCATAAGGAGGCAGAGGAAATTGTCAGGGGTGCCAACAGGCAGATCGAGACAACCATAAGGACAATCAAGGAGAAACAGGCGGAGAAAGCCGCCACACACGAGGCAAGAAAGGATCTTCAGGATTTTGTCTCCGCACTTGCAAAGAAAAAGGAACAGGAAAAACAGGAACGGGACGACTATATCGAGAAAAAAATCCGCCAGATCGATGCCAGAAGAGAAAGGGAGAGGGAAAGGAAAGCCCGTCGGGCCGGAGAAAAGGAAAGGCAGGCCATCATGGAGGAACAAGCGGAGAAAGAGAGGATAGAGGCCTTCCGCAACGCCCCTCTGAAACCTGGAGAGAAAGTAAGGGTCAAGAGCAACGGCATGGTGGGAGAAGTGTCCCAGATATCGTCCAGGTCGATAACCGTGAACATAGGCAACATTGTGAGCAAGATGTCGCCTGACAAGGTGGAAAGAATCACTTCAAACGAGTTCAAGAGCGCTGTCAAGGAGACTGCCAGACCTGTGATAGCAAGGACAGACAGTTCAATTTCAGAAAGGAAACTGAACTTCCATCCGGAAATAGATGTCCGGGGAGAGCGCGTGCAGGACGCCCTCGACAAGGTGATGAGGTTCATCGATGATGCCATAATGCTCAACATGGGCAGCGTGAGGATAATTCACGGCAAAGGGACAGGGGCGCTGAGAGAAGAGATACAGAAGTTCCTCAGGACGACTCCGGGAGTCGGAAAAGTGTCGGACGAGCAGGTCCAGTTCGGAGGAACGGGAGTGACCATCGTGACACTGGAATGAAACATTGTTTTGGCAGGAGATGGACGGCAAGGCGAAGAAAAAGACAGGGAAGGAAGGAGAGGATGAAGCCTGCAGATTCCTGATAGACAAGGGGCACACGATTCTCGAAAGGAACTGGAGAAGCGGACACCTTGAAATAGACATAATCTCCATGGACATGGATGGAATACATTTTGTGGAGGTGAAAACCCGGCGGCCGCCGATGCAGGGCAATCCCGAAGAAAGCGTGACCGCAGGGAAACAGAGGAGGATCGCGGCGGCAGCCGCAAGATACCTCGCCACACGGCAAGGCAGGGCCATCGGGGATATGGAATGCATGTTTGACATCATATCCATAATAATCACCGGAGATGGGGACAAAACGGTGCGATACTACCCTGCCGCATATTACCCTGTCTTCGTGTAATGACAGGCAGCAAGACACAGATTTGTAACACATAATACTGACAGATATGGACAAGAACCAATATTGCATCATCATGGCAGGAGGGCCCGGGACAAGGCTGTGGCCTATAAGCAGGACCGGAATGCCGAAACAGTTTCTGGAAATAGCAGGGACCGGCAAAAGCTTTCTCAGATATACTTATGACAGATATGCCAGGTTCATCCCTAAAGATAATATCATAATCGTCACTACAGCCAAGTACAGGGATCTTGTTATAGCCCAGTTGCCTGAGCTCAAAGAGGAGAACCTGCTGCTGGAGCCTTACGGGAGGAACACTGCCCCATGTATTGCCTATGCGACCTACACCCTGCTCAAACGGGACCCGGATGCAGTAATGGTCGTTTCTCCTGCCGACCACCTTATCTTCGATGAGGCAATATTCGAGGCAAATGTTCTGAATGCAATGGAATATGCCAGGAAGGAAAAGGTGCTGATGACAATCGGGCTCACCCCGACAAGACCGGACACCAACTACGGATATATCCAGGTGACAGGGGGCAAGAACGGATGCCACGCCGACACGGCAGTGAAAGTGAAGACATTCACGGAAAAGCCTGACAGCGAGCTAGCAAAAGTGTTCGTCGAAAGCGGAGAATTCCTGTGGAACTCCGGAATCTTCGCATGGACAGCCCGCACAATCATGGAAGAAATGGAGAAATATATCCCGGAAGTGACAAAGTTGTTTACAGGCTGGGAAAAAGCTCTCGGAAGCAAGGCAGAGACAGATTTCATCAACAGGGCATACACAGACTGCATCAACATATCCATCGACTATGGAGTGATGGAAAAGACCGACAGGGCATGGCTCTATCCTGCATCTTTCGGATGGGCCGACATAGGGTCATGGGAATCCCTGCTTGAATTCTATCCTGACAAGGACACTTTTGGCAATGCCGTGATAGCAGGAAAGACCCTTATGGACGGGGACTATCGCAACATGGTCATCTCCATGGACAAGGGCAAGCTCATAGCCATCAAAGGGCTGAAAGACTATCTCGTGATAGACACTGAAGATGTCCTTGTCATCTGCCCTAAGAACGACAAGCAGTTCAAGGACTTCATGGCAGGAATCGCCATGCCTGAATACGAAAAATACAGATAATATTATGGAACAGTTAGAGAAACAGATCCAGACGGATATGGTGTCCGCAATGAAGGCAAAGGATGCCGTCCGTCTTGCAGCATTGAGAGGAATCAAGGCTGCAATCCTCCTTGCCAAGACATCTGAAGGCGGCAACGGAGAAGTCACAGACAGCGAAATAGTCAAAATCATCCAGAAATTAGTGAAACAGCGCAAGGAAAGCGCGGAAATATACACCCAGCAGAACCGTCCGGAACTTGCTGAGAACGAACTGGCAGAAGCTTCAGCGATGGAAGTCTACCTTCCAAAACAGCTGAGCGAAGCCGAAGTGGAAGCCGAGCTGGCAAAAATCATTGCAGAAACAGGGGCCTCACAGCCGTCTGACATGGGCAAGGTGATGGGTGTCGCCACCAAGAAACTCGCAGGACAGGCAGACGGGAAACTGATTTCGACAATCGTCAAACGGCTGCTGGCCAAATAGGCGACATACCGGATTCCGGGACAGAATCAGAACACAAGACCCATCTTGTGTCTTGCAAAAGGGATTACCAATGAAGGGCTCTGCTTCCTTAGAAGCAGGGCCTTCATATAATCCATATATGGCTCCACATGGTTGAAATAGGCATAAAGCCCGTCGCATAATACATTTTTACGGCCTCCATCCTCTCCTGTGGCGAACCTGTGCTTGGGACATTCGCCCCTGCATGCGAAATAAAACCTGCACTTGAGGCATTCAGAAGGCAGAGTATTCCTTTTGGCAAGACCGAACTCCAGCCTCCTGCGCGAAGCATATATTTCCTTCAAAGTGTTTTCCCTGATATTGCCCAACAGATATTCAGGATACACGAAATGGTCACACGAATACACATCCCCGTTCCTTTCCACCACCAAAGCATCTCCACAAGTCTCACACATCGAACATACCCCCGGCTGCACGCCGCACCACTGCGCAAGGGTGGCATCAAACATCTGCACATAAGTCTGTCCAACATCCCGTATCACCCACTCGTCAAACACATCGCACAGGAATTTCCCGTATCCGGCTGAAGACACTGACCACGGGGCAGGATATGCACCCTCAGTCTCGGGAGACACTATCACAGGCCGGTGAAAATCAGGACGGTCAACCACATGCTCCATAGCCGGGAGAAACTGCATGTACCTGCTTTTCACCTTGTCCCTGAAAAACCTGTATATTTCTCCGCCTCTCTTTTCACACAGACTGCTGACCACGCTGAGAGTATTGAATTCCACGCCTGCAGAACGGAACATCGAGACAGTCTCCATCACTTTTGAGAAAGACGGATTCCCGGACCTGCTTTTCCTGAAAGCATCATGAATATCCTGAGGGCCGTCCAATGATATGCCTACCAGGAAATGGCCCGACACAAACAGCTCACACCATTCCTCGTCCACCAATATGCCGTTTGTCTGGATAGTATTCTCTATCCTCTTCCCATCCGCATATTTCTTCTGAAGGGACAAAGCCTTTCTGTAGAACTCCTTCCCGAGCAGAAGCGGCTCTCCTCCATGCCAGTTGAACTGAACGGTATCCACCTCGTTGGCCTCGATATACTGACGGACATATGTCTCCAAAAGGTCATCGCCCATAACTGCATTCTTCCCTCCGTACTGGATGGCCTTGTCCAGATAATAACAATATGTACAGTCCATGTTGCAGCTCGACCCGGCCGGTTTCAGCATGGTCATAAAGGATTTCGGGGCAACTATCTTGCGTGCATCCTCCAAAGTGAATATGTCTTTCTTTTTCATCGCGCGGAATAATCCATGCAAAGATAGGAAATTTTGGATGGCAGCGGCCGCGGAAAAAGAAAGGCAGGATGGCCCTCACGGGTGACCCTGCCAGGTTGTGTGTATCAGTAAGAAATGTGGATGTCAATAGTTGTCGAATGATCCGAAATAATCCTCTATGAGGTATGTCCCAGGCACTTCATCCTGTAGTCTGTGTAGTTCGAAGAACACCGTTCCGGGAGCATACTCCCCGTCAGGGTCATAATAAAGCAGCACATCATGATACGACCCGTCATCAGGATGGACAAACCGGAATTCCCTTCCTGCTTCGGAAAGATAGGACCTGAGTGCGGAACTGATCACACCGAAGCTGTTGTCCAGATTATTCAGATCCGGCAGGCGGATAGAATCGACTTTCCTGCCCGAAAGGAATGGATATCCCCATGAATACAACGACTTTCTCGAAATATTGTATATGTCGCACAGGGCATGTATCCCCCAATATTCATTGTCCGTCTTCACCCCAGGCACATCAATCAGCGGCATGTATGAAAAATCCAGATAGGTCCCTGACGGCAGTCCCTGGTCCTGCCCCCTGTAGAAATTGACTTCCGCACCTACAATCATGTAAAGTACGACATCAACGCTATAGTCCCCCTGGATATGGCGTCCAGTGTGAGGATTTGTCACAGAACCCCTTATGTGATAGGTCCCTCCGGCAATCTTTTCCATGTCTTCTATCCTTGACGGGGTTTCATAATGGAGGACTATGCAGTCGGATACACCTTTGGCATATAGCAGATTGTCCTCACCCGTATCCATGACTTCCCCCTCCGGTCTCAGTTCATCCCCGTCTCTGTATTTTGAACCTCTCGCTATCTTCCATTCCGCAGATTCGGAGACATCCGCCCCCACCATCAGGGTAGACCTTGAACTCTGAAGCTCTCCCAAAGCCAGCTGGTAGTTGTATGTCATCCCGAGATGCTTCTGATCCGGGAATGCCGGCCGGACTTCGACTTCATATTCAGTCTCGCCTGACAGATATACCTGAGCAAATGAGAAAGTAGCAGTTGCAGACTTGTCTCCGTCCGCTTCCAGTCCATACAGGTCAAGGACATACAGGTATACTTCATCGCTGTCTTCCAGTGCAGGCTGCACTTTTCTGAGATTATAGTCCGCACAATCCCCAGCCATGTAGAAATCAGGGCAGTAGAACCAGTAAAGGTGGCTGTTCCTGTCGGGGCATTTGCGGAATCTGTCCACATACTGCCTCACTTTTTCGGACATCAGGAATGTCCGCGGATATATGATGTCCCCCGTTTCCTGATCATACAGATACAGCCAGCATTCCAGTTCTTCCCCGTCCTCATTGACAGGTACGGTACTGCCGGGCTGGAGATAGTCATGGCTCAATGCGTCAGCATACATTATCCATTGAGGATATGGCTTCAGATTCACTTCTATGGTCTGTTCCCTGATGCCTTCCTTCACTGTGAATGTATTGTTGCGTAGTGCCAAACAGATGTTCAATACATCAGGTTCATCAGGAAGATACACCACCATCACAGGTGCATCATCAATGAGATCTCTTCCCATATGGGCCGCGGTCTCAGAAGGTATTGTGAGAGTTTCTCCGTTAAATGAAACTGTCACAGGGTTGTCTGCCGTTGCATCCGGGAATTTCAATGTCCCCCATTGTCCTGAATATTCAGGCGCATTTAAAATATATCTTATCCCGTCCGCAATCACTCCTGAACTGTCTATCCTCCAGGAGACTTTTGCAAGCGCCCCCTCCGTCAGGGAGAGAGTCACCACACTTTCCGTATTCCTGAACACATTGAAGTCTGAAACGGTGTCCTGCCCCAAATAAAACCGGTACAGCACAGGACCTGTGAAGCCGCCCGAACCGTCGAATTCGGCTTCGACTTCAATATATGTGCAAAGATCCGCCTTATCCGGAATATTGTCAGGTATCTTCTGCCACTGGTCCTCATTCCCCGGGAGCAACACTCCCTGGCAGTTCTCAAGCATGTAGAAAGACACAGTACCACCCGAATTGACAGACTGTATGTCCGAAGACGAGGCTATATCTCCGTCTGACACTGCTCCTGCTGGACTCGCTTCAGAAAAGGGCATGACATCCAAAGGACTCTGCCTGAGCCTCACTGACTTGACCTCCAGACCTCCGAGCTCTCCGGTATCCACCCTGAAATTCACTTTGGAGACCAGCCTGACAAGAGGTACAGGTATCTCCTGGACAAAAGACGAGGGGACGACCGACAATTTTGCAGCCATAGGAAAACCCTTCTCCTCGAATGTGTTTCCGTCTCCTGCCGCATAGACCATTGAAACAAGCTCCTGCTCATCCTCCGGAGCCCGGATGCGGCCTGTGTTGGCAAGTGCATATATCTCATATTCATATTTCCCGGACAGGACCATTTCCGCCTCATGAGGCATATTGCCGATGTAGATTTCCTCTTCAAGCCGGCCATCTCTGTATGCATACAGATTGATGTCGCTCAACTTGTCTTCGTCCACATCGATGCTGCTTTTTGTCCATGCCTTGCCGGCCACGGAGAGGGAGAACCTCATATGGACATCTCCTTCCCGAGGTGCTGACATCTCTTCCAAAGCACATCCGGAAGCAAACGAGAGGATGGCCGCCATCAGAAAAACATATGTAAATGCTGTCTTCATACCGGACTAATATTCCACTAACTCAAATGTAAGGTCCACATC
>JADIMD010000062.1 GCA_017695015.1 Candidatus Cryptobacteroides faecigallinarum | reverse complement strand
GGCTGCGCGACGGGCTCGTCGGAGTAAGGGCAGGAGAAGTCTGCGATATCCTGTTTTCCGGCAGATACGGGTTCGGGAAAAAGCCTCTTGGCCCGATTCCTGCGAATTCGGCATTGCTCTACAGAATCTGGGTCGAGAGCGTCTCAGAGTAGAGCGGACTTGGATTATTTTGTCTATATTTGCAGATTCAATGACGATAGATTTGACGGATGAAAAGATTTTTTAAAGCATTTGCTGTGCTGGTCGCAATAGCGTCGGCTGCCGGCTGCGCAAAAGAGATAGAGACGACTTCAGGAGAGAACGAGAAAAGGTATTTCGACGCATGGCTGTCAGTTCAGATGGAGAATTCTGTCATGGACTCATGGGTTGCCTCATGCATGGAGGATGATTCATACAGCTGCCTGTGGCAAGAGGCCGGCAACGGACTGTATATACTTGCTGAAGAAAACGGGACAGGCGATCCGGTAAAAGATTCTTCCTATATCTTCGTGTCATATGTAACATACGACCTTGACAGGAATGTACTGGAGACCAACCGGGAAGAGGTGTCCCACAAGACAGGGACGAACTACGATGTCGCCAACTATTACGGTCCCAAGGTATGGATCAACAGCGACGCTTCATTGACAGTGGGAGTGAAGGACATCGTGTCAGGGATGAACATCGGTGACAGGAAGATATTCATCGTGCCGGCATGGATGAACACATCAGACAGGTACTCTTCCGAAGAAGAATACATCGCCAACATCTCCAGCACCAACTACCGCATATACGACATCGAGATAACAGATGCGAGCAACGACATAAACCGCTACCAGACAGACCTGATGCAGGGCTACTGGGAGCAGGAGGTTTCGAAGACAGGCCCTGAAAACCAGAAGGAATACTGGGACACCACATACACGGGATTCCTGTTCAGGCAATATTTCGACAAGCTGGACAAGGATGAAAACGGAAGTCCTGCCATGCTTTTCGACGACGACTCCACTATCTATATCAACTATACCGGAAGACTGCTCAACGGGCAGGTATTCGACACTACCATAGCAGATACGGCCAAGGTACACAAGATCTACAACCAGTCCAAGACATATTCACCTGTGGCTGTCAAATGGTCAGCCGACTCCACATCGATCACCCTCGGCGGTTCGAGCGACATCATCGACGGCTTCAAATCATTGCTGAAGCATCTCCACAATGAAGAACCTGGAGAAAACGAGGCATTCACGGACGGGGAAAGCGCCGTTGCTGTATTCTATTCAGGACTCGGATACGGATACTACGGCAGCGGGTCCACAATCCCTGCATATGCTCCGCTCCGATTTGACATAACAGTCGTTAAAGAGGAGGAATAATGGCAAAAAACAACGCAATACCTGTAGAGCTCGGGACTGAACCAATAGGCAAACTTCTGAAATCCTACGCGCTGCCTGCTATCGTCGCGATGACGGCCTCGTCCCTTTACAACATGATAGACAGCATCTTCATCGGTCAGGGAGTAGGACCGCTGGCCATATCCGGACTTGCTGTCACATTTCCGCTGATGAACCTCTCCACCGCATTCGGTACACTTGTGGGCATAGGAGGAGCCACCATCATGTCTGTCCTGCTCGGTCAGAAGAACTATGTGGCGGCAAACAAGGTCCTGAGCAATATCGTGACCCTGAACATAATCATAGGATTCGTATTCGCAGCCGTGGCCCTGGCGTTCCTTGACCCCATCCTCTTCTTTTTCGGGGCAAGTGAGAACACGATTGCATATGCAAGGGAATACATCCAGATCATCCTGTACGGCAATATTATAACGCATGTGTATTTCGGGCTCAACGGGGCGCTCAGAGCTTCAGGAAGTCCAAGAATCGCAATGAATCTGACATTGCTGTCGGTAGCGCTCAACATAATGCTTGCACCGATATTCATATTCTGGTTTGACTGGGGAATACGCGGAGCCGCAATCGCCACTGTTATCGCCCAGATCATATCCCTTATATTCTCTCTCAGGCATTTCAGCAATCAGGCAAATGCAGTACATTTCGAGAAAGGCATAATCAGGCTCGACATGAGAATCGCCAAGGATTCCTTTGCCATTGGCTTCGGTCCTTTCCTCATGAACACCGCAGCCTGTCTTGTGACACTTTTCATCAACCAGCAGTTCAGAAAATACAGCGGAGACATAGGAATAGGGGCATATGGTATAGACAACAGGCTCACATTCATATTTGTCATGATATGCTCGGGCCTCAACCAGGGCATGCAGCCTATAGCAGGCTATAATTTCGGGGCGAGAAAATACAGCAGGGTGAAAGAAGTCTACATGAAGACGGCACTGTATGCAACCATTGTGACTTCCCTGTGCTTCATAGTTTCGGTAGTCTTCCCGGGCATCGTAACCAGGGCGTTCACGAATGACGAGGAGCTGATTGCCGCTGCAAACCACGGGCTCAGGATCATGAATCTGATATTCCCGTTAGTCGGTTTCCAGATCGTGTCCACCAATCTTTTCCAGTGTCTGGGGATGGTGCAGAAATCCATCTTCCTGTCATTGGCAAGGCAGATTCTCTGTCTTCTCCCAGTGCTCTACCTCCTTCCGCTCGCTTTCGATTCGGACGGGATATGGTGGAGCTTCCCTATCAGTGACGCGTTCGCAAGCATACTGACAATAATACTGATAATACAGCTGTTCAAGAAGCTTAACAAGCTCCAGGACGGGGATGACCCGGCAATACTCGGGAGCAAGATATAGTCGCACAGGCGGCAATGACATTATAACAAAACAGGAGGCAGGATTATGAAAGGTCTAATAATCAATGTCGGAAGACAGTTTGGAAGCGGGGGAAAACTCGTTGCCCTCGAAATAGGGAAAATACTGGGAGTCAAGGTATATGACAACGAGCTGATATCCAAGGCTGCCGAGGCCAGCGGTTTCAGTCCTGACCTGTTCATCAAGAACGACGAAAAAAGGAGCATATTCTCCTTCTCGTCATTCTTTTCGCCACAGGGTTTCGGACAGATGGGCAACTGCATAGATGAAAGCGCACTGTTCAAGATTCAGAGCAATGTCATCAGGGAGATTGCCGAGCATGAATCCGCTGTGATAGTCGGGAGATGCGCCGACTACATACTGAGGGACAGGGGATGCACCCTTGATGTGTTCGTATCCGCTCCTCTTGAAGACAGGATAAAAAGAGTTTCCGAAAGGATGGGGCTTACTGCGGAAAAGGCAGAAGACCTGATCCACAGCAACGACAGGAAGAGGGAGACATATTACAACTACTTTACTTTCGGCAACTGGGGAGTCGCATCGAACTACGACCTTTGCGTTGATTCTTCAATTCTCGGGATAGAAAAGACAGCTGAATACATAATTGAATTTGCCCGTCGGGCAGGAAAACTCGCATGACGGGATGAAGAAGAGAGTGTTCCTTCCCGCAGCAGTGCTTCTCTGCGCGATTGCAGTAATAATCGCATCCGCGACTTCACGCAGGAACAGGCCTGCGTCTCCTGACAGGACCGGATCAGTGCAGGAGACCGTGAGGCTGAACGACACTCTGAACAATGGCATGTCGGATATCCCGGAGCTTGTCCCGATGGACCAGTCAATCCGGAAGTTCCTGAAAAGATGGGAAATAAAAGGGGCATCTCTCGCAATAATGAGGAATGACTCCTTAGTATATGCCAAAGGCTACGGCTGGGCAGACCTTGAAGACAGCATAAGGATGGAGCCGGGCAATATCCTCAGGATGGCATCAGTATCCAAGCTTATCACCGCAACAGGGATAATGTCTCTGAAGGAAAAAGGGCTGATATCGTTGCAGGACACCGTCTTCGGCCCGGGAAAGCTTCTGGATGACAGCCTGTATACAAAATCTATCAGGGACAGGAGAATATTCAATATCACAGTAGAGCAGCTTCTGCGCCACAAGGGAGGTTTCACGACAGGACACGGAGACCCGATGTTCTCTTCTCAGGACATGATCAGGCAGTTCAGGCTCGACGGAGCTCCAGACAGCAGGACGCTTGTAAGCTGCGAACTGACACGATGGCTCGGATTCACTCCGGGAACATCCCAGCAGTATTCCAATTTCGGCTATCTTCTGCTCTCGTTGATTATCGAGAAGATAACCGGAGAACCATACGAACAGTACATCACACAGGAAATTCTTGCTCCTGCAGGATGCTACGACATGCACATTGCACGCAATTATTATGAAGACAGGTATCCGAATGAAGTGAAATATTACATGCAATCCGGTTCGGTGCCATGTGAAGAATACAATCTGAGCGGAAGAATGGTGGAGAAGTGCTACGGAGGCAGCAACATCACAGGGCTGTCCGGAGCTGGTGCGTGGGTCGGCTCTCCTGCCGAACTATGCAGGTTCGTGGCAAGCATCGACGGGGATGACACAATTCCTGACATCCTGTCAAAGGAAAGCATTGCAGAAATGACAGAATACTTTGATCCGCAGACATTCTCTCTTGGATGGAACGACACGAAACCTGACGGGGAATGGACCCGTACAGGGACACTGTCCGGGACTTCTGCCTTGGTGAAGCGCTACCCGGACGGAGAATGCTGGATCATGATAACAAATACGGGCACCTACCGGGGCCCGTACTTCTCAAAGTATGTCTCTACGCTGTTCCGCAGATGCCGCGAAGCATACAGCAGATATCTTCCGGACTACAACCTGTTCGGGTCGTAGGTCCTGATCTCAAATTCTCCTGAAAGTATCCCATAAGCATTCTCTGCAAGAGAACTGAGCTCGTTCTCTCCAGGATATATTTCCACAGGAGCAATGAAAGAGACCATTTCCGTTATCATATCGGTGATCGTCTTGTTGTACGCTATTCCACCTGTGAGGATGATGACATCTACCTTACCGGAAACAACAGGAGCGAAATATCCTATGTACTTGGCGATACCCGCACAGAATGCCTTTATGAAAAGCGAGGCCCGGTCATCACCGTCCTGTGCCATCTGCGCAATCTTTCTGAAATCATTCGTACCAAAATAGGACATTGCCCCACCCTTCCCGACAAGCAGCTTCTTGATTTCCTCCTTGGTGTACTTTCCGCTGAAGCACATCTCCACAAGAGGGAATGCAGGCACTGTTCCTGTCCTTTCGGTGGATATAGGACCGTCTCCGCCAAGAGCGTCGTTGGTGTCTATCACAAGTCCGTTGCGGTGAAGCGAGACTGATGCACCTCCGCCCATATGAGCCACTATGGCAGTGACTTCCTTGCTGGACCTGCCTACACTTCTTGCATAACGCCTTACCATTGCCCTTGAATTGAGGGCATGGAAAAGAGTCCTTCTCTTGAATTCAGGACGGCCTCCAAGGCGCAGCTCGGGAAGCATCTCGTCAGCCATAGGAGGATCCGCGATGAAAGCTCCGCGGCAATCAGGCATTCCTTTCGATTTGCGAGCCTCGTTGACTTCTGCCGCGATGTCATCAGCTATGATTGCACTGAGGTTGCACGCATGCATACCTTCCCTGCCTTCACGCAAGGCATCCCTCATAGCCTGGGTGACCCTGTATACACCTGTCCGGATCGGAGTGATGAGACCTCCACGCGCCATTACGATATCGATGGATTCGATTGGGATTCCCTTAGATGCAAGAAAATCTGTGATGGCATCCCGGGACGGTGTCTCGAGATCCATCACAGACTTGTATTTTGCCAAGGTCTCGGCTCTCAGGGCAATATTCTGCTCGAAAAGCATCGTCCCTGAATCAAAGAATCCGATCTTGGTGGAGGTAGATCCTGTATTTATAACCAGTACTTTTCCTTCCATACAGACTATTTTGCAGACATAGCAGCAATAGCTATGGAATTAAGTTTGGTGTCAATGCTGTCTGCACGGCTCGAAAGCACGCACGGCACTTTGGCCCCAACTACCATTCCTGCCTGCTTTACATTCGAAGCCAGCTTGGAGTTGCATTTGTAGAATACATTTGCCGACTCGATGTTAGGGAATACGAGACAGTCTGCATCTCCTGCAACAGGGCTGACCACATGCTTGATCTCCACAGCCTCCTGGTCGATGGCCACATCAAGGGCGAGAGGACCGTCGGCAATGCAGTTGCGGATCTGTCCCCTGTCTACCATCTTGGCGATGATTGCAGCCTCCACACATGCCGGCATCTTGTAGAGCATCTGCTCGGTAGCTGCGATAAGGGCAACCTTTGGCTTCTCGATTCCCATTGCACGGGCCGTATTGACAAGATAGTTCAGTATGGCCACCTTCTGGGTGAGATCAGGAGCAGGGATGACTGCCATGTCTCCAATGAAAAGGAGTTTATGATAATTAGGGTTTTCAACCACAGCGCAATGACTCAGGACAGCCTTAGGAGGCAGAAGTCCAGTCTCCTTGTTAAGGATAGCCCTCATGAACTTGTCTGTGCTGCAAAGTCCTTTCATGAGGATGTCGCCTTCGCCCTGGTTGACCATGGTCACAGCCTCTGCCACTGCAGGAAGTTCTGACGGATTGTGGACAATCTTGAACTTACCCATATCGATACCCTGGTTGGCGCACTCGGCTTTGATGAGAGCCTCGTCTCCAACAAGAGTAGCCTCCACGATTCCGAGATCAACGGCCTTGCTTGCAGCTGCGATGGTGTGTCCGTCGACTGCCCATGCTGCTATCATTCTCTTTTTTGCCCCTCTTCCTGCGAGTTCAGCAAAAATGTCTTGAAACTTAGTGAACATCATTATTGTGGTTTAATTGTTTTCCTGTTCGTTTATCACTATGTTCATAGTGTCCTGTGCTATCACCAGCTCTTCATTGGTGGTGATGACAGCCACCTTGACCTTGGAATCAGGGAGCGATATGAGGGTATCCTTTCCGGTAGCCACATTGGCCTCGTAATCGAACTTCACTCCGAGATATGAAAGATTCTCGCACACCCTGCGGCGCATCCTGCTGTTGTTCTCCCCTATTCCACCGGTGAAGACAATAAGGTCGACACCGTTCATCACTGCTGAAAATGCACCTATATATTTTGTGACATCGTAAACGAGTTTCTTCAGGGTGAGCTTCGCCTTAGGATCACCTGAATTGGCAGCCTCGTTCAGATCCCTTGCATCAGAAGAAATGCATGAAAGGCCGAGGAAACCGCTCTTCTTGTTGAGAACCTTGCTCATCTCCTCCGGAGAAAGCCCTTCCTTCTCTTCAAGGAAAGTGACCACATCAGGATCTATATTGCCGCACCTTGTCCCCATAATGACGCCCTCAAGAGGGGTGAATCCCATGGAAGTGTCGATAGACTTGCCGTTGACAACCGCCGCGATAGAGCTTCCGTTGCCGAGATGGCAGGTGATAATCTTGGAATTATTGATGTCCAGCCCCGTGAACTTGGCTCCCTTGGCAGAGACATATTTGTGGCTCGTGCCATGGAATCCATATCTGCGGATACGGTATTTGTCATAATATTCGTATGGCAGGGCATACATGTATGCATATGACGGCATGGTCTGATGGAAGGCCGTATCGAACACCCCGACCTGCGGAACTGTAGGCAAAGCCTTGGAGACTGCCCTGATGCCGAGAAGATTGGCAGGATTGTGGAGAGGGGCTATGTCACAGCATTTTTCGATCTGGGCAATGACCTGGTCATCTATCAGTTTGCTGCAGAAGAACTCCTCGCCTCCGTGTACTACCCTGTGTCCTACAGCCTCGATGTCCTCAAGAGATGAAAGCACTCCGTATTCCTTGTCAAGCAGAGCTTCCAGGACAGCCTGTATGCCGACAGTGTGGTCACTTATCTGCATTTCCTTGACCAGCTTTTCTTTCCCTGCAGCCTGATGTTTAAGGCAGCCGCTTTCCATACCTATCCTCTCGACGAGGCCCTTAGCCAGAAGATCGTAGACATCTTCTCCTTTCATGTCCAGAAGCTGGTACTTGAGAGAAGAGCTTCCGCAATTCAAAACAAGGATTATCATAATTCTGTCGTGGTTTTGTAAATCTTTTAATTTTTTATGACACAATGATGCAAAGTTATAAAATTTATCAGTATTTTCGCAAAAAATAGGAACTAAATGGACGAGGGGAGAGAATCTGTGGTGATAGCCATTCCTTTTACGGCAGGTGTCGCTGCCGCAAGTTATTCGCTAAAGCTATGTTATGTTTCAAGTCAGGCTATAGGTGTCTCAGGCTCCATCTGTGTCTGCACTGCCGTTGGACTCGGAATTGCCACCCTGTCCCCGTGCCGTCGTCATGACTGCTCGCCTTCAAGACACGGTCCGCTGTCAATCAGGACTTTGCTTCTCATCCTCACATTTCTGGCAGCAGGCGCCGCAGCAGCATTCACATCCTATATTCCCTCATTGGAACAGACAGCTGTCGCAAGCCAGGGATTTCTGGAGAAATGCTCCATGTCGCTCAAAAGGCTGATAGACGACATCCCAGTAGGCGACAGCGCCATGAACGCGCTCATGAAAGCCTTTCTCACCGGAGACCAGTCCGACCTCACTGCCGATGTCAAATCCGCATTCCGTGACAGCGGAGCCTCACACCTTCTAGCCCTTTCCGGCATGCACCTCAGCATCATCTATCTCGTGGTTTCAAAAATGCTGTCAGTCCTCGGGAATTCCCCCATGGTAAAAAATGTCAGATCGGCCGTGATAATAGCAGGTTCAGGATTTTTCACCCTGCTGACAGGCGCAGTGCCATCCCTTGTCCGGGCCTTCTACTTCATTCTTCTTCGGGAGGCCGCCATGATCGCAGGCAGAAAGATAGACAACATACATGTTTTCAACATGGCCCTCCTGCTCCAGCTCGCCATGTCTCCCCAATCAGTCACTTCAGTCGGATTCCAGCTTTCGTATCTCGCAATGCTCGGTATTTTCACCCTGTACAACCCCATAGACCGTATCTGGGACAAGGCGGTATCTTTTTTCGACTCAGATGGAGGGAAGAAAGAGGCAGGCAGGAATTTCATGTCCACAGCGATGCGGCAGATATGGTCGATGTGTGCATTGTCCATCGCATGCCAGATCACGGCCGCGCCAGTCGTCTACCTGTACTTCGGGACATTCCCCCAATACTTCCTGATAACCAACCTACTGTGCATCCCTCTCAGCAATGCCATAATGGTCGTTTCCCTCATTATTCTCCCCCTGCATGCCATCGGGATATGCCCCCGTTTCCTGACAGAGGCCGACGGGCTCATGCTTCAGGCATTGACAGACATACTGTCCGTCATATCAGGGATGTGACTATTCGGCACTCCGGGAAAGGAAGCCGCTGTCAAATGATGATTCCCATGTCCCGAAAGACAGAGAATCGGCCGAAGAGGATTTGGCATATATGAGATAGCCTTCGAGATCAGGTCTGGAAGAAATGAATTCCTTGGATTTCTCGAATCCTATCACCATGCAATATGTTGCAAGCGCATCGGCAGTTGTCGCATCCTTTGCCACAACCGTTGCGCTGAGAAGAGAGTCGGATGCGGGATACCCGGTGCGAGGGTCTACGGTATGGGCATATTTACGGCCGTCTTTCACATAAAATTTACGGTAATTGCCTGAAGTGACTATTCCGCATGGTCCGCCTCCTGTGGTCAGAGTGCCCTCCAGCATGGCTCCAGGGGTGTTATTCCCGTCTACAGGGCGGTCCACGCCTACAGTCCACGGCTTCCCGGAAGGATTAAGACCGTCACAATATATCTCTCCGCCAATATTTATGAGCATGTCCTTCACTCCGAGAGAATAAAGATAATCAGCCACAATGTCGCATGTATACCCTTGAGCTATCGCGTTGAAATTGAGTCTCGGCTTTCCGTATTTTCGGGGAGCGTCATCTTTCACCATATCCGAAGAGCAGACCGAGCCGTCATCTGCGACACGGCCAGAAATATCCGGATACAGGGCGCGCATTCCGCAAGATTCCCTGACTTCAGCCACCATCTCGTCGGAAGGCATGCTCCCCTCCTTGAATCCGAAGCCCCATATGTCGAAAAGAGGACCTGCCGCTACATCAAAAGCCCCTCCCGTCTCCTCAAAAAAGCCGTATGATATCCTGTAAATATCAGTGAAGATACTGTCGGGGACTATTCTCTCCCCATTGTTGAATCTGGTAAGAAGAGATTTGTCGTTATATCCTGAAAGGGAATTGTCCAGGGCCACTGTCACGGAATCTATGCCGGCCTTTATCTTTTCAGGGGAGACACCGATCCGCCCGTCCCTGCCCTGCAGATTGAGTTTGACCACATAAGAGCCTCCCTGGGCATAGCCTGTGATGGAGACATATTTGTCGGATGTGCATGAAACAGTGGCGGAAATTGCTGCCACGCAAAGTGCAAATATGGAAATGAATGACTTGTTCATGCCGTCTTTATGCATAAGATTAAACATTAGGCAAACTATTTGTACAAAGTTAGCGGATTTTCACAAAAAATTACGGATATTTGTATGATTGTTTAATTAGATACGAGAGACAGATGATTCGCAGAACGACAAAAGCCATGGCTGTCATTGTCCTTGCGATACTTGCAGCAGTTTCGTGCAAGGAGGACGAGACATCGGCTTCTTACCCTTCCCTTAACGGATATGTCAAATTCAATCTTGAGAGATACATTGCGCAGAATACGACCGTGACAATGGAGGCAGAGGGAGCAGTACACCCTGAAGGAGGAGAAATCAAATACTCCTGGTCGATAACCCCTTCTGAAGATGACAGTTCCGATGATGATGACGAAGAAGATCAGACCAACATCCTCGAGTACTCGTTCGGGGACAAACTCGACACATATACAGTGACATGCGCAGCTTCAGCGTCAGGATACTCCTCCATTTCGGCGACAAGATATACTACGGTCGTAGCCGGAGGAGTTGACGGTAACGGGTCGATAAAAGGTGTCGACCTCACCGGCTGCCAGACATACACTGACACCCGTGACGGAAAAGAATACTATTATACTACCATCGGCGGACTTTACTGGTTTGTCCACAACCTGGCATACAAGACAGATGAAGGGAGCGCCCCTTTCTATAATGCAGAAGTGATGGCAGATGTATTCGGAAGGTATTATTCCTATGAGGCGGCAGAAACAGCCTGTCCTGACGGATGGAGGCTTCCGACTGCCGAAGAATGGGACAATGCCTTCAAGGATGCCAAGAGCGGGGATCTCATGGCTGACATAACATTCAACGACGAGAATGAGATGTGGGAGTTCTGGCCTGATGTCAAGATTACCAACTCCACGAAATTCAACGCCATACCTGCCGGTTTCGCCAACCTGATGGACGGCACTTTCACTGACGCATACGACAGGGCTGTATTCTGGATCAGCAACGACAGCCAGGACGGCAATGTCGAATACAGATACATTGTGGATGACAGGGCTGAAATCTTTTCGCAGAGCGGAGACAGGCAGTCTTTCGGCGCCTCTGTCAGATGTGTGAGATAACCAAGTAATCATAGTTCCGATAAATCCTCAAAGCATAAAGAGATGAAAAAAGGTCTTATTGTATTGATTGCAGTCGCAGCCGTTGTCCTGGGACTGTTTTTCTGGGTGAAGAATTCATACAACAGTCTTGTATACGGACAGGAGCAGGTAAGCGCTGCATGGGCACAGGTGGAAAATGTCTACCAGAGAAGGGCAGACCTGATTCCGAACCTTGTCGCTACGGTGAAAGGATATGCAGAACACGAATCGGAGACATTGGAAAGCGTGATTGCAGCACGGTCAGCTGCTACAAGAATAACTGTGGACCCTGAAAAGCTTTCAAGTGCTGAAATCGAAGAATACCAGGCAGCCCAGGGAGAGCTCGGAGCTGCTTTGGGAAGGCTCCTCATGATCACGGAAAATTATCCTGACCTCAAGGCTAACCAGAACTTCGCAGATCTTCAGGCTCAGCTCGAAGGTACTGAAAACAGGATAGCTACAGAAAGGATGAAATATAACGATGCCGCAAGGGCATACAACACTGCCGTAAGGAGCTTCCCTAAAAACATCATAGCATCGATATTCAATTTCGAGACAAAGGGATATTTCAGCGCTAAGGAAGGTGCTGACACCGCTCCTGTAGTCGAATTCTAAACCGGGAAACAGGGTGAAATCCTCAAGACGGATATCTGTAAGGGCATTGCTGTGCGCAATATTGATGCTGCCGGCAATCTGTGCTTCATATGCAATCCCGGCAAGGCCCGAACCTGCCAGACTGCTCAATGACTACGCCGGGATATTCACTCCAAGAGAGCGGATGGCCATCGAAAGGATGCTTGTCGAATTCGATGACTCCACATCCAACCAGATTGCTGTCGTGACCGTGAATGACCTTGAAGGATATTCCGCCTCGGCATATGCAACACAGATCGGCATAGAATGGGGCATCGGGACCGGTGAGGAAGACAACGGAATAGTGCTTCTGATAAAGCCGAAGACAGGGAGTTCCAATGGAGATGTGGCCATCAGTGTCGGCTACGGGCTCGAAGGCGCAATCCCGGATGTCTACTGCAATAGAATCATCGACCGTATAATCATTCCTTATTTTGCTTCAGGAGACTATTTTTCAGGTACTGTCGCCGGATGCAGCAAACTTATGGACCTTGCATCGGGAGAAATCTCCGTGCATAGAGAGGACAAGTCTGAATTCAGCCTGTTCGGGCTGCTTGGCTTGTTCATAATGTTCAGCATACTGTTCTTCATAATCCTCGGACGGGGCAACGGAGACGATAAAGGCGGCAACAACGGAGGACACGGAGGGCCGGCAGATGACATACTGAAAGGCATTATCATAGGCAGCATGCTTGGCGGCGGCAGGGACAGAAACGGATGGGGCGGTCATTCCGGAGGTTACGGAGGCGGAGATTTCGGAGGATTCGGCGGATTTGGAGGAGGAGACTTCGGAGGCGGCGGAGCAAGCGGCAGATGGTAGCGCCTATCTGAGGTCCGTAACGATGTACTCCTGACCGAATGCCGGAGGATTGAATTCAGACATATCGCCTTCCGCAAGAAATTCCACTTCAGACAGAGTGAATGTAACCTTTGCACTGTCTGTATACACTTCAACTCCATACAGGGAACTGTCATCAGGTCTGAAATACAGGACAAGCATCCCGACTCCTGACGAGGTGTCTGTCGGCTCAAGATCATAACGCTCAGTCAGACAACCCTGGAAGTACGCATCAGTAGCTTGCGGAGTCCAGCTGAATTCATTTGCAATATTCCTTACAATGGATACCGGATTTGCAACGAATCCCTGTCCCTCGTATGATGACACGGACTCGATGACAGCTTCCATAGCTGCAGGATCCACGGTGTATACGGACTCGCCGTCACACCATATTTCAAATCCGTCACCTGAGACATGGTAACAATCATCCTGAACAGTTGCAATCCCCTTTCCGGAAAGTTTCATGCCTCCGTCATCAGCCAAATATGAATACTCAAGCCTGACCCTGGCATCAGCGACCTTGTCCGCAAATGCAGATACAGGATCATCCTGGACAGACATGTTAAAGACTGCTGTCACCAGCATAAAAAGCACTGATAGCGGATTTATCATGACTTCACGGTATTAGCTCTTGATATATGCCTCAAGAATAGACTCAAGCTCGTTAAGGTCTGCCACCAGGACTCTCCTTGGCTTCGCTCCCTCCTGAGGGCCGACGATTCCTGCCGCCTCAAGCTGGTCCATCACTCTTCCTGCCCTGGCATACCCCATTTCGAGATTTCTCTGAAGGTCTGATGTAGACCCCTTCTGCTTCATGACCACATACTCAGCCGCTTCCCTGAACTTGTCATCGAGCTTCTGCATATCCACATGGCCTGATGCACCGGCGTCAGAAGATTCGGGAGAAACAGGCTCAGGAAGATAATATGCAGTATTGTAGCACTGTCTGTATCCTGTCTGGGCGCCTATATAATCCGTGACCTTATAGATTTCATCCATACTGATCATCGCACACTGCACCCTCTCGATCTCCACTCCTGCATAATAGAGCATATCTCCTTTACCTATAAGCTTTTCTGCTCCAGGAGAATCAAGGATGGTCATGGAATCCTGTCTTGTAGCAGTTCTGAATGCAATCCTCATAGGGAAATTGGTCTTTATTATTCCCGTTACTACATCCACTGAAGGTCTCTGGGTTGCGATAATGACATGTATTCCGGCCGCCCTTCCCTTCTGAGCGAGACGGATAATGGATGTGGTTATATTTCTGGTCTGGGTCTTGGAGCCGGCCCCTGTCCCTACAGACATCACGAGGTCAGCATACTCGTCTATCACCGCCACGATATATGGAAGATACCTGTGACCTTCCTGAGGATTAAGATGCCTGTCCTTGAACTTCTCGTTGTAGAGCTTGACATTGTTGGCAGAAGTCACGCTCATCAGCTTGTACCTCTCATCCATCTCAATGCAGAGAGAATTGAGGATAGCTTCCGCCTGCTTAGGGGTCTTGACTATGGCAGCCGACTTTTCATCCTCCTCGCTGGCCGCAGTAGGCAGGACTGCAAGATAATGTTTGAGCAGCTTCGAGTATGCATTGAACTCCACCATCTTTGGGTCTATGAACACGAATTTGAGTTCGGAAGGATGCTTCGAATACAGCAGAGAACTTATTATCACATTCAGACCTACAGACTTGCCCTGCTTGGTTGCACCTGCTACAAGCAGATGCGGAGCTTCGGTCAGGTCAAAGACCTTGACTTTCTGCGTTATCGTGTACCCTATCGCCACAGGCAGCTCGAACTTGTTGTGCCTGAATGAATCATCGTTAAGCAACGATTTCAAAGGGACTATGGACGGACGCTCGTTCGGGACTTCTATCCCCACGGTATCGGAAAGTCTTACCACCCTGACACCATGCGCCCCCAAAGCCATCGCAATGTCCTCCTCCCTGTTCCTTATATCAGAAATCTTTACCCCTGGAGACGGAGTGACTTTGTATAAGGTGACAGTCGGACCTTTGCAGGCCACCACCTTTTCCACCTGTATCCTGTAATTCAGCAAAGTCGCCCTGATCTTGCTGTTGTTTCTCTCAAGCTCCTCCTTAGGCACATCATGCCTCGACTCGGCATAATCATTCAACAGATCAAGCGACGGAGAGACATACCTGTTGAGCTCTTCCTTGACATCTATCCGTGGCAAATCCTTCACCACATCTGCCGACAAATCCTTGCCTTCCTGGACTTCAACCCCTTCATCCGAGACATCCTTGCGCTCGTCAGGGCCATCCGTCAGGTGCAGCACTGGAGTCCCGGTCCCGGAATCCTCAGCATGATCCGGAGCTGTCGCATCGTCCCCATCAACCTCATAGCGGACCTTTTCAACATGGGCATCTTCCTGCCTGTCCTCATCCTTATGCACTTGCGTCTCCTCCTCGACCTGTGCATCCTCATTTCCGTCCTCTCCATGTTTCACAGGCTTCCTTATGCCCCTTACCATGGCATTGTCCCCTACCGTCACAAACCATCTCGAAAAGCTTCCGCTCGCAAACAGAAGCCATGTAACAGCAAGCAGGGCAATGAACAGCCCTGTCGGTATGCTGCCAGCCAGATTTATCATGCCGGAAGATATGACTACACCACAGTCTCCGCCAAGTCCACCTCCAAAAGCGACATCATTGCTCACTAATCCGGACACATATGACAGAATGACAGAAAGGATAAAGGCTCCGGTCAAAGAAAGCACTGAAACCCTGAGTGAGCCGGACATGTTCTTGTAGAAGAAAAGCCTTGCGGAAAGGAAAACCAGCAGGGCGACAATAAAGAAACTTCCGAGACCGAAACAGCGGCATACGAGGAAATAGGCCCATCTGTACCCGAGTTTGCCGCCCCAGTTGCCGACTTCAGCATTCTTGTCCATCATATCCTCGGTCGACAGGAGACTCTGGTCCGCCTGCCATGTGAAAAGATATGAAAAGACCGATATGAAAGAAAACATGGCGAACACGCAAAGCAGGAGACCGGACAGTTTCATGATCCGTATCTTCGTCTCCTCGCTCAGCCGCTCGGACAGCGGAATCCTGTAGCGCTTTTCCTTTACCTTTGCTGTTTTACGGGGCATAACCTATTTGCTCCTCTGATTTTTCCTCTGGTTACCGTATCTCTGATAATGTCCGGACCTGTTGTTGCCGGATCCCGCACCTGGACGGGAGAAATTAGCATCCGAAGAAATCCTCGACAGATGCATGTCCTCTGGCACATGTATCCTGCCTTCGGACAGGACTTCTATATCGTGGAAAATAGTCTCGTCAGCCACTGAATCCTTGTTCCATATAAGATACTGCTGCCTCATATACACAGCGATGGAACGGATGGCCGCATTCCTGGCTTCACCCTCCTCCATACCTGCTATCAGGTCGATGATATTCTCGATATTGCGCCCGTAATGCGTCGCCTTGATAGGCTTCTTGCTGACAGGGACAACATCGGGAGGGATAGTGAACTTGTCAGGATTAGGCATCGGATATGGAGAATCCACATCCAGGTTGAAATCTGCAATTATATAAAGATGGTCCCACAGTTTCTGCTCATAATTCTCCTGCAGATGCACCTGGGGATTGACAATCTCCATTACCTTGACCACTGCCCTCGCCTGCTCGTTCCGTTTCTCCCTGTCAGGAATAGTACGCAAGTATTCCACCATCTTCTGCACATTGCGTCCGTATTCAGGAAGCTTCAGGCTCTTGCGCTCTGTATTGTACAGGAGCTTGCAGCCGTTCTGATCTCCGTTTTCCATATATGACAACTGTAGTTTATCTGTTAAATCACAAACTGCAAAGATAATAAAATTTATCCTGTCACAGTCTGCATACACTTATTTCTTCATCCGGAATCACATACCACACGGCAGCGTATACCTCGCTGTACCCCATCTTTCTGTACAGGTCAGCATATTCTGACACCTGGACCTTGTGCGACTCTTCAGACCTGCCGAATTTATAGTCGACTATCCTCACCTGATTGTCCGGAGTTATCTCCACCCTGTCAGGACGGTGGAGCATGCCGTCAGAGCCGATGATGTCAGCCTCGTTGTAAATCCTGTTCCCAGGGGAAAACCAGCCTCTGCCAATGGCCGACCGTATCCTCCCGTTCAGAAGCTCTCTCGCCTCACGGGCAGCTTCACTGTCAATATTCCCGTCCATAACGGCCTTCTTGACGGCCATGTCGAGATCCTCCAGCACCCTGATTCCGGAAAGTATCTCATGCAGAACAATTCCCCTGATCCTGCTCGAAGCCTTCACACCTGCTTCCCCGTCTTCGGAGAAAAAGTCATACAGGCTGCGGCTTACAACCAGTCTCTGCTTCCCCGTCGCGCTGTTGAGAGGCCAGGACTTGAATGACATTTTCCATATGTCAGATGCAGCATTATCCCTTTTACCTGTCCAGTTGTCAGGCATCTGTCCTGCAGTAAACCGTATGGCACCGTCCTCTTCCTCATTCCTCTCCAGCCCGAGACCTGCAGCATGGGAAAACAGGGCCTGTGAAAAATCGGAAAACTTGCCCGTCATGCCCGATTCGACAGATTCCCTGAACTTGTCGGACGGAAGCTCCCCTATGATATGCATCCCCTTCCTCGCCCTGGTCAAAGCCACATACATCACATTTATGTTATCTACATATTGCTTCTGAAGCTCGTCCAGATAATCGTCTGCAAACATTGTGTCCGTGCTTTCGGAAGAAAGGACCACATCATACACACTTCTTGCCGCATCCCCGAGAGGAGTGCCGGAAAAATCAGGAGAGCACCAGTGCCTGCCATGCTTGTACAGGGTCACATCTTCAACAAACGGAAAGATGACATAGCCGAAATCCAGACCTTTGGATTTGTGGACCGTCATTATCCTCACGCTGTCGCCTGCATCAGGGGAAGCTATCGCAGGGTCAACGCTGTCCCAGTATTTGAGGAAACCTCTCAATCCGTTGCCGTTGATTCTCGAATAATCCGAAACCTGGTCAAGGAAAGACTGGATATACAGAATCTCCGCATCTATCATCCCGGCATCCTCTTTCTGCATCTCGCGCAACAGGTATTCACACAACCCTGTCAATGAATGGTATTCGTCCGGGAAAGCCACCTGCATGGACGAGACCATATAGCCGCTGATACTGTCAGCCGGATTGTCCATATAGGAAAGCATGGACACCAACCTGCGCACCGATGCAGAAGACTTGATTTTCAATGTGTCGTCAGTAACGACCTTGATTCCTTCGGCAATCAGGAACTCCGCTATCCGCGCCCCTGAAATGCTGTTGCGCACCAATATCGCCATGTCCTTCAGTGAAGCGCCTCCAGCCCTGGCCTCCATTATGGCGTCAAGCACTTTCTGCAGCTCCATCTCCTTGTCACAGAAAGTAATGGATACGATACCAGATTCTTCCGACCTGCATTTCTGCACGACATCGGAATATATCTGGCTGATTTCATGAAAATCCCTGCATCCTGACACTTCCCCGTAAATCCTGTCCAGATCTTCTGACACGGACCTGAAAAACCTGTTGTTGAAATCCACTATTGTCCTGCAGCTTCGGAAATTGGTGTCCAAAGTGCTGACTTCAGTTTCCTGCATCACCTGCTGGAGTTCCTTGCCGAGAAGATTCCAGTCAGAGCCTCTCCATCTGTATATGCTCTGCTTCACATCACCTACCACAAGGCATTCGCAGCCTTTGCTGACACTCTCCTTGAGAAGCGGCAGGAAGTTATCCCACTGTATCCTCGAAGTGTCCTGGAATTCGTCCAACAGGAAATTGTCATATCTTACACCTGTCTTTTCATATATGAAAGGGGCATCGGATCCGGATATTATATCTTTCAGAATCGTATTCGAATCATCGATGCTCAAGACATTCTTCTCTTTCATCAGAGCATCGAATTCACGGTAAAGCTCGGAAGCTATCCCGAGGTTATAGAGCTGTGCCTTGATAATGGTTGCAGTCCTGTAAAGCCTGTACGGAGCTCCGAACATCGAGCAGAATTCCTGAAGGCTGATCTCTATCCCCGGATAAGATGCATCCCTGACAGCCTTCGACTTGGATTTGACAAACCATCTGTCCCTGTCCATTGAATTCCTGAAAAAAGTGTCAGTGGGCCTCTTCAGGACATCTCCCCGTCTTATGTCGGCATATCTGGACACTGCCGAGACAAAATGGTTTCTGAAATCTTCCGGCTCAAGTCCCGCGTCGCTGACTGACTGGAGCACATTCCTGGCCGCCAGAGACAACGAAGATTCGAAATCCTTTATGATACTGAGACATCCTTTGCGCATCTTGCCAAGGTTTTCCATCGAATACGCCTCGGATTCGACTGCACCAGCCTTCTCTACGGCAGCCCTGTGCTCATCCGATTTCAACCGCTTTGCCATTTCCACGAGATCGGACTCCAAAGCATAGCGGTTCCCCTGCTCTATCCTGTCCATTGCGCTGTCGGTGAGCCACTGAAGCTTATCCCTGTCCTTTTCAGTCAATGAATCGAGGATTCTGTCGACACTTTCCAC
The DNA here is from genome assembly GCA_017695015.1 of Candidatus Cryptobacteroides faecigallinarum. Lineage (GTDB taxonomy): Bacteria > Bacteroidota > Bacteroidia > Bacteroidales > UBA932 > Cryptobacteroides > Cryptobacteroides faecigallinarum. The sequence goes on along the minus strand of JADIMD010000062.1, from coordinate 3,354 downwards.
GACAAGAGAATCCTTGTCCAGCTCGACCTGATAAGATGCGAACTGCCCAATCTCTCTTGAAAAAGCCTTCAGGGTCTGCTGGAAAAACCTGTCTATGGTACTGACGGAAAATGCGCTGTAATCATGCAGCATGTCGCACAGAATCTGATCAGCAGCATTTTTCAGGCTTTCCTCGTCCGGGAAAACAGAAGGGATGAAATAATCCATGTAATCCGAATCGCCCGGGTTGTCTGCAAGGACAAAGAGCTCATGCATTATCCTGGTCTTCATCTCGTCAGTCGCCTTGTTGGTGAAAGTGACAGCAAGGATATGCCTGTATGCATACCTTTCTTTCTTCCTGAACAGAAGTTCTATATATTTTCTGGCAAGGTTGTATGTCTTGCCCGACCCTGCCGAGGCCTTCATTATCTGTATCATCTTCCGCAAATTTTTCTGAAATCACAATATTCACATGTCCTCATGTCTCCTGTGCGGCTGAACGGGACATCCGGATTGTCCAGCTCTGCAAGAAGAGCCTCAAGCCTTTCCTCCATCAGAGAATAGAAATCTTCGCACAAAGGCACCGCCTGCACCGGCTCCTTGAAAATTCTGGATGTCTGGTAGATTGAATTATAGATCTGCGCATCGAAACCGTTCTTCTTCAGAAGCATATCATATATGAAAAACTGGAGTGCAATCTTGGGTCTCGCGGAATTGTCGTCTCCGAACACGGCATCGGCAATCTTCAGGGCATTTGTATCATTTATGAACATATCGTCATCTGAGACCTTCCCTGTCTTGTAGTCATTCACCCTCAATGTCCCCGGAGCGCAGCTGTCTATCCTGTCGACATATCCTTTGAAAGAGAATCCTGCAAATTCCGCCGTAAACTCTTTCTCCGTGCCGATAATCTCGAATGCATCCGCCCCTGCATTGTCGAGGAACTCTATATCCCTCTCTATGGTTTTCTTCACATACTTCACGATGACATCGGCGGTAACTATATTCCTCCCTGTCAGCTCTGGAGCATTCAGTTCATTGAGTATCAAACTCTTGACCTTCCTTCGTATATCATCATCCCTGGAAAGCCACGAATCGAGGTACTCCCTGGAGACTTTCTTCTGCTGCAAGACAACCGACGGCACACTCGTCCTCCTGTCCATGATACCGTAGTCTGACATTGCCTCCTCGCCAGCAAACAAAGCCCACATCAGGTCATGATAGACAGTGCCGAACATCCCGGTATCAAGGGATTCCACCACTTCATCAGCGGCCTTCAACCCCCTCACCGTACTGTAATAGAACTTGGCTGGACATGCCAGATAATTCTGGATTGAAGTCGCGGAAAGGTTCCTTGAATGTATCAGCCTTATGTCGTCCCTGCTTTTCTCTATGCATGTACCTGTTTCCGTTTCTCCGAGAGGCGATCCTGCCACATACCTGTGTACGGGCAGCCTGAAATGGTAGATCAGCTGGCTGATGTAACGGCTCTCCTCTCCCGTATGAAGCCCTTCTGTCCTGGAATCATAGAGCATCCATACATTTTCCGCCCTCTGCACCATTCTGTAGAAATAATATGCCCATATCGCATCCTGATACTCATATGTGGGCAGACCGAACCCTTTGCGCAACTCGGCCGGGATGAAAGACGAACTCACATTCCGTCTCGGGAAAGTGCCTTCATTTGCGGACAGGATGACCAGATTGGTGAAATCAAGAGCCCTCGTCTCCAGCGGTCCCATAATCTGCAGCCCCCTTAACGGCTCACCTTTGAAAGGGACGGATTCATTGCCGGCAATCTGGTCAAGAAGACGGATATAGGTCAACGGAAGGACAGGAAGATCATAGGAAGAAAGCCTGGTCACATCGCAATAATACGCCCGTGCGAACTCTGCCTCCACAATCATTCCGTCGGACTGGCCGAACTTCGAAGCCATTTCAGATATGACCTCCAGCTGATAACGGGCAAACTCCTTGATCTGCACCGGGTCGGCCGACTTCATATCCCTTATGACAGGTCTGAAAATGAGCTGCATCAGGCGGCTGCTCCCAAAATCCGACTGGGGGATGAAAACCTTCTTGTCCTGCTTTATCCTGTCTGCCTGCTCCAAGCTTTCCGGGTCTGCCACCTTTTTGAATATGCCGTTTGAAAAGATTGACCACACCTGTCTGTAGTAGAATCCCCATTCTCCATTCCTCTCGCGCAAATGCAGCTGCAGGGCGGATATGTCCGACATGAGCGAATAGAAAGCACTCGATGACATGTCATATCCCATAGTTACATTGATATCCTCGATTTCAGGAGGAATACTGTCAAGCAGAGGCATCAGGAGATGCTCGTCAGGAAGGACAACGGCACAATCCTCCCTGTCCTTTATGATGTCAGGGACTATCTTGACCTGCCCCACCGAAGAAGGCACGCTGATGACATGGAAAGAAGGCTTTCCGAGACCATCTTCATCCCACCGGTATGCCTGGGGGAACTCCCTGACATTGTCCGCCATGAAGAAAGAAGACTTGTTCCTGCTGTCCCTTATCATGTCGCCCGACCAGTCCCAGCAGAACTCGGCCACCGATGCATCCCTCATTTTTCTCATCACAGCCTTTTCACACTCATTCAAGGCATTAAGCCCTACGAACACGAACCTTTCGACACCAGGGAAAAACTTCGCAGGGAGGTCTGCCGCCGAAATGCTGTCCAGAAGCTTGACCGCCCCCCTGTATACCATCCCCTCGTATGCACAGCCTTCCTTTTCCAAAGCCCTGTTGAACGAAAAATACAATGGCTCCAAGATATTCCATATCTGAAGGAACCTCGCCTTGACATCAGGCCTGTCTGAACCGATATCGGCCGTAAGCCTCGAACTCCGCTCATTGAAGTGACTGACAAACCTTTCGAGAGCGGCCCTCTGCCTTTCCGACAGATATGAATAATTGTCCTGAAGCGCCTTGAAATCGGAAACATTTGTGAAAAGCTGATGGGGGTCTGCCAGATACTTGTCCGCATCATTGAAATCGGAAAGGATAACATCTCCCCAGAATATGAACTCATCCAACGGCTCCGCCTTGGGGTTCAAGTCCTTATAACATTCATACAGCTTCAGCAGCAAAGTGATCCTGTCCGTGACCGGGACATCATTCAACTTATAGAAGAAATCGTTTTCCGTGAACATCTGCGGCATCATCACAGGGATGCCTGAAGCTGATCCGGAGACTGCTTCCGCGACATATTTCTGGGAAAAGACCATCGAACGCCTGTTCGGGAAAATGAAACAGCTCCCTTCCATCTTCCCTTCCGAACAATATTTCTGCGCCACCTGCCTGAGAAACGGTATCATATCTTTCGGTTTTGTCTGCAAAGATAAGGCATGGATG